>JBBSAX010000017.1:0-39203 GCA_038251885.1 Pyrinomonadales bacterium | reverse complement strand
TTGTTAAGTATGCCGTATGGCGCATTGGAGCGACCTGCGCTCGGTTTGAGTTTGTTGAAATCCGCTTTGCAGGAAAATAACATCGCTTGCGACGTGCGCTATTTGACGTTTCAATTTGCCGAATTTATCGGCGCGGACAATTATCAATGGATTTGTTACGAACTTCCCTACACGGCATTTGCGGGCGATTGGAGTTTTACGACTGCGCTTTACGGCGATAAATACGAAGCGCGGGCGGAAAAATACATCTCGGAAATCTTGCGAAAAAATTGGCAACTCGATAATGAAACGGTGCAGAGAATTCTGCACATCAAATCGCAGATTCCGAATTTTCTTGAATATTGTCTGAATTCAATCGAATGGAATGATTATTCGATTGTCGGTTTCACCTCGACGTTCGAGCAAAATATCGCTTCACTTGCGCTTGCTAAAAAAGTAAAAAATCTTTACCCCGAAATCAAAACGGTTTTCGGCGGCGCAAATTGGGAAGCCGAAATGGGACACGAACTTCATCGCCGATTTTCGTTTGTTGATTATGTTTGTTCGGGCGAATCGGAAAAAACTTTTCCGGCTTTGGTCAAAAGCATTTTTCGGGGAGAGTCGGCGGAAAACATCGCGGAAAACATCGGCGGTATCGTTTTGCGAAAAAACGGCGAATCCGTTTTGACAGGCGAACCGGACAGAATCCGCGAAATGGACGAATTGCCATATCCCGATTACAGCGATTATTTCCGCGACTTGGAACAATCATCCGCATCAATCAATATTTTCCCGACGTTGCTTTTTGAAACTTCGCGTGGTTGTTGGTGGGGCGCAAAATCGCATTGTACATTCTGCGGTTTGAACGGCGGTTCGATGGCATTTCGCAGTAAAACTCCGACGCGAGCTTTGGACGAACTCGATTTTCTGGCGACGCGCTGGAAAACCGAAACCGTTGATGTCGTTGACAATATTTTGGATATGAAATATTTCGATAACGTGATTCCGGCATTGGCAAAAGCAAAACGTCCGATGAAAATGTTTTACGAAGTGAAATCAAACTTAAAACGCGACCACGTAAAACTTCTCGCCGAAGCCGGAATTAATCGAATTCAGCCCGGAATCGAAAGTTTAAGCAATAATGTTTTAAAGTTGATGCGAAAAGGCACGACCGGATTGCGAAACATTCAGCTTTTGAAATGGGCGAAGGAATTTAACGTCACCGCCGAATGGAATCTTTTATACGGTTTTCCGGGCGAAACCGCCGGTGATTATGAAGAAATTTTGCAAATGCTTCCCGCTGTTAAATTCTTAAATCCGCCGTGTGCCGTCGGACCGATTCGGCTCGACCGTTTCAGCCCGTATTTCAATGCGCCGGAAGAATTCGGACTCATAAATCTGCGTCCGATGCCGCCTTATTATTTTCTTTATCCGTTCAAAAAGGAAAGTCTGATGCGGATTGCATATTATTACGAATTCGATTACGAATCCGGCATAAATCCGATGACAAATGCGCGAAAAGTCATCGAATATATTAACGATTGGCAGGCAAATCCCGAAACCGGAAGTTTGTATATGTTCAAAAATACGGATGGTACGATGACTCTTTACGATTCGCGCTCAAACGCGACGATCAACGAATTGAAACTTGACGGCATCGAACGTGCGGTGTATGAATTTTGCGACGAAGTGCGTTCTTTAACAAATATCGTCAAGTTTTTGCGTGAAATTTTTACGGCAGAAAATTTCAACGAAGCGCAAATCGAACAATTTCTCGATTCAATGGCGGCAAATCGGCTGATGGTAAAACAAGGCGCAAATTATCTCAGTCTGGCAATAAATCCGAACGTGCTTGCCGAAATAAGCGGAGAGTTTCAAAATGGTGTTTCATATAAAAAACAAGAACCTTTGAGCAGTTATCTGCCGAGGGAACTACCGATTTTCGGTGTAAATTTACAACAGACGGTTTTTGGACAATGCAGTTGAGAAAACAGGATTGCCGCAAAAAAGCGCAAAAAACGCAAAAAGTATGAATAAAATAAAACATTTAATTTTGTGTCTTTTGTGCCTTTTTGCGGCTAATTGTACTTTAATGTCATCGGATTTGAGAGCGGAGAAAAATATGAGTAACCAAGAAAAACAAATATTATCGGCACAGGTAATCTTAAAACCGGCGGACGGAAAAAGTTCGATTCCGCCGGCAAATATTACTTCGGAAAATGTGCATCAAATAATGCCTTCTGCCGAAGATTTTAAGATCGTGCAAAAGTTTTTTGCAGATGCGGGTTTTGAAGTTGATGCCGCATTTGCCAACAGTTTTTCGATTACGGGCAATAAAAAACTCTTTGAGAAAACCTTTGACACAAAGATTTCGCAAAATGAAAAACAAGCAGTCAAAGCAAGCCGCGAAAATGATGCGGAAAGCAGCGAACTGCCGCTGGCGAATTTGCCGAATGAATTAAAGAAAACCGTCGAAACAATAACATTTACCGAACCGTCCGATTTCGGACCGGGAAATTTTTAATTTTTTTATGAAGGAACGGAACGCGAACTTTAGTTCGCCGGAAACCAATAAAAATGTTTGAACTTGCCAATTCCGTAAAATGAAAACTTTATGTTTGGCGAACTAAAGTTCGCGTTCCTAAATAAAAATATATGAACGCAATGTTTTCAAATCCGCAAACGCAGATAAACACAGGTTTTGCCGTGCCGCCGTTTGGGACGGCGGTCGTTCCCGGAATTCCGGCGGCGATTCTTAATTCGCCTCTGATGAAGCGCGGCGGTTTTGATATTTTTTCCGGTATCGCCGATGAAAATATCAGAAATTCGCTGCTTGCCGAAGCGATTCAGCAGCAGGAAGTTATGACCGAAAGTAACATTTCCGACGAAGACACGGAGGAAATTCGCGGCGGCGCACCACGTCGAAAGTTTTTGAGCAGTGCGGGTGGTGAATATCAACGTGCATTTTATCAATCGGACTGGTTGCTTAAATTTTTGCGCGAACTGACGCTGCCGTTTTTGCAGCCGACCGGAGAATACGGCACTTTTTCGTATTACGCGCGAACCGGCGATTTTCTCGAAATTCACCGCGACATTTCGGCGTGTGATGTCGCCGTTATAACCTGTCTTGAAAATAAATTCGGCGCAGATAAATCCGGTGGAAAATTATGTCTTTATCCAAACAGAACGCACGAATTATTATCCAAAATCCGCGACACGCCCGAAGAATGTGCATATAAAATTTTTCTCGAAGATGGTCAAACGCTCGTAATGTATGGTGGAATCGTCCCGCACGCGCTTCTGCCCGTCGCCGAAGATCAAAGCCGCACCGTGTCGGTTTTATGCTATCAAGCCTTTTAACAAAATCATTAATTGGTTATGTCAAAATTATTCATTAAACCTTTTTTATCTATCAGTTATCAGCTATTATCTATCAGCTATTTCGGATATTTTTTACTTTCGGAACAGATTATAGAGGCTAGAGGATAACTGATAGATCGGTTGATTGATTTTCAAGTTTTTTAACGAGATGCAAACCCCAATCAATTAAAAAAATCTTAAAATTTAATTCCGCCATTTACCATTCACAATTTACCGTTTACCATTAAGAGAATGAACATCGGAATCACGGTTTATCCAACTTATGGGGGCAGCGGAATTGTCGGTTCGGAATTGGGGCGCGAACTTGCGGCGCGTGGTCATAACGTCCATTTTATTTCGTCTTCGTTGCCGACTCGTCTGATTGAATTAAACGAGCGTGTGCATTTTCATCAGGTCGAAATGATGACGTATCCGCTTTTTGAACATCAACCTTACGATCTCGCTTTAGCGACGAAAATGGGAACGGTCGCACGTTCTGAAAAGTTGGATTTACTGCACGTTCATTACGCGATTCCGCATTCGATTTCGGCGATTTTGGCGCGTGAATCAATCAAGGAAAAACGCTATGTTCCTGTAATTACGACACTTCACGGAACAGACATCACGCTCGTCGGCGCGGATCGTTCGTATTTGCCGATCACAAAATATGGTTTGCAACAATCAGACGGCGTAACGGCGGTTTCGAGATTTTTGAAACAAGCGACGATTGAAACATTCGATTTTGACGAGATCGAAGTCATTCCGAATTTTATTTGTCCGACGCAGTATTTTCGCCAAGAAAATTCTCCTCTGCGCGAAGAATTTGCACCGAACGGCGAAAAACTTCTCGCGCACGTTTCAAATTTCCGTCCCGTCAAACGTCCGCTCGACTGCATCGAAATTCTCGCCAAAGTCCGCGAAAAAAGTGTTGATGCAAAACTTTTAATGGTCGGCGACGGTCCCGAACGCGCCGCTTGTATTTATCGCGCAAAACAATTGGGAATTAGCGAATTCGTAAATTTTGTCGGCAAACGCGAAAATATTGCCGATTATCTCGGAATCGCAGACATATTTTTGCTTCCATCGGAACTCGAATCTTTCGGACTCGCCGCACTCGAAGCACAAGCCTGCGAAGTTCCGGTCGTCGCGTCCAGAATCGGCGGAATTCCCGAAGTCGTGACAGATAATGAAACCGGATTTATGAGCGAAATCGGCAACATCGAAAAAATGAGCGAAGACGTTCTAAAACTTTTAAGCGACGAAGAAATGCGCCGCGAATTCGGCAAAAATGCGCGAGAATCTGCAATCTCAAGATATTCGACAGAGAAAATTATTCCGCAATATATTGCATTCTACGAGAAAATTTTAGCCAAGCGGAACGCGAACTTTAGTTCGCCGGTCATCAAATAAAATCGCTCTGAATAAATTAATACTGGCGAACTAAAGTTCGCGTTCCTTCAAATCAACTGTTTAAATTTGATTACTTTCCACAATTTTCCTACCATTAAAAACTTATGTTTAAGCGTTATATGCACAAACGGGAAAGATATTTTGCGATGCTCAACGACAATCGCATCGTGCATCCGTTTGGCTGGGGCGCGGAATTTATCAAGGAAAACCCGAACGGCGACGATCCGCGCAAACTTTTCAGCGAATATTCAAAAAATATGGTTGAAAACAGTGACGAGTTTTATCATTTGCCGGAAATTTCAGATTTCAAACTTCACGAAGAAACAAATGATGTAACTTGGACGAGCGGAATAGAAACGCCTTCGGTTGAAAATAATACGGCTTACGCGAGGTTTTTCCCACACGAAAAAGACAAAAAATCGGCAGTCGTCGTGTTGCCGCATTGGAACGCGAAACCCGGAACTTATTTCGATTTGTGCAAATTCTTTAACAAAGTCGGCGTTTCCGCGCTTCGTCTGACTTTGCCGTATCACGAAGAACGGATGCCGCCGGAACTCGAACGCGCCGATTACTTAGTCGCGCCGAATGTCGGGCGAACTTTGCAATCTCTGCGCCAATCGGTTTTGGACACACGCGCCGGGGTTCGTTGGTTGAAACAACAAGGTTACGAAAAAGTCGGCGTAATCGGGACGAGCATCGGAAGTTGCGTCGGATTTTTCGCGTTCGTTCACGACGAAACAATTGACGCGGGCGTTTTTAATCACGTTTCCGGTTACGTCGCCGATGTCGTCTGGCAGGGACTTTCGACCTATCACGTCAAAGAAGGTTTGGAAGGAAACGTCAGTTTGGAAGAATTGCGCGAATACTGGATGCCGATCTCGCCGATGGCTTATATGGACAAACTCGCCAAATCCAAACCGCGCCCGCAACGCTACATTTACACGCTTTACGATCTGACTTTCCCGATTAATCTTTCCAGACAAATGATGGACGAACTCCGCAAAACCGGAGTCGAACACGATGAAGTCATCATTCCCTGCGGACATTACACTTTAGGCGAAAAGCCCTGGGTTTATCTCGATGGTTATAAAATTATTTCTTTTTTACGGAAAAATTTGAGATAAAATAAACATCCGTTTAAAAAATCAAAAGTTATGCAGAATCAAAACACATCCGCCGAACAGACTTACAGATTGTTGATGATAATCTGGTTTGCGCTTTTTATGTCGCAGTTTATGTTTTTTGTGGTGATCTATTTCGGCAAACGTGAACTTTTTGCTTTTGATGCGACGAAATCTGTTTTGGGCGAAAATCCGCTGATTATTTTAGTTTTCGCTTTGATCGCGGTTTCCAATTTGATTATCTCGGTTTTTCTCGGAAAAACATTTACTAATCGCGCCGTCGAAGAACAGAGAGTTACGCTGATTCAAACCGGAATGATTGTTGGCTGCGCTTTGAGCGAATCAATTTCCCTGCTCGGCATTTTTCTGGCGTTTGCATTTTCTTATCAATATTTCTTTATCTGGATCGCGTTCGGACTTTTTGGAATGATTCTGCATTATCCGCGCCGCGACAAGATTCACGCGGCGAGTTATAAAAAACCGATTTAAGCATCGAATTTTTACAAAGATTTTAGAAAAATTTGTAAATCTCTTGAAGAATAATTTTGTTTATTTTTGATTAAATAATAAATTTTGTTAATTTGATTAAAACTGTTATTTTTGCGTCAACAAAACCATATCAGCCGTCCACGCGCCGCGAACGAGACCGAGTGTTTTGCCGTCGTCCGACCAATCGTAGCTGAAAATACGGTCAGAAGTGAAATTGGTTATTTGTTTCGGTGCGCCGCCATCCAAAGGCATCTGCCAGATATTTTCGACACCTTCGCGTTTGACGATGAATTGGATAGCCTGACTGTCGGGCGACCAGCGGACAGGTTGTAATAGCGGCGCACCGGGCGGCAAGTCAAGCGGTTTGGTAGGCGCATCGCCTTCAAAGGGCATCACGATTTGGCGATTGGTTTCGGAAGCCATATAGACGATCCATCTCCCGTCGGGCGAAATTGCCGATTGACGGGCGTAGCTTTTGGCAATCTGCACGGGTGCGCCGCCTTCGATGGAAACTTTCCACAGCGTCCAATCTTGAAACGCCGTATAAATAACCCATTTGCCATCGGGCGAAAGGTCGGGAAATTTTTCGCCCGTGCCATTTGTTAATTGAGTCGGATTTCCGCCGTCCGCGTCCATTCGCCAGATGTGAAAATTGCCCGTGCGGTCGGAATCGAAAACGATATAACGATTGTCGGACGAAACTTCGTGTCCCCAATTCGTTCCGGCGTTGACAGTCAATTGCTTGAGTTCCGAACCATCCGCATCGCGTAAATAAATATCTATGTTGTTTCCGAGAGCCGCGACGATTAATTTACCGTCAGGTGTCCAGCGGATATGTTTGTAATCGCCCAAACCGGACGAAATGCGGTGGGCGCGGACGGCATCGCCTTCGGGCGCAATCCAAATATGCGTCAGCAATTCGGTATGCGCGGCAAGCAGAGTGCGTGAATTTGCCGTCAAGCTAACATTTGTGTAATTGTGCGAGTCGTTGGTAATTTGCCGCACTTCGCCATTCGGGTAAGAAAGCAGCCAAAGCTGATTGTGGGCGTGGCTTTTTTGCGGATTGGCGGACATCACCATTCCGCTTCCGTCCGCCAGCCACGCAATTTTATCAATCCAATACCATTTGCGCGTCGTCACCGATTTTTCCGCACCGTCAGCGACATTGACCGCAACCACTTCACGAAAAGAATCGCCAAGTTCCATACTTCCCGCAGAAACCGCAATCGTCTGTCCGTCAGGCGACCACGCCGGATATGTGTAAGGCTCGTTATATGGACGGAAAGCGATTTTTTGTTCGCCGGTGCCGTCGGCATTGGCTATCATCAAAACGCTTTCGTTGCGGCTTTCGGAATCGCGGACAAAAGTTAAACGGCTTCCGTCGGGCGAAAATGTCGGACACCAATCCAAATCCGTCAACAATTTTTGCGAAACTCCGCCCAAAAACGGAACGCGATACAAAACGTGCGGCAAAGGATTTTTATTTTCTGACCGACTGTAATAAATATAACTTCCGTCAGGCGAGAAAATAACGCCGAAATAGCGCACATCCGACGGAGCGATAATTTGCTGTGCGCTGTCGGTGGCGATTTGCCGAAGCCACAAACTCTCACCGTCCGCGCCGCCCATCGTATAAACCGCGTATTTGCCGTCGGGCGCGATAGCAATATTAATTATATTGCCGACGTGCGTGATGTTTTTTACCTCAAGATTCTGAAACAACGAAGCGGAAAGCGGCGGAGAATTTTCAACCTTTTTTGAATAAAACCGCCACGCCGCAAAAATCGTCACGACAATTAAGAGTGAAGTCAGCGCGAAAATTGTAATTCGCTTGTTTTGTTTAATAGCGTTAAGAAAATCTCCATTTCTCTCGGTTTCTTCGATAACGAGATAAATACCTGACGATTCTTCCGTGTAAATTGCCCTTGCGCCATTTTCGTTGACTTCCTTCTCGAAAATATAACCGCGCCGCGGGATGGTTTTGATGATTTGTTGTGATTTGTCTTCAAGCGCGTGGCGAATATCTTTCAGGCATTGAACCAGAGATTCGTCCGTAACTGCCGTTTCGAGCCAGACTGCTTCAATGAGTTCGTCTTTGCTGATGAGCCGTCCGCCGTTTTCCGTCAGATACTTCAGAACTTCAAAAGATTTCGGGCGCAGTTTGATTTCTGAACCGCCGCGCAGCAGAGAGCCTCGCGTCAGGTCAAGCGTGAATTCGTCGAAGGAGTAAGTTTGATGAACCGGCTTTTGCATCGCAAGCCTCGCTGTTTAGAGTAACGGCTTCAGCCGTGAAGGATTGTGGGAGGTTTCACGCCCGTCGGCGCAACTCTGAATTTAGAAATAAAAGCGGCTGGAAAAAGGCGGGGCGGACTATTTCCGTCTCGTATCTGTGTGTCCAACCGTGCGGTTGGCGACTGTCATTTGTGGTCGTCAGCCGCATCATAAACCAAATCTAAAAATTTCACAACTTTTTCCCGAAAATTTCACCGTTTTTTCACTACTTGCCTGTTTGACGTGCGATAAGATTGCGCCATCCCGAAAGAAGTCGGAAGAAATTTGAATAAATTTTTTTTATCTCGAAGGGAAACTCAAAACAAAAAAGGAAAAAATCATGAACAGAAAACTAAACAACTTAACTTCAATCATTGCATCGGTGATGATTGCTTTATTCATCTTGGTTACGGCTCAGAGCGTTGCCAAAGCGCAGGGAAACTCCGAGGTCAACCGAGAACTTGCCCGCGTTCGTGCGGCGACGGCTAAATATCACGATGTAAATATCGCGCTCGAAGACGGTTTTGAAATTTCAGGCAATGGTGCTTGCGTCGAAGATGCAGACGGTCTAGAAGGAATTGCCTATTTTAATCGTGCCCGTATTCTGCAGCAGGGCGTAATTCTAGAAGAGCCGGAACTACTTTTTTATGTTCCGACCGGCGACGGAAATGTGCGATTGGTCGCGGTCGGCTATTTTAATCGTGTGCTTTACATAGACACCAGAGGATTTATTCCGGGAATTTTCCCTTCGCGCTCCAATCCGCTGCCTTCGTATCTTCAGGAGGTTTCGGGACCGTTCACACTCTTCAATCAACCGCCGGACGGACCGCTTCAAGTCGTTCCCGGCGAAACTGTCTGGTTTTACGGACTTCACGTTTGGGTTTGGTCGTCGAATCCGAGCGGAATGTTCGCACTCGGCAATCCGCGCCTGAACTGTTCGGCAAATAATTGAAAACAACCGACTGGAGTGCCGTGCATCTCCACTTGCTTTGAGCGCGGAGCGCGAAAAAGCCTCCGTTTACTCGAAATTTGAAAGTAAATCACGCGCCGTTTGCGCGGCAAAAAGCGCGACCCATTGGAAGCGAGGATGCTTGCGCTCCAGTCTTTACAAAGAATCCTAAAAAAAATCAGGAGAAAAATTATGAAAAACAAAACTACATTAACGACGCTCTCAACAATTATCGCACTGACGATAATTGCGATGAGCGCGTATTCGCAAAACAATGCTTTTAGCGCGGCGCAAAATATGGGCGCGACGCTAAACACGGCGAGCAACGAAACAGGTCCAGTTAGCTCGCCCAACGGTTTGAGTCTTTATTTTACGAGCGACCGCGTGGGCGGGCAGGGCGGCAACGACATTTATGTTTCGCAGCGGGCGACGCTCGGCTCGGCTTGGGGCGCGCCGCAAAATTTGGGCGCGACGGTCAATTCGAGCGTGAATGACAATATAACGGGAATTTCGCTTGACGGACGTTCGATGTTGATAAACAGCACCCGTCCCGGCGGCATCGGCGGTCCAGACCTTTGGATTTTGACGCGAACGGACTCGAACAATGATTTTGGCTGGACCGCGCCCGTCAATCTCGGCGCGACGGTTAACTCTACTGGCGCAGACAATAGCGGAAACTTTTTTGAAGACCCGGTGACCGGCGTGGTTACACTTATTTTCAGCAGTGACCGCGCCGGCGGCTTGCCCGGAATAAAGTTCGACTTTTTTCAAAGCACGCGAAACCCGGACGGCACATTTAATACGCCGACTTTGATTCCCGAATTAAACGGCGAAGGCTCGCATTTCGGCTCGGCAATCCGCCGCGACGGTTTGGAAATTTTTATCGCTTCGTCGCGTCCCGCCGGACTGAATAATCCAAAGTTTGACATCTTTGTTTCCACCCGCGCTTCTGTCTCTGCGACGTGGAGTCAACCTGTTGTCGTCTCGGGTATCAACGATTTTGCAGAAGATGATAGATTGCCGAAGCTATCGCCCGACGGCTCGATTCTTTATTTCTCCTCAAACCGGGCGGGTGGATTTGGCGGCTTCGACCTTTATTCAGCGACTCGATGCAGTTTGTATGCGGCAAGCGCGCCTTGCACAGTCAACCGTTCACCCGCCGATTTTGACGGCGACGGAATCAGCGACATCAGCATTTATCGTCCGTCAGAGGGAAATTGGTGGATTATGCAAAGCGGGACTAATACGGTCAGTGTCCGCCAATTCGGTGCAAACGGCGACAAAATCGTTCCCGGTGATTACGACGGCGACGGGCGAACGGACATGGCGGTTTTCCGTCCATCAACCACCACTTGGTGGATTTTGAAAAGTTCGGACAATTCATTTTCAACTACCCAATTTGGATTGGCGACGGATAAACCCGTGCCGGGCGATTACGACGGGGACGGGCGAACAGACATCGCCGTCTATCGTGATGGAACTTGGTATATTCTCCAAAGTTCAAACGGACAATCGGTAATCCGGCAATTCGGATTGAGTAGTGATATTCCGGTTGCTGTAGCAAATGTTCAATAAAAATGACCAGCAGCGCAGCGGAAAAGTTAGTGTGTTGGAACTTTCTCTGTCTGCGCTGCTTTTTAACAGTCCATTTAATAATTTTCTGCTTTCGATTCTCGTTATTTCCAAAGGAGATTAAAGTGAAAAAATACCGACGCATCGAAATAACGGCTTTTCGCCGCCGGGTGTCAATCATTTCAGGTGAATTGTCCGCCGATAATCAATCAGACCGAACGGATACCGAAGTTTTGTTAAGTAATGCTGATTCGTCGGAAACGATTGAAACGGAATCCGAAGAAGGTCAACGTATTTTAACGGAGGCGATACGATTGTTGGAAGAAAAACTCGTTAAGAAACTTGACAGAGGTTTTTAGCTCACGCTTCTTGCATCGCTGTCATTTATCCGATTAGTAGTATTAAAAAATATTACCTGCCAAATAAACATCCATTTAAAAAATCAAAAGTTATGCAGAATCAAAACACATCCGCCGAACAGACTTATCGAATGTTGATGATAATCTGGTTTGCGCTTTTTATGTCGCAGTTTATGTTTTTTGTAGTGATCTATTTCGGCAAACGTGAACTTTTTGCTTTTGATGCGACGAAATCTGTTTTGGGCGAAAATCCTTTGATTATTTTGATTTTTGCGATTGTCGCGGTTTCCAATTTGATTATCTCGGTTTTTCTCGGAAAAACATTTGTCAATCGCGCCGTCGAAGAACAGAGAGTTACGCTGATTCAAACCGGAATGATTGTCGGTTGCGCTTTGAGCGAATCAATTTCCCTGCTCGGCTTTTTTCTGGCGTTTGCTTTTTCGTATCAGTATTTCTTTATCTGGATCGCGTTCGGGCTTTTCGGAATGATTCTGCATTATCCGCGCCGCGACAAGATTCACGCGGCGAGTTATAAAAAACCGGAACGCAAACTTTAGTTCGCCGGTAAAAATCTTATCTTTTGAAGTTAGAAAAGAATTATACGGGCGAACTAAAGTTCGCGTTCCGTGCGTTTTAGAAAATCTATTTACTTTGCGTTTTCGCTTTGAGGTTATTTTCTTTTAACAATTCATTACAAACGCCGTCCCACAGATTAATTCGAGATTTCAAACATTCGACCGCAGTTTTCTCGGCTTCGGCAATTTTTATTTCATCATCACCGCAAAGAAATTCTAATAACTCTGCTGCTAGAATTGAATGTTCTTCGCCGTCAAGTTCAATGTGTCGTTCAAGATAATATTTGAGTTTTGAAGAATTATTTTCTCCGATTTCGTCCAAAATCACCTGAAACATATCGGGAATTATTTCTTCGCGCCCGTAAAAAAATGCGGCGCATACTTCGTGAATTTTACCGTTTTCAGCAATATCAATAGTCTTTTCAACGAATTCCGCAACTTCCGGTGCAACATTTGCGGATTTTAGTGCGTCTTTTAATGTGATATTTTCATCGAGCGCGCCGAGAAATGTTTCAATCTTTCCCGCATTTGCGCCGCATTCTTTCATTGCTTTTAAATACAAACCGAAATGGCTAATAAATCCGCCTTCGCCGTCTTCGTCAGTTTCTTCGCCAACGACAATTTCGTTGATAAACCGCGTAAATTTTGTCTGTTCATCGGAAACTTTCCTGCGCCAAGGAATTTCAACGCAGGACAGATCGCGTTGCAGACGTTTGAGCAAACTCATAAAATCCCAAACTGCGAAAACGTGATTTTCCATAAACACACGAACTTTTTCAGGCGAATCAAAAATTTTGTATAGATGGTGGCGCAGAAGTTCGGCGCGAACATCGGCAATTTTATTATTTATTTTCATATCTTAGACCGTTTGATGCTTTAATTTTAGACGGCGTGAAGCTAAAAAATCTAACCAAATAATTAAGAAAATTTAATATTGAACCGGAACGCGAACTTTAGTTCGCCTCTCATAATTTTTTCAAATCTTTATTTTTAAGTTTTCGGGCGAACTAAAGTTCGCGTTCCGGTTTTCAAAATGTTAAACTTCTGTCAATTTCCTAATGGTTTCCATTGCTGAAAAACATCATAAAACGATAAGAGAATCCGTCGCGCAGCTCATTTCACGCGCTGAAAATTCGCGAGGGC
Organism: Pyrinomonadales bacterium; assembly: GCA_038251885.1. GTDB lineage: Bacteria > Acidobacteriota > Blastocatellia > Pyrinomonadales > Pyrinomonadaceae > JAHCHG01. Next base: position 25,975 of record JBBSAX010000017.1, on the reverse strand, counting down.
TTTCCGATAATGAAGTATTCGAGCGAGTTGCAGCGGCGGTTTCAAAATACGTTTTAACACCCGATGAAAACGCGAATCATTCGGAAATTAAAGAATTTATCGGAGACATTCGCGCCGATGATCTGTGTTTAATAATCGCCTGCGAAAAAGGTATCGAATCCGCTTGGAACGATCTGGTTAAAAATTTTGATTCGACTGTCAAATCTGCGGCTTACAAATTTTGTAAAAACAAGGAAGACGCGGAAGACCTGGCGAGTTCGATTTGGGCGGAACTTCACGGGCTTCGCACAGACAATAAAGGCAATAAGAAAACAAAACTCGCTTATTATTCAGGGCGCGGAAGTCTCGGCGGTTGGCTTCGCGCGGTGACAAGTCAACTGGCAATTGACGAATTTCGCAAGATGAAACGCATCGTCCAAACCGAGGATGACCGCGAGTTTGAAGTTTTGGCGCAAGGTTCTTCGGAAAATTCGGACTTTAAATCGGTCGTTTCATTAAGCGAAAATCCTGAAGAAATTTACAGTGCAGAAGAAGCACAAAAAGACCTTGCTCTCGCTTTAAAACAATCAATTTTAGAACTCGACGCGGAAGATCGTCTGCTCTTAAAACTTTATTATTTTGATGATCTAAAGCTGAAAGATATCGGCACAACGCTCGGTTTTCACGAAGCGACGGCAAGCCGAAAAATTGTGCGAGTACAGACCGAGATCAGAAAATTGGTCGAGAAAAATCTGCGCGAAAAACATGGTTGGGATGAAAACGAAGTAAAACGCAATTTGTCCGAAACCGCTTCAAAACTCGGCATTAATATGGAAAAATTGTTCACGGGCTTTTTATTTTTGTTGGTGGTGCAAGAATTTTTTCGGTCGGGCGTTCTTTAGTTGTTCCGGCAACCGCGCCGAAACTGAAAAAGACGATTAATAAAATTGTTATTTGCGTAAATTTTATTTGAAGATGTTTGAAAACTCGAAAAAGTCGCCAATGGCGACAAACATCATAGCCTCTGGTTTCACCATAGGTTGATTGTAATAAATTTCATCGCTCGTTGAAAGTAAGTAACATATCTCGTAATTTTGTTCGACATCTTCAGCGTCTGAAAGCCTTCATAATCGGATTCCTAGCGATTCTCGCCGGGCTATAATGTTTGTCATCTTCGATGACTAAATCAATGATTTTCGGGTTTTCAAATAATTTGATGAATTAATTAGATGGAATTAGACTTCGACAAAGAAATAGACGCTCTGCTCCGGCAGATGCCGAAAAGCGATGCCGATTTTGCTGGTAAAGATGCGATGAATTCCCATCTCGACGCAGACGAAATTTCCGCGTTTGCCGAAAACGCTCTGCCCGAAAAAGCAAAACAGCGTTACATCGCTCATCTCGCGGGCTGCGATCCGTGTCGAAAAAATCTGTCTGAATTGATTTTGCTGAACGCCGAAAACAAAATTGAAACAGTTCCGCACAAAGAAGAAACCGTAATAATTGCGCCGGCAATTCCGTGGTATCGGAAAATTTTCGCGTTTCCGAATCTGGCTTATACGATGGGTGCGTTGGTTCTGGCTTTCACGGGACTTACGGCTTTTATCGTGTTACAGAATTTTAAGGGAACAAGCTCGGAAGTTGCCCAAGTCAACACAAATGCGGCTGCACCGGCAAATGCTCCATTTGCAAGCAAACCGATGATATCGGCAAACTCCAACGCTGAGATTGCTGAAGAAAATTCCTTTGCAAATACAAATATGTCGGAAAATACGGCAATTGCCAAAACACAAGCCTCGCCGGAAATTTTGGGTAGAGATCAATCCGAAAACAAATCCATACCCGCAACAAATTTGCCGTTGGATGCCAAATCGCCGAATGAAAAACGCAGAGAAACCGATTCTGATCCGGCAAAATTAAGCGACAAAGAAACACTGGCGGACGGCGCGACTCTAAGCCAAAATGATAAACCAAATTCTGTTGTAACCAACAAAACTGATGATGTAATGGTTGCCGAATCTAAGCCCGTAGAAAAACCTGCTCCTCTTGCCACCCCTAAACCGCCACAACAACCGGCGAAGAAAAAAAATGAGATTTTTACATCACGCAGCGGTGAATCGGTAAAAGACGACGCTAAAGAAGAAGAAAAAGCATTGCGTTCAATTTCCTCGCGTCAGATCAGCGGAAAAACCTTTAACCGCAAAGACGGCGTTTGGTATGATTCGGCATACAAAAATCAACAAACAACAAATGTCCGACGCGGAACAGATGAATATCGCAAACTCGATTCGGGTTTACGTTCAATTGCCGAAAACCTGAGCGGAGTCGTTGTCGTCGTCTGGAAGGAAAAGGGTTATCGAATTCAGTAAGTTTTTATGAGATTCATTTTTTTGCTCACATTATTATTTTGTTGTTTAGCTTCGCTTTCTTGCGATACTTTAGAAAAAGTTTACGAGAGAGAAGAAATTATAGATAAAGTAATTACAAAAGAACCCAAAGATGTGATTCTGGAAATCAATGCCGAATATACAAGCCAAGTAGATTATTTAAGAGGCAAAATTCTTTATTTTCGTTTATACAAAGATGGATTTGTAGAATTTGATGATTATCCGACTAAATCAAAAGATGATAAACAAATATTTTCAGGAGAAGCAAAAAGGCTTAAACAATTTAATATTAGTGAATCTACATTCATAGAATTAAATAATCTTTTATCAAAAGATGAATTCAGAAATCTTAAAAATAAATATGAAAAACTTGTAAGCAGTTGTGATGCAATTCCTCAAGTTGAAGTCAGAGATAGCAAAAAAATAGTCAAAATAGACTGGTGTGATAGTTTAACAAATCCCTACAATTCCCCGGAATTCCCACAAATTTTAGTAAAACTTTTCAAAGAAATTTACAAAATCAAAAGCGATGCGCTTGGCAGAGAAGCACCATATTTATAAAAATCTTTTATTCAATTCAAATAAACGCTAAAATATAAATATGAAAGTTTTAGTTTTGCTTTTGTGTTTTTTGTGCTTTTTCGCGGCAAATTCCAACGCGCAACCCGTTTGGCAATCAAATCTTGACGGAAAAATCCGATTTTATCAAACGACCGATTTTGGCGTTTTGCTTGCCGGAACAGACAATTCAATTTATGCAATTGACGGCGAAAACGGTCAGAAATTGTGGCGGCGTGAACATAGAGGAGTGGATGAAACCTCCATTACGCAAGTTCCGGGAACGGATTTGGTTTTGCTTTCACTCGACGAAGGCAAAAAATCAAGGCTCGAAGCAATCGATCTTTTGACCGGAAATTCGATCTGGCGCAGTGAAAAAGTTAAAGGCGATGTGATGCAACTCGCGGTCGAACCCGAACAGGATTTGCTTGCCGTCGTTTCGGTCAAAAAAGCGGTCGGAAAAGTTGGCGAAGAATTCAAACGCTCACCGCAGATTCACGTTTTGCGGCTTTCGGACGGCGAAGAACTCTGGAAAAAAGAATTAGATTCCGATGTCGAAATGATGCCCGCGCAATTTGGTGAAAACTTGAGCGAAGTTCCGCACACTTTGGATAATTACCGTGCGCCGATGATCTTGGACGGCAAACTTTATCTTTTCTACGAAGGCGCTACCGCTTACGACGCACGAACGGGAAAAGAATTTATGCGCGAAGAATTCGGTATCAATGAAGATGATTTCGCATTAACGGACGCTGATCCGGTTTTTGATGAAAAAAATGTTTATATTTCGGGACGCGGAAAAATCCGCGCGGTTGATCGAAAATCAGGCGAAATAATCTGGAAAGCCACCGATCTGGGCGAAACGCCGGAAATGGCTGTCGTAAATGATGTTTTATACGTTCGCACGGGTGGACAATTTACTAATATCCGAACGGGTGAAACCGAAAAAAACGGTCCGTTCGGTGTTTCGGCAATTGACACGAAAACTGGCAAAAAGATTTGGCGTTATAAAGGCGCAGACAAAGGTTTGACGAACTTTGTTATTTTTTCCCCAATATCTATTGTCATCGCTGATGAAGATGACCTGATTTTATTGAGTTCAAGAACGGGAAGAAGACTCGGAAAGATCGAACATAAAATTAAAGACGCGCAATTTGTGATTGTGAACGAACGCAGTGAACTTGTAGTTGGCGGACGGGAAGAACTTGTTGCGTTTGCATATCCGATTGATATATCGGGCGGAATTTATAGAGAATCCAGTTCTTTTGATAAAGAAATTTGGCGCGTCAAATATAAAGCACCATCGCGCGGAGTTTTGCGAACGGTTGCGGGAATTGCACTGCGGGCGACTGCGCTTTATTTTCGTTATGGCGGTTTGGCGACTTCGGCTTTGAATTTGGTGCGCGGTGTTGGGCTGGCGCGTTCGGTTTTATCACTTCGCTGGTCGGGTTTAAAAACGCGATTTTCGACATTTGATCTAACGACTCTGGCGAGCAATTCGGCGAAAAATTATGTTTCAGACAAAATTTACATTTTCGGTTCACTGGCAAGAAATCCGAATCTTTTGAGCCGTGCAAACAATTTACGGATATTTAATTCAAACACGATTCGCGGAAAAATCATGGGCGCGGTAACGCCTTCGGGCGAAGATGTGCGCGAAAGTCTTTTGGAAAAACTCGATCCCGTGCGTCAGGTCGAAAGACTTTCCGATTATCTTCTGCGTCGCAAACGCCTTTCGGAAATTCGCGGAAATTTTATGTATTTTTACACTGATCTGCCAAAACCTTTTGATAGAAAAGGACTCGTCGGTGTGAATGTTCACAATGGAAAAGATGCGCGATTTATTCCCGTTTCCGAACCCGATTCGCGTTTTACGACCGATGAAACGCTCGGTTTGCTTTATTCGGCTGATGGTTCGACGATAAAGGCTTTTAATGTTATAAGCAAATAAATCAAGAGATTGCGGCTAAATTTTTATAGCCCAAAAGTCGCGTTGGAGTTTGGCGTTTCAAACCGCGCGGGAGTTGGCGGTTTTCTTCTTCGTAGGCGTAAATCAATTTGGATAAATCTGCGGGAAATTCGATGCCGAGAATCGGTTTTAGTTTGTCAAAATACTCTTTCGATTTGGCTCTCGCATATATTTCAAATGCCCCGTGAAAATTATCGAGAAATGTTAAAGTTTCGGGATACCATTGCGAATAATATGGATGATAAACGAGTTCGGCTTTAATAAATACAGTAAAATCCGCCTGCATCAAATATCTAAAATCCAGTCCGATTCCCCTCGAACGCTTTCTGATTAAATCGGCTCGTGGTGCAATTTGTCCCGTGTCCAGTCTTTGACTCAGATTTTCCAAAGAATCAATGTGTTGGTGAATTTTATCGAAACCGATCATTTCATCCTGACCGAATCTCGATTTTCCGGCGATGAAAAATTTTTCATGAAGCAAAAATGCGGTTTGATCGAATCTTTCAAATTTCAGCAAAACCGCAAGCGTGTATAAAAACAATTCGTGAGCGATAAACATAAAATTATCCAAATCATATTGGCGATGTTCGGTAATATGTTCGGATGGTTTGGTGTATGAAATAATTTGCTCGATAAAGCGGTGAAGTCTTATCACATAATCTTTATAAGGCTGATATGCCGCAATTGCAGTTAAAAATTGCACATATTCATCTCTGAATGGTTTGAATGATTCGATATTTTCAGAAACCGCTTCATCCATTTCGCCTTCGACATTCGTGATCCTGAACCGTTCGAGATTTTCCGCAAATAACGATAAATACTCGTCAATTCTGCCTTCAGCCGTTGATTTATGATTTTTCACAGCTTCTAAAGCCTTTTTATATGTGTTGTAAGTTCCAAGTGAAATCCCATTTTCGACTTCCAACCATTTCGGCTTTACTCCGATTTCAGGCTTTATATACAAAGGTTTGTCGTAAATCCAACGAATCAATCTGTCGAAATTTTCGGCGTAATAATCCGGTTCGCTCAAATCAATAAAAACATCCGATTGATAAAATGCGGGAACAAACGGTTTTCCTTTTTTATTTTTTTCGGTAAGTATCAGTGCAAATTTATCTTTATTTTGAGATTCGTAGAGCTCTTTTGAAATAATCTGCGAATCATTTTCTTCAAGATTATCGGCTTTTTTCGCGTAAAGTTTATCAGAAATGATAACGATTTTGTTTATTTCGGGATCGGATATATTCTTTGTCGTAAAATTTTCAGTTTCACCGAATTTTACCAAACTCCATTTATCTAAAACCACATCAACCCCATTTTCACGCAATTGCGTCGCAAGCCGAAGAACGAATTCTTCGTGATCGAAACTCGAATGATTATAAGAAATGAATAATTTCGGATTGCTCATTTTTTCGGCGGTCCTAAGAATTTATTTATAATTATAGCGTAACGAATCACTGCAAACTTGGCAAATAATCGTTTCAATTATAAATTTTTCAAAAATGATTTGCGCTTGACACTTTTACGATAAAGTCGCATCATTTATCTTTATAAATTGTGGTGAGTTACAGCAACTTGCGACCACGTTAAATAAACCGCTAAACAGCCGATTCGACAAAATAATTTTTAGAATTCCCGCGTTGTTTAGCACGCGGGAATTTTTATTGTTTGTCATTTGTTAAATTGTTTTTCATCGAAGGACAAAGGACAAAAGACAAAGGACAAAGTGAAATGAGAAACTTCAGAGAAATTTTAGAAAATGACAGCGTTTACGTTTTCGACGGCGCAATTGGAACTCGATTTTACGATAAAGGGATTTTTATCAATCGCTCTTACGACGAGTTGAATTTGACTTCGCCCGAACTTGTGCGCGAAGTTCACGAAGAATATGTTCGCGCCGGTGCGGACATAATCGAAACAAATTCCTTTGGCGCAACACGTCACAAACTCAAACAATACGGGCTTGAAAATCAGCTTTATGAAATAAATCTCGCATCGGCAAATATCGCCCGACAAGCCGCAGGTGAAGACGTTTTCGTCGCAGGTGCAATCGGTCCGCTCGATTTGAGAATCGAACCTTATGGACCGACCTCGTTTGACGAAGCCAGAGAAATGTTTGCCGAACAGGTAAAACCGCTGCTCGATGGCGGTGTTGATCTGTTCATTCTCGAAACATTTTCCGATTTATCCGAAATCCAACAGGCTATTCGCGCTATCAAAAATCTCTGTAACTTACCGATTATCGCGCAAATTACGATTCAAACCGACGGCAAAACGGTCTTCGGCGCAACGACCGATGTTTTCACCAAACGCCTCGAAGAATGGGGCGCAGACGTGATCGGTTTAAATTGCGGTGTCGGTCCGACGCACATTCTGAGTGCGCTCGAAGAAATGCGTGAAATTACCGGTAAAAAGCTCTCCGCACAACCGAACGCGGGACTTCCCCGTGATGTGCAAGGCAGACAATTCTATATGTGTTCGCCGGAATATATGTCGAAATTTGCCAAACGATTCATCAAAGCCGGAGCGAAATTTATCGGCGGTTGTTGCGGAACAACTCCTCAACATATCAAATTGATGGCTGATTCCGTTCGCGCCATCAGTCCTCGCGCCGCAAGAAAAAGCGACAAGGCGGAAATTCCGGCAAAGGTTGATGAAAATAAACCGATTGTTGAAGTCGAACCTGTTTCCCCGCTTGTCCGCTCAAATTGGTCAAGAAAAGTCGCTCTCGGTGAATTTGTTACATCAGTCGAAGTTTTGCCGCCAAAAGGAATCGCCGCCGAAAGCACTTTGAAAAATATCGCACTTCTAAAAGATGCCGGAGTTGACGCAGTAAATATTCCAGACGGTCCGCGAGCGCAAACAAGAATGTCCGCTCAGGCAACCGCAATTTTAGTTGAACAAAAACTCGGTATCGAAGCCGTTTTGCATTATTGTTGTCGTGATCGAAACCTTTTGGGAATGATGTCCGATCTGCTTGGCGCGGCGGCACTTGGTTTGCACAATTTGTTGATTATTACAGGCGATCCGCCAAAAATGGGTCCGTATCCAGATGCGACTGCCGTTTTCGATATAGATTCCATCGGTTTGACAAATATGGTTAATAAACTCAATCACGGCTTAGATTTGGGAAACAATCCAATCGGCGAACCGACGGCATTTTCAATCGGTGTCGGAGTAAATCCGGGCGCGATCAACTTGGAAGAAGAAATCCGCCGTTTTGAATGGAAAGTCGAAGCCGGAGCGGAATACGCGATCACGCAACCCGTTTATGACACCGAACAATTCCGTGAATTTATGGACAAAATCTCGCACGTCAAAATCCCCATCATCGCCGGAATTTTCCCGTTTGTTTCTTCCAGAAACGCCGAATTTATGCACAACGAAGTTCCCGGCGTGCGCGTAACGCAAGATATTCTCGACAGAATGCGAAAAGCCTCCGACGTTTCAAAAGAACACGCCAAAGAAGAAGGCTTACAAATCGCCCGCGAATCTTTGATGGAAGTCCGTGATTTAATCAGCGGCGTGCAAGTTTCTGCCCCCTTCGGTAACGTCAAATACGCACTCCAGGTTTTTGAGGTTTTGGATGAATTTAAAAACAGAACGGAAGCAGTCAGCGCAACTTAGCGCAAAGTTGACGAATCAAAGCCGATATTATGAAAAAGTTTGCAATATGTTTTATTTTACTCATTTTCTCGTCTATCAATATTTTTGCTCAGGATTTGCGAAAAACAGCGGAAGAGAATCCGCTTAACTGCGCTTTTTATTTAGCTTCCGTAAATTCGGACATTAATTTAAATCTTCTCGCAGCTACTTTGTTTGATTTTGGGAGATTTGACGATGCTGTGCGCGTGGTTAATTTTGAAAACGGTGAATATTTAAAAGTTATTTGGATGGTATCTTACTCAGCGAATCTTATTAAATTAGGAAGAAAGGATAAAGCACACGAATTTTTAGATAAAACGCTTGAAGACATCAAAAACGGTGCTGAGTATGAACAAAATCTCGTCTTGATTTTTTTAGCATCGCCACTTATTGAACTTGGCAGAGAAAATGACGCTTTTTCACTGATAAATATTGCTGAATCAAAATTTGATGATAATCAAGATAAAGCTCAAGTCAGAATTGGCGTTTCTCAAGCATTTTTGGCGGCGAACCAAAATGAAAATGCACTTAAAGTTTTGCAAGGTAGTTTTGAAATAGCCGAACCCGACCAAAAAGCTGAAATTATTGAACTTTATCTAAAATTAAATCAAACCAAAAAAGCGCATATTCTATTTTCCGACTTTGAAAAATCGGTTTTTGCCAATGAAAACGCGGCAGACTTCAAAATTTCAACACTTTCTTTAATCAAAGCAAATATTTCCGTCGGCAGAACCGAAAAAGCAATTGAACTTTGGAAACAAAATTCTGATGAAATTGATAATTATGAATTTTCCCAAATAATTGAAAGCCTAATTAAATTCGGCGAAGTTGAAAAAGCCCGATTATACTTGAATCAGGAAAAGTCCAATCCTGAAACGCTTCAAAAATCAAGGAAATATATTGTTGATAATTTTCTAAAATTAAATGATATTGAATCTGCTTTGGAGTCGGCAAAATTATATTCAACCGAAAACGACGATTACTCTCAACAAACTTCTCTGGTAAAAATTGCCGATAAATTAATTGAAAATAAACAAAATCAAGCGGCTTTAGATATTTTGGAATATGCGTTTCAAAAAGCCGGTAAGATAAAATATCAGGAAATTCCAATGTCGAGTATCGGTGCTGATCCGGCTTCGAGAAAAACTATTTATTTGCGAGAAATTTTTAATCGCTTCGTCAAATTAAAACGCTTTGACAGAGCATTATTTGTCATAAATTCATTTGAGAATAAACCTGAAAAAGCTAAAAAATTGATCGAATTTGCCAAACTTCAAATCAAAACTCTGCCTCAGAAGAAACTTTACGAGATTTTAAATCAAGCTCAAACTTTGGTTACTGATGATACCCATTATTATCAAAATCTTATAAGAATTTCCGCCGCCGATGTTTACGCTCAAATTGGAAACAAGACAAAAGCGGTTCAATTGTTGACGAAAGTTTTAGAAGAAAATGAAGATGCGAGTTATTATCTTAATGATTTTCTAGTCTTAGCTGGAAAGGTTTTTGCCGAAAATAATCTAAAAGCCGATGCAAATATGCAAAAGATTTTGCTTAGTCTAATCGAAAATGCGGAATAAATTCATTCCGCATTTAATAATCGTGCAAAACTATTTTATCTGCTGTTCGTCGGATGATTGATAATTTTAACAATTCCGGTTTCCAGTTTGTTCGGATTTTGTTTGGGCAATTTTACCAGCGTAAATCTGTGATTAAATGAATCTTTCGGATTTTCAGACGGAAAACCCCGCCATTCATATTTAATAATCGCGCCGTCGTCAATTTCGTAATTTCTTTCCATATAATGGTCTTTTTGGGTTAAAGTTTCTTCCCAAGCTATTCGGTTCAAATCGTCTTCGATAATGATTTTTACGTATTCTTCCGCGTTGTTCGAATCTTTTTTCATTCTTTTCAGTAAATAAAAAATCTGATAAATTTTACTTCTTGGACTTCGATATTATACAAAAAAAAATAAAGCCGCAAAATTCAAAATTGTTTTGCGACTTTATTTCGTCATTTGAGGACAGTAAAACCGCTTATCTTCCCGCATTTGCGTGTTTTGATTTTCTAAAATTATTTTTCTCTTTAGCCATTCTTTCTCCGAGTTCTTCTAAGCTGGATTCATCAAAAAACTTTTCCACTTTTGGAAACATTTTACCTTCTTCTTCCATCAAATGATGCTCGGTGCTTTCAATTAAAACTTCCATTTTCGGCTCAAATTTTTCGCTGTCGGCGGTAAGTTTTGAAATTTCCCGACAAATCACGTCGCCGACGTGATGTTCTTCGGTTCCTTCTAAAGTGATATCTTTTAATTCTTTATATTCAAGCAGTTTCGGGTAAAAAATGGTTTCTTCGATATGTGTATGAACTTCGAGATTTTCATTAATTTGCTTAAAAATACTTTGTTTTTCGGTATCGCTGTCGCTGGCTTTAAATTCACCGAAAAGTCTGCGAAATTCATTGTGATCTTCCTTTAAAAGTTTAATTGCATTCATGGCGATGATCTCCTTTATTTTAATAAAAGGTCACGCAGTTGAAAATAAAGTGCCTGAAATCATTGAACGAAATAACACAGGTTAAGCGAAATAAAATATAATGTAAGGATGTTTCGCTCTTCCTGAAATGACTTTCGGCGAAAAACAAAAGACAAACAGTCCTTTCTAATCCTAATTTTCAACTGCATAACTCAGATTAATAACTGCAACCGTTATGCCATAGAATCGAAGCCTTGCAATCACAAACAGTTAGTTTGCTTTAAGGACAAGAACTGTTTAAAAGTGTTTTGATTTGATGCAAATAGCTTTCTAATGAATTAATACGATTTTTCCAAAGGCTTTTTCTTCGATAACTGCGTGATGAGCCTCAGATGCTTTTTGTAAAGGAAGAGTTTTGCCGATAATCGGATTCAAAAATCCTTTCTCTAATCCAACAAAGATCGCTTCGTAAATGTCTTTCATTTCGTTTTCGGGAGCGTTAAAAAGCGACATTCCGAAAATGCTTGCATCTTTTCCCATCGCCAACCGCGGATTAAAATCAAGGCTTCCGCGATTTCCGATAACTGTAATTCGCCCGAACATCACCAAAACTTCAAAATCTTTTACAAGATTTTCGTTGGCAAGCATTTCCAAAATTATATCAACGCCTTTTCCGTCCGTCGCTTTTTTGATTTCTTCAAAATAATTTTCCGTCGAATGGTCGAAGACAAAATCTGCACCTTGTTCTTTTACGAGTTTTTTTCCATCCTTTGAACTTGCCGTTCCAATAACTTTTAAGCCGGCGTTTTTTGCCCACTGAATTGCTGCAATTCCGACTCCGCCTGACGCGCCGTGAATGAGAAGTGTTTCACCTTTTTTGCCTTTTGCCTTTTGGAAAAGCCCGCGAAATGCGGTTGCATAAGGAACAAAAACTCCCGCGCCTTGTTCATAAGAAACATTTTCCGGCAAATTAATAAGTTGATTTTCTTCGCACAAACAAAATTCTGCATAAGTTCCCGTAACAGAACCGGTCGTCAAAACTCTGTCACCGACTTTGAATTTTGAAGTATTTGTGCCGATTTTTTCAATAATTCCCGCCGCATCTTTGCCCGGAGTGTATGGTAATTCAGGTTTTTGCGCGTGTGCTCCCGAACGAATGTATGTGTCAACCGGATTGATTCCCGTTGCTTTAACTTTTACTAAAATCTGATCTTCATTCGGCTCTAAATCCGCAACTTCTTCATATTTCAAAACTTCCGGTGCGCCGAATTCTTTGACAATTATTGCTTTCATTTTATTTGCCGGAGTCTTTCTCTAAAATCTTTTAACATCGCCGTTTGATTTTTTTCATAAGAAATCTGCAAGAATTCTGTGAGCAATTTTCCCGAAATTAAAGGCAGCGAAATGCTGTTTTCAACTGCTTCATATTTTCCTTCGACAAGTTTATAAAGCTGAAAATTCACACCGTCACAACGCCAAATTTCTTCAATCTTTAAAGCCGCGTAAATTTCAAATTTGTCCCAAGATTCGTTTGAAGTATCAATTTCGACGACGATTTCCGGTGGAATTTCGAGGTGCAAATCAAAATCTTTAATGCCGCGAACCTTCGAAGCGTTTTTGATATAGAAGGAAGTGTCTGCTTCTGCACCCTTCGATTTTTTCTTTTGCCGCCAAGTTGTCGAGCCATAACTATCAAGCGCGATATTAAATTCATCGGCATATACTCTGACTAAACTTAAAACTACATCTTTCGGATATTCGTGATTTGCTCTCGGACTCATAATTTTCAAAACACCGTCGTTGTAGTAAATTCGATAGGCAGACTTTTGAGCAAATTCGTCTAAAACGCGCTCGTATTCTTCCCACGAAATATTATGTAAGAGCAATGTCCCGTTTCTAGGTAAGTTTTGAACTGTTTCGAGATAGTTAGTTGTTTCGACAATCATAATTTAAAGAATCGGCGGTCAGTAAATAAAAAACCGACCGCCGACTATATTTTTAAAATTAAACATATTTTTCGACGACTTTCGCGATTGCTTCACGCGAAACCGCGCCGACGATGCGTTCCTGCTCTTGTCCGTCTTTGAAGACGATCAAGGTCGGAATTCCGCGAATACCGAATCTTTGCGGGACGTTCATATTTTCATCAACGTTCATTTTATAAACGCCGGCTTTGCCCTCATAATCTTCGGCAACGGCTTCGACCGACGGCGCGATCATACGGCAAGGTCCGCACCATTCTGCCCAAAAATCAACCAAAACCGGTTTGTCCGATCCTAAAATATCCGCTTCAAAATTTGCGTCTGTAGCTTCTTTTGTAAAATTTCCCATAATTAGCTCCTTAGATATGAATCTATTATTTATATAACTTTGCCTCAAAAACCATTCTAAATCAAACTGTCGTAAATACTGATGACAATTCAAAATCACTTTTCATAATTTGAATTGTAACAAATATAGTTACAATTGGCAAGCAGATTATTTAGAAATAAAAACATTTCAAAAAAAAGGAACGTGAACTTTAATTCACCAAACAAATGATTCTGACTGGCGAACTAAAGTTCACGTTCCTTTTTTAAGTCGAAATTATTTGAGAGTCGCTTTCAAGCTTATTTCTGCGCCACTTAAAACCTGCGAAACAGGACAGGTTTTCTTTGTTTCTTCGGCGATCTTTTGAAATTCATCGTTTTCGATCCCTTCGATTTCCGCTTCGGTTTCGAGATCAATATTCGGAATTACGAAGCCTTCGCCCTGTTTTTCGATTCTGACTTTTGCCGTCGTATGAATATTGGTCGGAGTGTAACCGGCGCGTCCTAAATTGCCGGAAAGTGCCATCGTGTAACATCCGGCGTGCGCGGCAGCGATCAATTCTTCCGGGTTCGTCGCTTTTTGGTCTTTGTCTTCCGAAAAGCGCGACTGGAAAGAATACGCGCCTTCAAACGCGCCGCTTCCGAGTTTCACCTTTCCGTTTCCATCCATAATCGAGCCGTTCCAATCGGCTTCAGCTTTTCTTGTAAATTTCATAATTTTTATTCTCCCTTGTTCATTTTAGACTTCGGAAACGCAACTATAAATTAAAAAAGTAAGTCAAGACATAAAAATGTCTGTTCACCAGTTTGAGCAAACTTATCTGACGGTTAGTTCCCACTCAAAATAATTTAAAGTCACATCTCATTTTTAGTTATAACCTGATTGATGATTTCAAATTCCTACATTTTTTGCAATTTTTATCTGTATTCATCAGCTTTTGTCTCGGCTTTGGGATAGCCCGTGATTTCCAAATCTTCGCCGTGATGTCTGATTTCAAAATCTCTCAGTTGCATTGCGCTGGAAATTTGTTGAGCTCCATGCCCACCGATGGCGGTCGGCGCATCTTTTCCGCCGATAACGATTGGCGCAATGAAAAATGTGATTTTATCAATGAGTTTCGCATCATAGAATGAACCGGCAACTTCTGCACCGCCTTCGACCAAAACGCTTTGAATATCGCGTTTTCCGAGTTCCTGCAACACTCCGAATAAATTTCTGCCGCCTTCGGCAATATAGATAACTTCAACGCCTTCATTTCGTAAATCGGCAATTTTTTGATCTTCGGAACTATCCGTAAAAATAATCGTCGGAATTTCTTTTGCCGTCAAAACAACCTGAGAATTCAGCGAAATTCGCAGAGAATTATCTAAAACGACGCGCACGAGTTGCCGATTTCGAGGCTGTCCGGTGCGGTCTGTCAGTTGCGGATTATCAACCACAATCGTATTTGCACCGACCAGAATTGCGTCATATTCGTGCCGCATTGCGTGAACCCGTTCGCGGGATTTTTCGCCCGTAATCCAGCGCGAATCACCTGTTCTGGTAGCAATTCTTCCATCAAGCGAAATTGCCATTTTTAAATGCACGAATGGTTTTCCGGTTTTGTGCCAATGAATATATTTTTCGTTTTGCTTTTCTGCTTCTTCTCTTAAAATATCGGTCACAACTTCAATTCCCTTTTGCCGCAAAAATTCAAATCCTTTTCCGGCGACAAGCGGATTCGGATCTTCTAAAGGTGCAACAACTCGTTTTATTCCTGCATTTATTAAGGCTTCGGTACAAGGCGGAGTTTTGCTGAAATGACTGTGCGGCTCAAGTGAAACATAAGCGGTTGCGCCTTTTGCACTTTCGCCGGCTTGCTTGAGTGCAATTGCTTCGGCGTGAATTACATCTTTGAAAATATAACTTCCTTCGCCGACAATTTCACTATTTTCATTAACAATTACACATCCGACAAGCGGACTCGGCGAAACTTGACCGACACCTTTTTCCGCCAGTTCCAAAGTGCGCCGCATCATTTCCAAATCAAATTGTTTCTGTGTTTCGGAAGACAAGATTCTTTTATTTGATAAATGCAAAAATTAAACTTTTTTCTGATCGAGCGCGTGAGTGATGACTTTTTCAATGTCATCTTCGGACAAACCTTTAAAGTATTTTTCGGTTAAACTCAAGTCAGATTCCTTCGCTGAATCTTCCGAGTTAATGACGATTGTAACTTGCTTCCGGTTTTCAAGTTTTACTAAATTCGGTTTTAACGGCTTAAAAACTCCGTTTTCGTAAATTGCTTCGATTGTTTGATTCATTTTCAAACTCCTCTTTTCGATTGAATTATCTACTTTATTTCAAATCGAAGGTTTTTCGCAACAGCAAATAAACAAATAAAAAAGGAATTCCAACTTATTACTTACTACTCACTTTACGCGGTTAGATTTTAGACTGATTTATAAGTCTGTCCGCGTTTCGCGGCAATTAACCACGCTCATTTATGGCGTGGCAAAATGTTGAGACCTTAATAACAGGGCGTTTTTAACGTCCTTGTTTATGACTTAAGCCAATTAAAAGCACGTTAAAACGCGCTCTTGTCATCGAATCTTATTAAAACCGCGCCATAAATAGACGCGGCTAAATGCCGCCTTTGGCGGAAAGGCTCGTAAACGAAACTTAAATTAACAAATCGAGTAAGGTAATTTATAAGATTAAAAATCACCTTTCAAAACTAACTTTCGCTCGTCATAAATTTTCAAGATCAACTCACCGAAAATCGTATTTGCCCACGCAAACCATTTTCGGGTAAATTCTTTCGGATCATCAGGATTAAAGGATTCGTGCATAAATCCTGTGTCTGCGTGAGTTTTTTTCAGCATAGAAAGACATTTTTTGATTTCAATGTCTGTTTCCGAAGTCATCGCTTGCATAATAATTCCGAGATGCCAGATTTTTTCCAAACCCGTGTGCGGACTTGCAATTCCTTCCGCGACTTTTCCGCGTTTGAAATACGGATTGTTTTCGCTTAACAGAAATTTTCTCGTATTTTGATAAATTTTGTCATTCGACGGTTTATAACCCAAATATGGCATCGAAATCAGATTCGGCACATTCGCATCGTCCATCAAAATCCTTCCGCCAAAACCGTCAATTTCGTAAGCGTAGATTTTTCCTTGATTTTCCACATCGAAAATCGCGTATTTCCGAATCGCAGTATCAACTTCTTCTGCCAGATCACGGCATTCTTTCGCAAAATTATTGTCTTTGAAAACGATTTGGAAAATTTCCGCTAAATGCCGAAGTTCGACAACGGCGAACATATTTGACGGAATCAAAAATGAAAGATCGGTCGAATCGTCCGAAGGTCGAAATGCCGAACGAATCAATCCAATCGGCTTGACAGGTCTGCCGATTCCGCCAAACGGCGGCGCGTCAATCATCACATCGGTTTTTCGATAAAACCTGTAAGGCGTTTTCCCGTCTTTCATCTGTTCGACTTTAAAAGTCTTCACGATCAGACGCATCGCATTTTGCCATTCTTCATCAAACGCCGAAGAATCGCCGGTCGTTTTCCAGTATTGATACGAAAGCCGAATCACATAACAGAGCGAATCAACTTCCCATTTTCGCTCGTGAACGCCGGGTTTATTTTTCGGCAGATCATCCCAACCGATTGCGTTCGGGTCTTTCAAAAAAGAATTTGCATACGGCTCAAGCAACACACTAAAAGCCTGACGATGAATCAAACCTTTTATCATCAACTGCAAATCTTTATCATCATTAACCATCGGCAAATAAGGCGTAACCTGCGCCGTCGAATCTCTCAGCCACAACGCTTCGATGTCGCCCGTAATCACAAAAGTATCCGGTTTCCCGTCGCGCGTTCCGGTTTCAACCGTCGTATCCAAAGTATTCGGATAACAATTTTCAAACATCCAAGCGAGTTCTTTATCCTTGATCGCCGATTTCACTTCCAAAATCTTCGCCTCAACCGCTTTGCTCGTAAATTTCCGCTCACTCAAAACCGGACGTTTGCTTTCAAAAGTTTGATTTTGCCCGAACACATTAAAATTATTCGACAAAATAATTCCCGAAACCGCCAAACCTGAATTTTTAAGAAAATCGCGTCTTTTCATATTTTAGTTTAAGAATCCTTCATATAACTTTCCGCTTTTTTCTTATTACTGTTCAAAACCCGTGAATTTTAAAATTCGGCTCGTCATTTTTATTTCAAATCTTTATCTTCTTTCCATTTTGAAATGATTTTACTTAAAGATTCTCGAATTTGTTTATTTGCTTTTAGGTTTGATTTCTCATACCAATTACTGACATTTATGATTTGATAAATTTTATCATCATCTCTTAAATTTTCATCGTTGTTAATTCTATTCAAAATTTCGGCAAATATGTCTAAAGACTTACTTTTATTTCCGACTTCACTAAAAGCATTCGCAATCCTTGACCAAAATATTACTTTGTTTTCAGAATTAATATCTGATTTATCTTGCTCCATCAAGGAATTTGCTTTTATTAAATTTTGTAAAATGTCGGTTTTCGGTTTCCTGTTTTTCTGTTTCAATTCAAACATTGCCAAACTTCCGGCACGATAATAAGGAATTTCGATTGAATTAATGATTCTCAAAGCAGAATCGTATTTATTTATTGCGACAAATCGTTCGGCAATTCTGTTCAAAAACATTTCTTTGCTTAATTTTTCGCCATCAATTCTGAAAACGAAATAATCAAAATTAAATTGATTTTTGTCAGCATCTTTGAGTTTTTCAAAAGAGATTTGTAAAACCGAGTCAACAGAATCATATAGTTTTTTTTCGAGGTAATAATTTGCAACGAGAAGTAGAGAAAAATGTTGAGGAACAGTTTTAGGAATGTTTTTTGCAAAATCTAAAGCAAATACGTCTTTGTCAATTTTTAACAATAAATTCGTAACATTTTCTGCAAAATCGTCAGGATACAATTTTGTATCTTTATCAAATGAATCTTCGGCAAAAATCGTGGCTTGCTGTAAAAATTTGAAGGTGCTTTCTTTATCACTTTTTGAAAAATTTAACTCGGCAAATTTCAGAGCAATTTCCGCCGCGTTAAATTTTTCAAAATTCTTAATTAATTCTTCTGCTTTATCAAAAAGTTCGAGTTTCAAATAAGACTGAAAAATGATTTCAAAGAACTCTCTGTCATCATTCCCCGATTTTTCTACTTGCTTAAATAGGTTTATCGCAATTTCATTTTTTCCTAAATCAGCATATTTTTTCGCAATGCTTCCAATTGCTGAATATTTTTGCTTTTCATATTCTGATTCTTCAGCATATTTCAACGCATCCGGCAATAATTGTATGGCTTTTTCCGTCTGACCTTTCTTTTGAAAAGCGTCAGCCATTGTTACTAAAAACTCCGCCTTAAAATACTTTTCTGCTACCGAATTTATAAGTTTTTGTGCCGAATCTTCATCACTGATTAAAACCAAATCGTAAGCAATTCTACTTAAATTATCGAATCCAATATCAAATTCGTTATTATTTACATACTTTAAAGCCGACAACAGATAACTTAATGCTTCTTTTTTATTATTTGCTTTGAGCGTTTCTTCGGCAAAAAACAATAATGTTTCTACTTTTTCCTCTTTGTCGTTATTATCAATTAAATCCAATGTTTTTATCGCATCTGATTTGCGATTTGAAAGCCAATAATTAATAGATAACGCTTTAAGTTCAAACTCCCTAGATTCATAATTATTTTCTATTTTGAGAAGATATGACACACAATCAAGTGGATTTTCCTGAGATTTTTCTTTGAAATCTTGAGCGCAAATTGAAAGACTGAAAACACAAAATAAGGCTAAACAAACAATAATTTTTTTCATATATGTTCTCCAAAGAATTTTCGCTTTGATGTTTCAGACCTTTCAATTGGTTGTTTTGTCAACAATTTACCGATTCCAATTCAAAACCCGCAAATCTATAACTCGTCTAAAATGATTTTCGTTATTCGTTACAAGCGTCAGTTTATTAACAATTGCCGTCGCCGCAATCAAAATATCCGCGTCGCCGATGATTTGTCCGCGTTGGTATAAATCGGCGTAAATATCGGCGGCTTTGACGATGATTTTGTCATCCAATCCGAGAATTTTGCTTCTCTGACAAATTCCTTCAAATTTAGCGATTTGGCGCGGAGCATTTTTTGCTTTCAAACCTCTTAAAATTTCAAAACGAGTGATTATTGAAAATGTGAATTCTTTGTGAAACTCTAAATATTCATTAGCTTTCGCCATCACTTTCGGTTGATTGCGGAGAAAAAGCGAGAGCGTATCGGAATCTAATAAATGTTCGTTCACGGTTTTCTGTCTCCGAAAAAATTTGAACGGTCGAGCGCGATTTTTTCTATTTCGTCAATTTCTTCTTCCGACAAACCTTCATAGAAATTTTCAGCAAGTTTCATAATTTCATTTGCCGACGTTTCTCTGTCCTGAATCGTTATGCGAACCTTTTCGCCTTCTGAAAACTTTTCTTCAATCGTTGTTAAAGGTTTGAACATTCCATTTTGATAAATTGCTTCAATTGTTTGTGTCATTTTTTATAAAACCTCCATTTTAATTACTGATGTTAAGCAAAATTGACTTTTATGTCTTTTGAATTGCCGTCTGCTTTAGCTGATGGACTTGGTTTACAGGATTCTTGGCTTTAGGCGAATATGAAAATAATGGCTCTCATCCTTATCTAGCTTGAGCCAAAGCTATTCGGATGATTGATATGTTATTTAGTTTGGCTAAAGCCGAGAGTTTCTATTTAATCTATTCCGTCGGCTAAAGCACGACGGCAATTCATCAGGAAAATTCAAATGCGTAACATCACTTAATTAAACAACCCGTTCACATAATTTTCTGCGTCGAAAACCATTAGATCGTCAACTTGTTCGCCAATTCCGACATATCTTATGGGCAAATTTAATTCTTTGGCGATGGCGACGGCGATTCCGCCTTTTGCCGTGCCGTCGAGTTTTGTCAGGACGATTCCCGTAACATCGGCGACGCGCATAAATTGTCGGGCTTGCTCCAGACCGTTTTGTCCGGTTACGGCATCAATGACGAGCAGAGTTTCGTGCGGTGCTTGGTCAACTTCGCGTCCGGCGATGCGTTTCATTTTTTCGAGTTCCGCCATCAAGTTCGATTTATTATGAAGTCTTCCGGCTGTGTCAACGATTAAAACGTCGGCGTTTCTTGCCTTTGCTGATTTCAGTGCGTCAAACAAAACCGCCGCCGGATCAGTTCCCTGTTTTTGTTGAATAAGCGGAACTCCGGCGCGTTCCGCCCAAATTTCCAATTGCTCCGAAGCGGCGGCGCGGAAAGTGTCGGCGGCGCAGATCATTACCTGATTTCCTTCGTTTTTAATTCGTTGCGCGAGTTTGCCGATTGTAGTTGTTTTGCCGACTCCGTTTACGCCGACGACCATCAAAACGTAAGGTTTGATGTCGAGTGAAACTTTTGTTTCGGATGCAATTCCTTTTTCGCCCAAACTATTCATAATGCCCAAAAGCTCGTTTTTCATCGCCTTTTTGAGCGCGTCGAGATCGTTGATTTCCTGCCGCGAAACGCCTTTGCGAACCGCGTCTAAAACCTGCATTGTCGTTGCCACGCCGATGTCGGTCGAAATCAGCATTTCTTCGAGTTCATCAAGAAAGGCTTCGTCAATCTGTTTGCGATTCTCGAAAATATTGTCGAGTCTGTCGTTGATCGAATTGCGCGTTTTGGCAATCGCTTTGTTAAATCTTACCCGAAATTCCCGCTCGATCCGTTCTTCTTCGGCTTTGAGTTCTTCCATTGATTTGTCCAAACCAAGTGTGGAAGTCGAGAATTTATCTTTGTCTTTGTTGCGTCTCCAGAAAAATGCCATAAATAAAAAAACCTACTCGTTTATAATTTCAAAATTGAAATTATAAACGAGTAGGCTGAACTTGTCAGTTCTTCAATGGCAGAAGCCCGCACGAGAGCAAGGGTGCAATCTGTTTACCACATTGCACCCTTGCTCTCGTGCGGGCTTCTGCCTCAAATTATTAGGCGACTTTTTTCACTAAATTTTTAGCTTCGGGAACAGATTCTTCCGTTTTTTGCAAGCGTAATTTAACAACACCGACTCCAATTTGTCCGTCATTGCAGGCTTGAACCAATGCTTCGACGACTTTTCCATCGTAACGTGTGCCGACAAATGTTCCGATTCTCTCCAGCGCGGCTTGAAGTTCCATTCCTTTTGAATACGGGCGATCAATCGTCATTGCGTCAAAAGTGTCCGCAACAGAAACAATTTTCGCTTGTAAAGGAATTTGTTCGCCTTTTAGTCCTTGCGGATAACCTGCACCATTGATCATTTCGTGGTGCATATACATTCCGGGCAAAAACTCTTTCATCGCCGGAATATTTTTCATAATTTTGTAGCCTTCCTGCGGATGAGTTTTCATTATCTTGTATTCTTCATCAGTTAATGCGGCAGGTTTTTTCAATATCGAATCATCAATTCCGATCTTTCCGACATCGTGTAACAATGCGCTGATTCGCAGTGTTTCGAGTTCTTCCGCGTCCATACCTAACCGCTGCCCGATAGCGACCGAAACGCGGCAGACTCTTTCGGAATGCCCGCGAGTGTAACGATCTTTTCCGTCAATCGCGGCAGCAAGAGCCTTTACAGTTCCGACAAAAAGTTCGCGGTTTTCTTCGGCGGCTTTGGCAAGTTTGGCAATGTGTTCTTCTAATTTATCGCTCATTAAATTAAAAGTTTCGCCCAAAGTTCCAATTTCGGTAATATTTTTCGTTTCAACTCTGGAAGATAAATCTCCGGCGGCAATTTTCTGTGCGGCGGCGACAAGTTTTAACAAAGGCAAAGTCAATTGTCTGGCAAAGAAACTGCCGACCAACAATGCAACTACAGCAAAAGCCAGACTGATTATCCAGGTCTGCCGACGCATTTCTCCGACCGAAGCCAGAGCGCGGTTTTCATCCTGCATTGCAATTACGCCAAAACTAACATCGTTGCTGAAACTCGCCGTCGAATATGCGCCGATCATCGCGTGTTCTTCGCCGTTATATTCTGCCGTGAACGGAAATAAAGCCGATTGAATCTGCGAATTTGTTTGTTTCCATTCTTCGACAATTTTCAAATTGTTGAAGGATTTCTGGTTGGCAATTACATTTTTATCGGGATGAAAAACCGCGTTTCCGTTTTGGTCAACGACGAAAACCATCGGCAAACCCGATTCCCAAAGTTGCGCTTCGCTCATCGGTTGAGTTTCCGACATAGTTCGTGCTATTTCTTTGACCGAAACAATCGCCATTACCGCTGCTGAAAGCTGGTTTTTGATAAACACAGGAGAAGTGATTGTGAAAACAATTTCTCCACTAAATTCGATCTTTTGCGGTTTTCCAAAAACAACTTTTTGGTTATTAAGATTGATAAGATTTGACGCTGCAATTCTTTCGATTTCAGATTTTTGGATTGTTTCCGCCCTAAAAACCGAAAGCGATTCGCCCTGCACAGGTTTGACATAGAGCGCGACGACATTCGGGTTTTCCTTGAGCGAAAGACTGAATTTTTCTTCGGTTTGCGGTGAAGAAATAATGGCAAGATTATCATTTAATTCGATTGCCTTGGCATAACTTCCAACCAGATCGCGGTATCGTTGTGCAATTATTTCAAGCTGATTCGCCTTTTCCTGCACGAGTTGAGTTTGATAACGATTTTCAACCGCACGCAACTCTTTCCCGCTTTTGTCGGACAAAAACCAACCCGTCAAAACGAGTGGAACTAATCCCACGAGAAGCAGCGTGATGATTACAAAATAGATTAATTTTATTTTTTTATTTGTCGGGGACATTTTGTTTTGAATTGGAATACGAAGAAATTCGCCAATTAAGATTCTAATTCAAAACACAAGTTCGGTCAACAAGTTTTAACAATTATTAAAGATTATTACATTTATGAGCCAAAACAATTGTAAAGAAGTTCTGAGTTTTGCCTTCAGGCGACAGTTGCCGCGTCACTACGCTACTCAAAATTTTGTCCGATATTTTCAATTTAATTTTGTCCAAATAACGTAAGCACAGCACCAGAACTAGGAAAATCTAGTTCTGGTGCTGTGCTTACGAGAAAATATTCTGATAAATTATTAAACAAATTATGAGTACAAAAATCACAGTTTACGAAAAACCTACCTGAACGACGTGCCGAAATCTGGCGAAATTGTTTCGTGAAAACAATATCGAGTTTGAACAGGTAAATTATTTTATCGCTCCCTTAAGCGAAGAAAAATTGCGCGAATTGCTGAAAAAAGCGAATCTTTCGCCGTCTGATGTTTTGCGGAAAGGCGATAAAACTTATAAAGAATTGAATTTGTCAGAAGAAACCGATGCGGATAAATTGATAAAATTGATTGTCGAGAATCCGAATCTGCTTCAGCGTCCGATTGTCGAGGTCGGCGATAAAGCAATTCTTGCACGTCCGGTTGAAAAAGTTTTGGAAATAATCAAAATATAGATATGAGCTTAACAAATGGAAACGGACACAAACCGAAACCGAAAAATGTTCTTGGCGGCGAACTGAAATCTTGCTGCACCGACCCGATGACCGGATTTTACCGCGACGGATTTTGTCACACGGGCGCAAACGATACGGGCAGCCACGTCGTCTGCGCGATGGTAACTGACGAATTTTTAGAATTTTCAAAAAGTCGTGGCAACGATTTGTCCACGCCGCGACCGGAATTTAATTTTCCGGGTTTGAAGGGTGGTGACAAATGGTGTTTGTGCGCGATGCGTTGGCGCGAGGCTTTAGAAGAAGGATTTGCACCGCAAGTTATTTTGGAAGCGTGCCACGAAGCGGCGTTAAATTTCGTTTCCATTGAAGATTTGCAGAAGTATGCTGTTCAAAATTAAGAATATTTATCCACACATAAACACAGATAAACACAGATTTTTAAGAGATACAAAGCAAGTTTTTCACAAAATAACAAATAGTTATCTGTGTTCATCTGTGTCTATCTGTGGATAATTTCTTCTTTTAATTTTCTAAAATGAATTCAATCGAACATCTACGAGAACTTTATCTTTACAACGATTGGGCAAATCGCCGGATAATTGCCGCTTTAAAGCGCGAACCGAGCGAAAAGGCGCAAAAGATTTTGTCGCATATTTTGATTACGGAACAGGAATATTACGCCCGTCTGTTCGGTAAAAATTCGAGCGGATTTGATTTCTGGCAAGAATTTTCGTTGGAGGAATGCAGCAGATTAGCGATGGAAAATGCCGAAAATTACGAAGGTCTTTTGAAAAGATTTGACGACGAAGGCTTAGGACAAATCGCGCACTATAAAACGAGCGAAGGAAAACCCGTTTCAAACACTTTCCGCGAAGTTTTGACGCACGTTCTTTTTCATTCGATGAATCATCGCGGACAAGTCAATGCCGCAATCAGAAAAAGCGGTTTCGCGCCCCCTATGACCGATTACATAATTTATGCTCGCGAAGTTATAAAAATTTAGAGAAAAGTCAGAACCATCTGGGGTAGCGGATGGTTTAAGATTATTGTCTTGAAATGAAAAATAATCGCTCAAATTTATAAACTTAAACCGCCCGCTATCGCAGACGGTTCTGACTAGTATTTTGATGGAAAATTCTGAATCCGAACAATTAATTTTTGATTTTGAAAGCGTTCAGCCGCATATTGTGCGGGAATCGCGCGATCAGATCAATCTCGAACTCGGCGAATTTGCCGGTCCGCTCGATTTGCTTCTTTTTTTGATTAAACAGGAAAAAGCGAATATTTTCGATATTCCGATTGCGAAGATTACGGACGAATATTTGAAATATATTCGTCTGATGAAAAGTATGGATGTGTCGCTCGCGGCTGATTTTATCGTGATGGCGGCGACGTTGATCGAGATAAAATCGAAAATGCTTCTTCCGCGTGAACCTGTTTTGGAAGGCGAAGAAGAATTTGAAGACCCACGCGAAGAACTTATCAATCAATTATTGGAACACGAAAAATTCAAACGCGCGTCCGAAATGCTTTACGAGCGTTCGACGGTTGAGCAAGCGACTTTTTCACGCGGACAGATTGAATCTGACGATAATAATTTGGAAGTCAGCGCGACCGTTTTTGATATTTTGAAGGCTTTCCAAAAAATTATGGAACGCCATAAAGAAGAAGTTCAAATGGAAATCGCCCGCGAAGAAATGTCGCTCGCCGATATGCTCAAAAATATCAAAGCAAAAATTTTCAGCGCGAAAAAAATTACTCTTTTGGAGATCTTTAACGAAATGCGTTCAAAAACCGAACTCGTTCTCGCCTTCATCGCTGTTCTGGAAATCGTTCGCACCGAAAGTGTTTCGTTAATTCAAGACAAAGTTTTCGGCGATGTAATTTTGATGAAAGTTTAAGTAGCAAACGGAACGCGAACTTTAGTTCGCAATAAAAAATATTATTCAACAAAACTAGAATTAAATAAAAATTTTTACAAATTTACTGGCCAACTAAAGTTCGCGTTCCGTTGAATAAATCCGCGTGCTATTATTTTTCAGATGGAATTAGAAGCCCAAGAAAAACCAGAAAGAAGCGTTAGCGAATTAGTTGCGATTTGTGAAGCATTAATTTTTGTTTCGGACGAACCCG
>JBBSAX010000016.1:0-39410 GCA_038251885.1 Pyrinomonadales bacterium | reverse complement strand
TTTATAAATCGTGGAAAATAAGCAAAAACTGGTTACTGGTGGTGAAGAATTCGCTAACTCAAATAATTGATTATGAGTTACTTAAACGATTAAATGCGTATTAGCAATTTCTATACCGCTCAGTAATGATAACTGATAGATTTAATTGGTATTTATCTATAAACTGTTATCTCTCAACTGTCATCTATTCCGATAGATTTTTGTCTTCATCATAAATTTCGCGACACTACCATTTTTTTCGCATTTACGCGGCTTTGATAAATTTCATCGCCACGCCGTTCATACAATAACGCAAACCCGTCGGTTTCGGTCCGTCGTCGAAAACGTGTCCGAGATGAGCATCGCAACGATTGCACAAAACTTCCGTGCGCGTTTCTGAAAGGCTGTTGTCAACTTTTTCCAGAACATTTACTGCTTTGATCGGCGCGTAAAAACTCGCCCAACCTGTTTGCGAATCAAACTTAGTTTCGGAACTGAAAAGCGGCAAATCGCAACAAACACAGGCGAAAGTTCCTTTTTCCTTAATATCGGTGAGCGGACTGGTATAAGGTGCTTCCGTTCCGGCTTGGCGCGTTATTCTGTATTGTTCAGGAGTCAAAATCTTCTTCCATTCGGCATTTGTTTTGACAACTTTTTCAAAAGGCAAATCATTCGTTTGAGCAACTGTTGATGTTTGAGCAGTACACGCCGAAGCAAGCGAAAACCCGCCTAATGTAATCAAAGTTCCCCACATTGTTCCTGATCTAAGAAATTCTCGTCTGTTCATATTTTTTTCTCCCAAATTACTTTATCTATTGATTTTATTCGCATTCAAGCAAATTTTGGATTCATCTTTAAGTATCAAAGCCTTCGCCGCAAAATTTCACTTACCGTATTAATATCATTTCTAAATCCATTTATTCCGCTATCTATTGAAATACGAGGCAGAAACGCGACCGCAAGGGAGCGTGTCAAATGCTAAATATAACACGCTTCCTTGCGGTCGCGTTTCTGCCTTTATAAAATTCCAATAATCCTACATTTCAGATTAAAATAGATTTATGAACAACATCCGTGAAATCTTCGGCGATATTGATATTTACCTGTTTGACCAGATTCAAAAGGGCAGATTCACAAACGATATGAAAATTTTGGATGCCGGATGTGGCGGCGGACGAAACATAATTTATTTTATGCGAACGGGCTGTAAAGTCTTTGGCGTTGACCAAAACCCGGAAGCCATCGAGCAAATAAAATATCTCGCCGAAATGCTCGCGCCGAATCTTCCGCCCGAAAACTTTCAAATCTCGCCAATCGAAACAATGCCGTTTCCCGACAATTCTTTTAATTGGGTTATCAGCAACGCCGTTCTGCATTTTGCCGAAAGCGAAACTCAATTTAACAAAATGCTCTCAGAAATGTGGCGCGTTTTAATACCAAACGGAATCCTTTTCGTTCGTCTGGCTTCATCAATCGGAATTGAAAACTTGATTATCCCGACCGCAAACGGCAGATACAATTTGCCCGACGAATCGGAGCGTTTTCTTGTTAATGAAGATATTTTAATTTCGGCAACCGAAAATCTAGGCGGAACTCTGCTCGAACCGATCAAAACGACAAACGTGCAAAATCTGCGCTGTATGACAACTTGGATTTTGTATAAAAATTAAATTTGCGGCTTGATAAAAAATAACGGATTTTAGAGATTTGCACCAAAACTACTTAGATTTTCGACTTTTAGTGCAAATCTTCACAGGATAATAAATTTGTAAGTAACTGATTTTCGCTATTCCATTTCATCTTCGTCAATATCGAAATTGGCGTAAAGATTCTGCACATCATCGTGGTCGTCAATCGCTTCGTAGAGTTTGAGCATTTGTTTGGCATCCGAGCCTTCGAGATGAATGTAGTTTTGCGGAATCATCGAGATTTCGGCGACTTCGGGTTCAATTCCGGCAGATTTTATCGCTTCCTGAACCGTTTCAAAATCTTCCTGCGAGGTGAAGATTTCGTAATTTGAATCGTCGCTTTTCATATCTTCCGCGCCGGCTTCGATGGCGATCTCGAAAAGTTCTTCTTCGGATTTTTTTTCTTTATCAACGACGACGTAGCCTTTGCGGTCGAAAATCCACGCGACCGAACCGGATTCGCCCAAGTTTCCGCCGTTTTTCGATAACAGATGACGAAGTTCGGCGACGGTTCGATTGCGATTGTCGGTCATCGTTTCGATCAGCAGCGCAACGCCGCCGGGACCGTAACCTTCGTAGGTGATTTCTTCGTAATTTATGCCTTCGAGATCGCCCGTTCCGCGTTTGACGGCGCGATCAATCGTATCGTTCGGCATATTTGCGGCTTTTGCATCCGTCACGGCTTTTCTGAGCCGCGCATTTGCGTCCTGATCGCCGCCGCCGTCGCGTGCCGCAACAGCGATTTCCTTAATCAATCTCGTAAAAAGTTTTCCGCGTTTGGCATCTAACGCGCCTTTTTTGTGTTTAATAGTGTGCCATTTGGAGTGTCCCGACATTTTTTATAAATTCCTCTTAATTTAATTAGAAGTTGAATATTTGAAAGAAATATTTAACAGGGATTAAGAGGATTTACAAGATAAAAGCAATGAAATTGTATTTAAAATATCCTTAACTATCCTCTTAATCCCTGTTAAATTGATTTTTTACGTGTTCAATTAAGTAACTCCTATTTTGATTTCTTAAATGTTATGTGAAAAGGAAATATATCACGCGGATTTTGAGTCGGGCAAATTTGCTCGTTGACAAAACATTTATTTTGCCGATGCGAACTTTGCGCGAATCTTTACGGCTCTTTCCAGATTGTCAACATTTTCCAAGATTTTGTTTCGCAAATCTTTGTCCAAATTCGGATTATCGTTTAAGAATTTATTGACGATTTTTAATGCTTCTTCACTTTTTTGTCCGCCGATAAATGATGAAAGCCAGCCGTTGACGAAAAAGATTTTGCGATTCTTTTTGAGATTCGGGAGTTCCGCCAGAGATTTTTCGAGATAAGGCAGAGTCAATTCGCTGTGTTTTGTGGAATTCCAAACCCCGAATGCCGATTCTATCCAACTTTCAGAAATTTCTTTGTTTGAAACAAAATCGTTCCAGTATTTCAACTTGTTTTCAGCCGTCGGAATTCCGGCTTTGGCGGCGTAAGCGTAGCGTTTGGCTTCGTCGCTCGTTTCGGTTTTTTCGAGTTCGGCTAAGATTTGCGGCGCATCTTTATCGCCGAGAATTAAAAGGCGCGTTACGATGTCGAATTTATCTTTGGTTTTTAACTGAAAGCCTTTCGTCTGAATGATGTCCAGTTTTGAGTCGTCGAATTGTTTCAGAATCGTTCGCGCTTTTTCAGATGAAGCAGCATTGAGAAAAGCTCGATAAAACGTAATTCTCTGCCCGACTGTTGGCGCATTTCGCATTTTTTCGATTAACAGATTTTCGATTTCTTGCGATAACTCAGAGGCGGAAACGCGACCGCGAGGGAGCGTGTTTGTGCTGTTCGTCGAAGTGCGATTGTCGCTGTCAGCACGCTCCTTTGCAGTCGCGTTTCCGCCTTCGGGAATGTAATAATTCATCGCAATCGAAACTCTGCCTAAAAGCGTAGCAATTGTGCTTTCGTCGGTTTCGACGTTGATGTTTTTGATGACGAGTTTGACGTAATCTTCGGGCGCGAGTTCGTAAAATCTGACCGAATCCCACAAACTTCCCCACATCATCGAGCGCAGAAAATCGTCGCTTTCATTCTGGATATTTTCGAGAACGTAAGCGCGGCTTTTCTCGTCAAGCAGAAAGATGCCGTAGCCGTAATCTTGGAAGTTCGGGAAAACGTAGAGTGGTTTTTTTGCAATTCGAGACTTTCTTTTAGCTTCCAATTCTTTCTGGATTTCTTTTTCTCTTTCTTTAGAGATTTTCGGTTCTTTTTCAGAAACCTCTGACTTGTTTTCGTCTTCTTTTGAAGGATCAAATATCGTACGATAATAAATATAACCTAAATTTACAGTAGCCGATTCAGTATCACCATCACCAAAAACTCTTATTACATTTATATTTTGCGTCCAGTTGTTTTCTTTAGAATTAACTTCATATTGACCTTCAATCGGGTTTTGCCAAAAATAATAAAGTCCGGCTGCGCCGCCGCTAAAAATACGTTGGTTAATCAACTTTTTAGTTTCGTATGGAATATCAAGTAGTTCGGGAGAAACTCTTATAATCGGCATTCCGCGTTGCTTGACCCAAACATTTGCCCATTCGTTTGTTTGATTCTTTTTTCCTAATTCGGATGATGCCTTTTCCTTTGCTGAAAGTTTTTGATAATACTCTTGACTTTTTAACTCGGCGGTTTTAACTTCAACAAACTCATTTATCAAATCCTGCCAAGTCGCGTTTGCAAATTCGTGTTTCTTCAAAAATGCGCGGACTGCTGCTTGAAATTTATCTTCTCCCAAAAGAAACTCGGCTTGGCGCAGAAACGACGGAGCTTTGCGATAGACGATGTTGCCGTAGGCGGATTTTGCCGCCGACAGATTCGGGATTTCCTGATAGATCGGCGTTGTGCCGCGTGTAACGTCCGTCAGATAAGCGGCTTGTTTGTTGCGCTCGTAAAAGATTTTCCACGCATTGTATTCGGGCATCACTTTGGCTAAGGTTTTATACGCCATAAACTCGGCAAAGCCTTCCTTGAGCCACAGATCGTCAAACCATTTCATCGTTACCGTGTCGCCGAACCATTGATGCGCGGCTTCGTGAAAAATGACGTTGGCGCGTGTAATATAATCGTTTTTCGTCGGCTCGGTCGGGAAAATAACGCGGTCTTCACGCAGAAAAGTCGCGCCCGCGTGTTCCATTCCGCCAAACGGAAATTCAGGAATCAAAACAAGGTCGTATTTCGGAAACGGGAATTTGTAATCGAAATAAGATTCAAGATATTTCACGCCTTCGCGGTTGAGCCGAAAGACTTCCGCCGCTTCCTTTTTGAATTTCTCGGCTTGCGATTGGCGGACATAAATATGTGAAGTTCTTTGACGCACTTCCGTATCTGCAACCAAACCATTATTATTTTTTGATGCTTGTCTTTCTTTTATTATTTCGTCAACTACTGTGTCTGCTTCTCTTTCGGTAAATTCTTGAAAATCGCCTGCTGCAAATGCAAAAACATAAGTGCTGATTGGTTTAGTTTCTTCAAAGAAATACGATTTTCCTTCTAATTTTTCTCCGTTATCAAGACGGAAACCGAAGTTTAATCTTCCGGGTAAAGTTTCTTTATTAGAGATTGCTATCCAGTTTTTCGGCACAAGAAGACTCAATTTAAATCGAGCCTTCAAATCCGGCTGGTCAAACACGGGAAACGCCGTGCTTGCGTCCGACGGGACGAACAGCGAATAGACGTATTCCGCACCATCTTCCTTATCAACATAGCGCGTAACCGCCGCGCCCGACGTTTTGATCGGCGATGCAAATTTTATTTTGATAACATTTTCGCCTGCTTTCAAAAACCTCGGCGAAACAAGCAGATGTTCATTCAAAATTCGCACTTCATCAACTGCATACGGCATAGTGAGTGGCACGTCGAGAAATTGTATTTGGTTCACCTGAATTAAATTAGCGAAAGGTTTGTCTTTGTCATTCGCAAACTGCGTCGTGCGCCAATCCAAAATCAAATCATTCTTCGCGCCTTCTTCGTTTAAATTTACGCGAATCTCAATCTCGCCTTTCATCAACGGCGCACCTTTTTCGAGCGTAATGTTTAATTTATATCGAATATCCGAATAATTCTTGCTGCGCCATTTTGCCAGACTTTGTGAAACGCCCGTTTCAAGCGGCGGAGTTTGCGAAAAGTTTGTGTTCGGGAAAATCATTGTTAGAAAAATTATCGAAAAAAGCGCGAGTTTGGGAAACATTAAATTTGACCTCATTGAAGAAATTTTGCTGTATTTTATTGTAAAAAGATGCACTTGCAAAGCAAAAGGATGCTGTAATTGCCTTAAATCAAAAACGAAAACATAATTATTTTATGAATATTGCAGAACGGAGCGATGAAAAATAAATACAATAATAAAAAGTCAACTTTTTTGCTGGGAGCGCACGCATCCCTGCGTGCCGTTTGCCTAAGCAAACGAATTTCGCTAAAATTCACGCGCCTTAATGTTAATCGCATTATTCGTGCTATCGCACTCAGCACGCAAGATGCGTGCGCTCCCGGCGAACAGAATTTTATTTTTTGCTTGAAAATTATTTACCTAAACGATTTTCGAGTTCGACGAGTTTTTCGATGAACGATTTTCTTTTCGGTTCGGCAAACGGATTTCCGCTTTGAATTGTCTGGAAAAGTTCCCAAGAATCTTCGCTAACGAGCCGCGCCGCTCGCATTAATTCTTCGTAAGAAACAGTCGCAAGTTCGGATTCTTCAATGTGAAGTTCTTCTAAAGCGCGGGCGACAAAATGCGTCAGAGCCTGAACGTGCGCCATCTCGCGGTCGTGCGCTTCGGGCGATTTTTCAAAGACTTTTAATTTTAATTCGTCGGCGAGAAAGTTTTTGATTTTTTCGGTGTTTGTCGTTCTGACCGGACAGAGCGCGATTCGCATTCCGACAATTCCGCGCCGTCCGCTCTGCGGTCCGAAAAGCGGATGCGTGCCGATGATCTCGACCGTTTCGGGCAAATGCTCGCGCATTAATTCAATCGGTTTCATTTTCACCGAACAAACATCAAGGCAAAGTCCGTCAGGTTGGAGAAATTTCGTAGAGTGTTTCAAAACCTCTTCAAAATTCTTGAGCGGCGTGGCAAAAATAACAATCGGTTTGCTCGATACATTTTCAAAATCTCGCCATTTTACTCCACATTCTTTGGCTTCGATTTGTAAATTATTTTGGTCATAGACGGACACATCGAAAAACGGCGCAAGATGCCGCGCCATAAATTGACCGAATTGACCAAAACCGATTATTCCAAGTTCTTTCATCGTTTACCAAATTATCAATTAAACGAAATTAAATAATTTCAGACAAGCGAAGGTAACTGAATTAACTCAAAGACTGGAGCGCAGGCTGCCAGCCTGCAGCGTCGCGCAAGCGGCGAAACAGCGTTTGAAACCGATAAAGTTTATTGCAATCACAGGCTTTTTCGCGCTTACGCGCTCATTGCAAGCGAGCCGCTTGCGCTCCAGTCAAAGAGTGTTTTAATCTTTGAACTTTTCAATTAGAATCAAACGGCACAAATTTTTTATGAAAACCGAAGGTGTAAAATACGCAGGCTCGAAAAATAAACTGATTCCGCTGATCTTGGAGGTAATCAAACCTCTCAAGGTAAAAACGATTTTAGACGGTTTTGCCGGAACGACGCGCGTTTCGCAAGCATTGAAGAAATCCGGTTACACAGTTATTTGCAACGATATTTCGGTTTGGTCGCAGGTTTTTGGCGAATGTTATTTGCTCAATCGAAAACCTCAAACATATTACGCCGAAATCATCGAACATCTGAATAAATTAGAAGGCAAAAATGGTTGGTTCACCGAATATTACGGCGGCGAATCGAACAACGGTTCGGCAGTTCAAGAAGACGGCAAAAAACGCATCTGGCAAGTTCACAACACGCGAAAACTCGACGCGATTCGTGAAGAGATCGAGAAAATTTCAAAAGATAAAATTGAAAAAAGCGTTTTATTGACGAGTTTGATCTTAGCGATGGATAAAGTTGACAGTTCTTTGGGGCATCAGGTTTCTTATCTGAAAAATTGGTCGGCGCGTTCATTTAAGGAAATGAAAATGCAAGTTCCGGCGTTTGTCGCTGACGATCTGCCGCACAAAGTTTTCAGCGAACACATTTTCGATCTGGCAAAAAATGTAGAAGTTGACCTCGCCTATTTCGATCCGCCGTATGGTTCTTCAAACGAAAAAATGCCGCCTTCGCGTGTGCGTTATGCGTCTTATTATCATCTCTGGAAAACGATTATTTTGAACGATCAGCCTGAAATCGTCGGCGTGGCAAACCGACGCGCCGACGCGAGCGACACAAAAAGCGGCAGCGTTTTTGAAGATTTTCGGCGCGGCGATTCGGGAAAATATGTCGTCGTCGAAGCAATTGAAAAACTTCTGAAAAACACAAAAGCCAAATTCATTTTACTCTCATACAGCAACGGCGGACGCGCGACTTTTGGTGAATTGGGCGAAATTATTCGCGGTTTGGATTTTAATTCATTCATTTCGGAAGTTGATTACAAACACAATGTAATGGCGCAGATGAAATGGACGAATAAATGGACAAACCCGGAAGAAAAATGCACGGAATATCTGTTTTTATTGACGAAGAAAGATTTAAGGTCAATAAAATCGGAATAATTCAACGTCAGTTAGACATAAGCAACTTCAAATTATGAAAAGAGAGAATTTAGCCCACGAAACACACGAAAAGCACGAAAAAAGATAAAATAAATTCTCCTCTCTTCTTCTTTTCGTATCTTTCGTGTGTTTCGTGGGCAGAAAATCTTATTTCGAACCACGTTATTTATTTGTCCTTTTGAGATTTTTCAAACTCCGCACGAAGGATTTCATCGGTCAATTCGATTCGCAGATTTAGAAAATTATCGGCAATTATCGAAAATCCGTCGCACTTCAGTTCGGCAATTCCATATTCGATTTTCCAAAAATCAAACGGCAAATTTTCCCTTGCGGAAAAATCTCTGACAAATTCATCTAAAGTTAAACTTTCGTTTTGTTTTTCGTAAAAAATCTCGATCTGATAAAGTTTTGAATCAAAAAATCTGAGATAGATCGCGCGAATTCCGTTTAAATTATTTGGCGGCGATTTCTTGATAAAGTTTTGAAAGAAAGTTCCTTCCTTTTTGTTTTTGATCTTTAATTTTCCGCTAACCGCTTGTTTCGCCTGATTTCCGTTCATTCCGAGTTTTAAATTAAACAGCGGCGGCGCGGCGTTTATCGGCAATTCGCATTTTTCTTGCGCCGAAACGCTGAAAGCGAAAAATGTGATTAAAATTAAAATAAAAGTTTTTTTCATCTGAAAATGATTTTAGTTGAAAATGAATTTATCGTAAATGCGTTCGAGGTTTTGCCCGGAAATTTATGTTAAAATTAAAGCATCAAAAACATCTGCATTGCAAAATTTTATTTGCTTCGATGTTTGTTTTACAAAGGAGTTTTTATCAAATGACAGACAACAAAGAACGGGAAGAAGAAACCGCAACCGGCGAAAACTTGAAAGGCATCGGTCAAGAAATCTTAGGCGATTTGGAAATCATCGGCGGAATGCTAACGGGTAATCCGGGCGCGATTGCCGAAGGAAAATTTAACGCCGGAGTCGGCGAGATTCATCAAGAATCAAGCGAAGTTCTGGAAAATGAAGACAAAGAATAATTTACAGGTATAACAAGAATAAGCAGGGATTTTATTTAATTTTTTACTGCCAAATACTCTGCAACTTCTGCAACTCTGCAAACTTTCTGCAAACTGCTTTATTAAAAAATTATGGAAGTTTATTTTCAGCTAATCACCGATGCCGAATCGCTCAAAAAAGCGTGTGATGAATTAAAAACGGAAGATTATGTCGGTTTTGATACGGAAACGACCGCGCTCGACCCGTTTGACGGATACATTCGGCTCGTCCAACTCAGCAACGGGAAAGATACGAAAGTTATTGATCTAAAGCCTTTTATGGACAAAGGCGATATAAAAATATTGCCCGAACTCGCGCCACTTCGTGAACTTTTAAATGCGCCCAAACCGATAAAGATCGCGCACAACGCAAAATTTGACGCGAAATGGACAAAGCATCATCTCGGAGTTGATCTTAACGGAATTTTCGACACTCTCCTTGCAAGTCAATTAATCGCTGCCGGAGATCAAGATCGTCGGCACAATCTCGCCGCCGTTTCAGAATTTTTTCTCGGCGTTGAAATGGACAAAAGCGAACAAGTCAGCGATTGGAGCGCGGAAGTATTGTCGCAATCGCAGATCGAATATGCCGCCAAAGATGCCGCAACAATGGTTCCTTTGCGCGAAAAAATTGTTGAAAGATTAAAGCAAGATAATTTAATTCAGGTGGCGAAAATCGAATTCGATTGTGTGATGCCGATTGCCGCGATGGAATTAAACGGCTTTTTCCTAGATGAAGAAAGATGGCGAGAACAGCTTGAAAAAGTAAAAATAGCGCAAGATATTGTCGGTTTGGATTTACAGAAAATGCTTTCGGCAGGTGTCGCCCAAGCGTCGCTTTTCGGCGTAGCAGAAATAAATCTGAATTCGCAAAATCAGGTAACGGACGCGCTGAAAAACTTGGGCGTTCCAATCGGCGAAACGACGCGCGGATGGCAACTTCAACCGTTGGCGGAAAAATTTCCGGTCGTCGCTAAACTCCTTGAATATCGCGGCGTGGCAAAATCTCTGACGAGCTTCGGCGAAAATATTCTGGAATTTATCAAACCCGAAACCGGCAGAATTCACGCCGATTTTCGACAAATCGGCGCACCGACCGGACGTTTTTCCTGTGTCGCGGAAGGAAGTCTGGTTGACATTCCGGGCGGGCGAGTGCCGATTGAGAAGATTAAGGTCGGAGATTTGGTTTATTGTTACAAAGAAAATGGAGAATTAACTCTAAGACGAGTATTGAATGTTTGGGATAACGGGATTAAAGATTGTGTCGAAATTAAATGGCAAAGTTCCGGCGATTATTCGACCGGTAGCGTTGTGGTTACTCCAGACCATAAAATACGCACTAAATACAAAGGTTGGCAAGAAGCACAAAATTTGAAACGTTATGACAAACTTTTTCACTTGCGAAAAAGTGTTGTTAAAAAGAAAAATAAAAATTTTCGTATTCGTCTGTATGGGACGAATAAATATATGGAACTTGAAGAACAACTCATTAAACGTGAGTATTTTCGGGCTGAAAGTTCGATGCACATTCATCATAAAAACGAAAATAAAATGGATAATCGAATCGAAAATTTAGAAGTTTTATCTGCATCTGAACATACATCGTTACATTCTTCCGACCCGAAACACATTTCTGTTGTTCAGTTAAATTTAGAAAAAGCGTGGGCAAATCGTCCGACTCCAAAATACGGAGAAGAAAATCCTTTGTGGAAATCGGTTTCCCGTTTTGGTTTATTAAAAATGCTGGCTCAAGCTAAAGGCAAACCTACTTACGTTCAGATGGACTTTGAAACATTTAAGCGAAAATGCCAAAAATTTGATTTGGGCATCAAAGATGTTCAATTCCGATATGGAGCAAACGGAGTTTATTTAAATGAAAAAAATATTATCACGGCTTTAGCTGAAAGCCAGAACACCTGTGTTGCGGCAAAGAAATTGGGTGTTGGCACAAGACGACTAAAAACACTCTGCCAAACACTAGAGATAACTTATAATCATACCGTAACTTCGGTAAAAACTATCGGCAAACGGCATGTTTATGATTTAGAAATTGAAGGCGAGCATAATTTTATCGCTAATGAGATTTGTGTTCATAACTGTTCAAAGCCTAACATCCAGCAAATCCCGCACGAAGAAGAATATCGCCGATGTTTTCGCGCGCCCGAAGGCAAAAAATTAATTGTTGCGGATTATTCACAGGTTGAACTGCGAATTTTGGCGGAAGTTTCAAACGACGAAAACTTTATCAAAGCCTTTATTTCAGGCGAAGATTTTCACACGACGACCGCCGCGCAGGTTTTCAACGTCAAACCGGAAGAAGTTACAAGCGATCAGAGAAGTTTTGCCAAACGCCTGAATTTCGGCGTGGTTTACGGCATTGGCGCACAGAGATTTGCGCTGATGACAGGCTTGACGCAAACCGAAGCGGAAAATATTATGCGGCGATATTTTTCAACCTATCGCGGACTTGACGCGTGGCTCAGAGATGCGGCACGAAAAGTTACAGTTGACCGAACTTCGCGCACCGCAACGGGACGTTTAGTTCGTTTCCGCTTTGACGAAGACGACCGCCGCGCAGTTTCCGGCGCACAGCGAAACGGCAAAAATTTTCCGATTCAAGGAACTTCAGCAGACATTTTAAAACGCGCCCTTCGTCTTCTCCACGACAAAATCACCGGAACTTCCGCCAAACTCGTCAACATCGTCCACGACGAAATCATTGTCGAAGCCGACGCCTCCGAAGCAGAAATCACCGCAAAAAACCTAGAAAAAGCGATGTGCGACGCAGGCGAAGAATATATCAAAAAAGTCCCCGTCAAAGTTGATGTGAAGATTTCAGACGAATGGAGTAAATAAGTGAGAAGTGAAAAGTGAAATTTATTTCAAGTTTTTCATTTTTCACCTCTAAATTCATTTCTTGCGCCAAATTATCTGACGCGCAAATAAAAGATAAAATTGACCTGATATGCTGTTTGTTTTGGTAACTTATTGAAGAAAAAGTTTAATCTTTTCGATTAACGAACTCTCGTCTTTTATTTCGCAATCCCAAATAGTCAAAACTTTCCAACCTAAATCTTTTAATTCGGATTCTTTGCGTTTATCTCTCTTGATATTTTTGTCGAGTTTTTCATTCCAAAATTCGACATTCGATGTCGGACGGCGAGCCTTTCGACATCCTTCGTGCTGATGCCAAAAACAACCGTGAACGAAAATCACGGATTTATATTTCGGTAAAACGATGTCGGGCGTTCCGGGTAATTTTTTACTGTGAAGTCGAAATCTGTAACCCAGACGATGAAGCAATTTGCGAACGGTTATTTCGGGTTTCGTATGCCGTTGCTTGACGCTCGACATCATTTCTTTTCTCTTACTGAGAGAAACTATATCTGCCATAAACGATATGTTATTTCAAAAATTCTTTGTTATTGATGTAGTTTTCGATGTTGTCGAGAATTTGTTTGATGTATGAAGTTACTTCTCTTTTTATTCTCAGCATTTCTTGGGGGGTGAAATTTTTACCGACTTCTTGAAACGAGAATACGCCGTGTGCCAAGTCGTTTCTGTGTGTTTTAACTGTAAGCAATTCTCTGCCGCCTTTGGTTACTCTATTGTTTGTCGCTGTCGAAAAGCCGTATTTCTTGGAAGTTTCTCGTATCTCTTTTGCATCTACATTTCCTGAAAAAAGAATTTTGGATGAAAAACATTGCTCAATTATATCTTCTGCGATGAAATTTACCGATGTTACAAATTCGTCGGCGTTCTTCTTATTTTTTAGAAAAATTATAATCTCTCTTTTAATACTTTCTTTAACGTCATCGTATTTCGTGCCGTCCCGTTTCATTTTTATATAGATTTCTTCAACGGCTCTTTTAATTGAGGATTCGACCAAATTATAAAGAAGAATAAATCCGTTCGCTTTTAAAGTTTTTGCCAATACGGGTTCGATTTTATCGGCTGTTCCATCTGCCAAAGAAATTTTACTGCCCCTTTTTGCAACTTTTTCCATAAATGAAAAATAGAGGTCAATTTCATCGCATCGCTGTTGAAAATCACGTTTAACGTCTATCATTTTTCAAGTAATTTGTTTCTTACGAATTCTATTCTTGCCAGAACTTTATTTCTGTTATTAGCCGCATCAGATCGTGTATGTTCTTCAAATTTTTTTGAATTTAACCATTCTTTAACATCTTTAGGTTTTAAGTCAGAATCAACATTTAAGGCTAACTGCACTCCGACAGAGATAGCTTCAAATCTCACTCGCGGGGTGGATTCTGCATTTTTATTTTTTCTGAAACCGTAAGGAATATACTTCTCGACAAAATCAAGCATATTTTCAAACTTCGATTTCATTTCTTTTGCAATGTCTTGAGTGAATTCCGCCTGTTTGTCTCTCATATATTCATCAAGAAAATCTTTTACTAAATGAATGAAATCCGTATATCTCTCTGAATAAGCAAAAAAGCGTAGCACCATTTCCGCACCTTCTTCTCTTTTAGCTCTCGTTTCAGTAATCGGACATAGTTTCTTGAATTTTTTATTTGCGGCACATTCTTCAAGAAAATAATAAAAATCTCCTTCATAAACACCTTTACGACTTTCCATATCTGTCAAAAGCGTCGGAGTCGAGTTAATCCGGTCGAACATTTCCTTACGAACTTCTCGCGTCGCTTTATCCGTTAAAGTAATAAGTCGAATTGTTTTTCTTCTGAATCTTCTTTGTTGAGATATAGGAAAATCTTCAAATTTGAACTCGTTCAGTTTGTCTAATTTTTTTAATCCGGTAAGTCTGAATTTATTGGTTAAAAAGGCTTCGAGTGTTCTGATTCTTTGAGAGCCGTCAACTATTTCCATCCTTCCCTTATTCTCTGTCGAGTCGGCAGCAAAAATATATGGAATCGGAAGTCCCAACATTAATGATTCGATAAACTTAGATTGCTGAAAAATCGTCCAAACAAACTTGCGCTGATATTCAGGAATAAAAAGATCGCTCGTTTCATCCTTTATTCCGTCTGAATACAATCGAACGAGAACTTCAACAGGATACTCGTGTATATCAAAGTCAACGAATTTTTGCTCTTTGATTATTTGCTCTTCCGCTAACTCTTGCTCTTGTTCTGTAACAGCAGGAAATAATCTCAATTGCTCTTGATTTGCCATAAATTAATCGTTTTCATTGAAAATATCAGCTAAGTGCCTCCTGATACTTTTTGCAATTACTTGTCCGAGTTTAACAGGAACAGCATTTCCGATTTGTGTAGAAATTTTTTTTACTTTAAAAGGCTTGCCTTTTTTGATGAGTTTATATCCTTTAGGAAATGTTTGTATCAAAGCGGCTTCTCTGAGAGAAATGGCTCTGTCTTGTTCGGGATGTCCGAATCTTCCATTTCCGATTCCCATACAATGAGTTGTCATAGTCGGAGCGGGTTTATCCCATTCCATTCTACCGTAAACGCTGACATAGGTTTTCCCGCTAGATTTTTTATGACATTCCAATATCAAATCTTCATCCCAGTCTTTCCAAGTTCCGCCCGGTTTCGATTGTTTGATTCGCTTTATATTCAGAGGAGATAATTTGGTAGCTCTGTGTAAAGAATCGGTTGGTGAAGTTTCTCCACTTTTTAACTTCTCCATTTTACCGATAGCATCCTTTACCGTTACGAAATTTTCTCGATTATGAGTTTCTGGAATCAATTCTATTTTGCCCAATTTCGATGCAAGCAAAACGAGTCTTTTTCTGTGTTGCGGAATTCCGTATTCGGGACAATAAACTATTTTGTAAGAAACTTCATAACCGTTAGCTTTCAGTATTCTGAGAAACTCACCAAAAACCGAATCACCACTTACTTCGAGTCTAGGCACATTTTCCATTGAAACGATGTCGGGTATTACTTCTTTTATCAAACGAGCAAATTCAAGCAGTAGATTAATTTTTTTTTGATCTTGATTTTTGTAAGAATAAGTAGAAAACGGTTGACACGGAGCGCAACCGATCAAAATTTTTATGTCCGCACCTTCGAGTTTTGCTGAAATTTCTTCTCCGGTTACCTTGGTTATGCTTTTATCAATAAATTCGGAAACTTTACCTTCGGAAGTTTTGTTATTAGCTTCGTAAGCATATTTGCAATCAGTATCAATATCGTAACCGGCAACTACGTCTAAAGATTCTTTTATAAATCCGTGAGTCAGACCGCCGATGCCGCAAAATAAATCAACGACTTTGACAGAATAATTTTGCTTCTGCTTTCCGGGCATAAAAAGTTTTTCGATGACTGAGTTCTTTGATTTTATGAATTTGTAACTTCCAAATTTACAAC
The DNA here is from genome assembly GCA_038251885.1 of Pyrinomonadales bacterium. Taxonomy (GTDB): domain Bacteria; phylum Acidobacteriota; class Blastocatellia; order Pyrinomonadales; family Pyrinomonadaceae; genus JAHCHG01. Next base: position 23,721 of record JBBSAX010000016.1, on the reverse strand, counting down.
AAGTTCACGCCATATTTTACCTGCTTTGTCAACTATTTATCAAACACAAAATCAACGTGCAAAAGCAATATTTGTTTTCTAGCTTGCCGTGGCTTCGTTTTCTTGCGGTTGAATGTAGAGAATTCGCGCACAGTTTTCGCAGGTCATTATCTGATCGCTGGTTTTTAGTTCGACTTGCATTTGCGGGCGAAGCGACATAAAACACGCGCTGCACGAACTGTTTTTGACTTCGGCGACGGCGATTCCATCGCGGCTTCTTTGCGCCAGACGGTTATAAACCAAAGCGAGTTGCGTCGGAAGCGTTAAGAAAACTTCATCGCGTTTTTGCGTTTCAACTTCGTACTCCTGTTTATTTGCGCGGAGTTCCGCATTGAATTCCTTTAACGCCGCATCGCGGTTTGCTTCGAGCGAATTTACTTCTTCAGCACGTTCTTCTAAAACCTTCTCGACTTCTTCGATCTCGGTCATTTTCTCCAAAACTTCATTTTCCAACTTTAAAACCTGTTTTTGCAGAGCGTCCAATTCGCGCATTGCGGTTTCATATTGTTTTTGATCTTGTGCGCCTTGCAGATTGCGGTTGGCGCGGTCAATGTAGGTTTTGTTGGTAATTATCTGATTTTCGAGTTCGGCACGAATATTTCGCGCTGCGTCGCGCTTGGTTTGCAGTTCACGGATAGAAAAAGCGTGCTGTTCAAACTCTTGTTCAATACTAGCACGCCTTTCTTCTGCAGTTTCGATGTTGTTTTTCAGTCTGCGAATGTTGGTATCCGTTTTCTGCAATTCTATCAATTTCTCAAGTTCTGACTTCACTATTAAAAAATCTCCCTTTTTATAACTATTCTATTAAATTAGTTTTTATTCTAACCTACAACTTCAGAAAAAGGAAAATACCGTGCAATAGTGAAATATAATTTGCGATTATAAAATTGTTCAGTTTTTAATCAAAATGTTTCCTGATTACTCGAATTTTTGTTGCCAAACTATTTATTCTCCGCCAAAGCCTTATTGAGTTGTTATTTATATATGTGTAAAAAATAGAAAAATAAGCGATTAGTAGAAAAGAGTTTTTCTTTTTTTTTATAAATAAGTTAAAATTCGCCGTATAATCCTCAAATAAAACATTTATGAATGATACACCGCCATCAGAGATTACCCGGATATTACAATCATGGAATGATGGCAATGAAGATGCAAAAGAGCGTCTGCTGCCGTTTGTTTATGACGAACTAAAACGTCAAGCACGGTTTTTTATGTCGCGGGAGCGCAGCAATCATACGCTGCAGCCGACAGCTTTGGTTCACGAAGCGTTTTTGCGTTTGAGCGAACAATCCGGCATTGATTGGCAAAATCGCAGACATTTTTTCGGCATTGCATCGCGCCTGATGCGGCAGATTCTGGTTGATCACGCACGTTCGCACGGCGCGGCGAAACGCGGCAGCAGTCCGATTCATTTTTCGCTTGACGATGTGCAGATTCCGGTCGAAGATCGCGCCGCTTCGATTCTTGTTTTAGATGAAGTTTTGGAAAAACTTGCCGAATTTGACGAAAGACAGTCAAGGATCATCGAAATGCGTTTTTTCGGCGGAATGAATAATAAAGATATTGCCGAACATCTGGAAATCTCTGAAAGAACCGTCGGACGCGAATGGCAATCGGCGCGTCTCTGGCTTTACCGCGAACTAAATCAAAGATGATTTTCTCAAAATTCTTCTTTTTATCTGTCTTTCTTTTACAAAAAATTTCGCATACACACAAAAGACTCTTTTTATTTAACTTATATGCAGGCTGAAAAATGGAAAAAAGTAAAAGAAATTCTCGCGGAAGTTCTTGAATTGGAAGCTCACGAAAGGCAAAATTATTTAAATGATTCAGAAATAAGCGCGGAAATCCGTGCGGAAGTTCAGTCGCTTATTACTTTTGACAAAGATTCCGAAGATTTGATGAATCTTTCGGCGGTCGAATTTACAAAGGATTTTTTTGACGAAGATGAGAAAAATACCATTTTCGGTCAGAATTTCGGCATTTATAGAGTTATCGGCGAACTCGGTTACGGGGGAATGGGCGCAGTTTATCTTGCCGAACGAACAGACGGAAAGTTTGAACAGCGCGTCGCGCTAAAACTCCTCAAACGCGAGATGAATACCGCCGCTTTGAGGCGAAGATTCCAGCAGGAACGCGAAATTCTCGCATCTTTAGAACATCCGAACATTGCCAGACTGCTCGATGCCGGAACAACCGACGACAATATTCCGTATATTGCGATGGAATATGTCGAAGGTTTGCCGATTGATGATTTTTGCAGCAAATATGAATTAGACTTAAACAGCAGACTGGATTTGTTCAAAAAAGTTTGCACGGCAGTTGATTTCGCGCACAGAAATCTGATTGTTCATCGTGATCTGAAACCCTCAAACATTCTTGTAACTAACGACGGAAATCCAAAACTGCTTGATTTCGGCATTTCCAAGATTCTTTCAAACGAATTTGAACAAATAAACTCGGCAACTGTAACAAATCTCGGCGTAATGACACCGAGTTACGCTTCGCCCGAACAACTCCAAAGTAAAAGTGTAACGACGGCGACCGATATTTACTCACTGGGTGTGATTCTCTACGAACTCCTTAGCGGTCGTCGTCCATTTGAAAATAAAGAGTATGAGCTTAAAGAAATCTACAAAGCTGTTCTCGAAGACGAACCGATGCCGCCATCTGCACAGATTGATACGGCTTCAAAAAATTTCAAGAAAAAGATAAATGCCAAAACGGAAATAAAAACAACGGAATCTGCCGGAATAAATGAGGAAAATCAAAATGCATTTTCAAATATCACAAATCTAATTTCGGCGAATGTTCGCGGCGATCTGGACAATATAATCTTGAAAGCCTTACGCAAAGAACCGGAGCGCAGATATTCTTCCGCCGGAAATTTTGCCGAAGATATTCAGCTTCATCAAAAAGGCTTACCGATTTCGGCGCGTCCGAATACTTTTACATATCTCGCTGGAAAGTTCATCAAGCGCAACAGCGTCAGCGTTGCCGCCGGCGGTTTAGTTACGACGGCGATCATCGGCGGAATCGTTTCTACTCTTCGCCAATCACGCGTTGCCAAAGCCGAGAGAAGAAAAGCAGAAAAGCGTTTTAACGATGTGCGGAAACTTGCCAATTCTTATCTTTTCGACGTTTATCCAGAAATCGAAAATCTTGAAGGTTCATTGAAGGCACGGGAGAAAATTCTGAAAAATGCGCTCGAATATCTCGATAGTCTTTCAAAAGAAGCGGGCGGCGACCTCGAACTTCAGTGCGAACTTGCCAGAGCATACGAAAAGATCGGTGATGTGCAAGGCGCAATCTATATTTCTAATCTCGGTGATATAAATTCGGGTTTGGAAAACTACAAAAAGGCTCAAAAATTGCGCGAAGAGGTTTATGCGGAAGCACCGCACGACCCCGAAATTAAAGAAGATGTCGCCAAGAATTATCATATTACCGCGCAGACTTTAATGTGGAATATTGATACGGCACAAGCGGAAGGATATTTTGAAAAAGCGATCAAAATTCGCCGTGAACTCATTGCTGAAAATCCGTCTTCGGCAAACCTGCGAAATCGTCTGGCGGTTTTGCTTTCGGATTATTCGTCCATTTACATCTTTAATATACAGAACGAAAACGCCTTTGATCTGCTTGGTGAATCTGCCATTTTGCTGAGAGAAATTCTTAAAAACCACCCTGATCATTTTATTTCTCAAAAAGCTTATCCGCGAGTTTTAAGAGCTTACAGCCGCTTGAAAGCAAACGTCGGCGATTATGAAGGTGCGCTACAAGACCTTGATCTTTCCGTTTTTCTGACCAAGAAAATAATCAAAAAAAAACCTGCCGATTACACGCTAAAGAGAACTTCTTGGCTCAATGATTTAGGGTACTGCGAAGTTTTTGTTGCAATGCGCGATGGGCAGCAAATCGTGAGCAGCGGTTTGAAAACCGTTGATTTTAATCTCAAAACGCTCGAAAAAGAACCCGACGAATCGTTTGCGCTTTTCGATCTCGCAATCAGTTATTATTACATCGCCTTTGGTTATCGCCTGTCGAACGATCCGAAACTTGCGGTCGAATACGCGACGAAGGCTCTCGAAGTTATTTCCAGACTTGACGAAATCTCGCCCGAAACTATTTATTACATTCGTAGTTTTGCGATCATCGAAACCGAACTTGCCGCTTCGTTTTTAATGCTGGAACAAACGGATAAAGCCTTAAATTATCTGCAAAATGCGGTGGCAAAATTGGAGAAAGCCGTCGCCGCCGATCACTCTGTAATCGGCTTCCAAGCAGAACTTGCCAATACATATCGGGTTTTAGCGAGGGTTTTCGATAAAAAAGGTGAAAGAAGAAAGACTTTGAAATTTATTGACAAATCATTGGCAATTATTTCCAAACTAAAATCCCGGAATAATTTGATCTACGCGGAAAGAAATTTGCTTGAAGAAATCGAAAATGAAAAAGCAAATTATGAATTGTTCTGAATTCACTATCAACTTCCGAGAAAAACCTCGAAATGCGGCTTTAAACTTTTTACGTTAAAAGAAATTCGATGAAATTCGCCGTCAACCGAAAACCATTGCGGTTTGTCTTCAAATCTTAAAACGACTAATTCTTCCGCTTCCTTTGGAAAACCGAAATGCGTGATTCGCGCAAGAACCAGCGCACCGCCGCGCATAAAGCCGTCGCCGGGATTGCGCGTCCAACCCGCTTCGATTGTCAGACATCTTACACCTTGTTGAAGTTTGAGGCGCGAACCTGTTAAATCGGCTTTTTGATGAGAAAAGCGATGATTATCGTTTTGCTCTAATTTTATGCGTGCGCCGTGATTATTAAAGGCAGAAACGATTTCCAGAACGGTTCCAAAAAGCCATTTGATACTTTCGGCACGAATCGCGTCGTTTGAGGATTTGAGCGAAATATATTCGGCAACATCGTTGCGTCCTTGTCTCTGAGCATCGAAAATTGCTTTGTCGAATTGCTCCTGCCAAACTTCTTCGGTTAAATTCATAGCTTTTTAAGCATAGAACCGTCATTAGTTTTTTGCAATTTCGTGTTATTATTTTGAGAAATTCTAATGACGTTTGATTGTTATCGTTTAATTTTGGGATCAGTTTTATGATTAACAATTAATACATATTTTATATGAGAAATTTTGCAATTATAATTTTACTTATTATCTTTTCGCTCACTACCTTTGCCCAAAAACCGGCAAAGAAAACTTCTCCGACTCAGCCGATTGTTGAAAGCACACCGCTCGACGAAAATCAAGAATTTCAAAATGCCCGCATACAAACGAGTATTGCCGACAGAATCGCGGCTCTGAAAAAATTTACGGAAGACTTTCCAGAATCCGAGCAGAGAACTTTCGCGCTCGAATTGATTGTCAGTTCGCGTGCCGAATTGGGCGATCAAAAATTGCGTCTGAGTGATAATCAAAACGGCATCGAACTTTTCAAACTTGCCATCGCCGAAGCACCGACACCGATTTCGGACAAACTTTATACCGAAATAATTTTGCAGTTTCCGACGAATCTTTTTTATCGCGGTCAGCGTGAAGCCGCATTTGAAACAGCAAAATTAATTGAGGAAAGGATAGCCGGAAATACCGGACAACTGCTTGGTTTAGCAGCATTTTATCTCGGCACAGAATCTGCCTCGGATGCTAAAAGACTTGCTGAAAGAATTATTGAAATCGAACCGAATTCGGCGGCGGCGTATCAAACTCTCGGTTTGGCAAATCGCATAAATTTTGATCTCGAAGCATCAGCCGTTGCTTATACAAAGGCTTTGGAACTCAATCCCGGTTCGCTCGTTTCAAAGCGAAGTCTGGCGGAAATGAAGCGTGCGACCGCGAAGCCGGACGAAGCCATCGTGCTTTATCGGGAGATTTTGGAAAAAGACCCGACCGATACGGCGGCGCAGACCGGTTTGGTAATGTCGCTTTTCAATGCCGATAAAAAAACGGAAGCCGAAAGCGAGATGGCAAAGGCTTTTGAAAGTAATCCGAATAATTTGTTTTTGCTGGTCGGCGCGGCATATTGGTATGCGGCGCATAATCAAGGCGCAAAAGCCGTCGAACTAGCGGAAAAAGCAGTTGCTTTCGAACCGCGCTACACATGGGCGCACATTGCTCTGGCACGAGGTCTGATTCAGCAAAATCGTCCGCTCGAAGCTGAAAAAACTCTCTTAATGGCGCGTCAATATGGGAATTTTCCGACGCTTAATTACGAAATTGCGGCGGCGCGAATGGCTGCCGGTTTTTACCGCGAAGCTGCCAATGAATTAGAAAAAACCTTTACCGTTAAAGACGGAATAATCTCGACAAATTTAGGCAATCGAATTTTAAATGAAGGCAAAAGTTTTATCGAAACTCTTTCACCCGAACGCCGCGCAAGCATTTTCGAACCCGTCGCGGCAGATGATTCGGCTTCGGCAGAAAAGCTCAAATCCCTACTTAAATTTAGCCGGAAACTTAATTCGACCGAACCGAACGAAATAGAAATTGCGGAAGCGGCGGATGAATTTGTCAAAGGTGAAGACAAAATGAAACTTCATCGCGGGCTTTTTGTCGCGAACCGACTTTTAGAAAAAAGAATCGCCCTTCCGAAGGCTTTGGAATTAGCGGAAGCCGCTGTCGGCAAAGTTGAAACGGGTTTGGATGTCTCAAGTCCGGCGGCGGCGGTCTTGGCGGATGAACTTTATGAAACACGGACAATTGCCGCAACCAGAAACGAACTTCTCGTTATCCCTGAAATTCCGCGCCAGACACTTTCGAGAATTTTACGCGGTAGAATTGAAGAACTTACGGGCTGGGCATTTTTGCAGGAAGGCAAACCCGATGAAGCCGCCATCAGATTTAAACGTGCGATCAGCATTTTGCCGGAAAAAAGTGCGTGGTGGCGTTCGAGTAAATGGCGTTTGGGCGACGCGCTCGAAACGAGCGGAAAATCAAAAGAAGCATTGGTTTCATACATCGAAAGTTATAATAAAGACGAGCCGAATCCGGCAAAATACTTCGTGATCGAATCGGTTTATCAAAAAGTCACCGGCGGAACGGACGGTTTAGAACGAATGATCGGCGTAAAACCGACGTTTAATGTGCAGCAAACGGCAAAAATCGAGAAGCCGTTGGAAACACCGACTCCCGAACCGACGGTTCAGCCTAAGCCCACACCGATTATTACGAAGATTCCCGCAAATGTTCCAGTAGCCAAAGAAATAACGAAAATGAAAACTCCTCTGCAAGTCGAAGTCAAACCGACCCCGACACCTGTTGCGGAAACTTTAGAAATTCCTGAAAATATCCCGACGGTAAGAACCGAACCGGAAACAACAAAGACCGAAAAGAAAAATGAAACGCCCACCGAAACGGAAGTTAAAACGGAAGGAAAAACCGATATTCCAACCGCTTCTTCGATTCTCTTGAAAACCGAGCCAACGCCCGAACCGCAAATTGTTGCCGAAGTGAAAGCAACGCCGTCGCCAACGCCCGAAGAAATAAAAGTTCTCGAAAATGTTCCGACTGTCAGCAGCACGCCCGCACCGACTCCTGAAACTCAGACAATTTCGGAAACTCGGCTAAATATTGAAAATGATTCGGAGAAAAAAACCGAACCGAAACAAACGGAAAATACCGATAAACCGATAAAAAATCCGACCGCAGATCAAACGCAAAACTCGCTTTTTGAACCGATTGTGATTAATGTTCCGAAAATTGAAAATAAGACGAAAACGGAAGAAAAACCGGAGAATAAAGAGGAAAAAGTTGAAAACAAATCGGTTGAACCGAAAACTGAAGAACCCGCGCCGGAAAAAAAATCGGAGAATCCAACCTCACGCCCGCGAATTGTAACGGAAGTTAAAACCGAAACATCTCCCGAAACAGAAAACATTGTGCAATGCACTTTAAAAGTCACTCCAAACAGTATTTCAATTTTGAATAACGGCGGAATTTTAGGAATGTTTGTCGGTTTTGAAGGCAAAGGCGGCGATTTAAAACAGTTAACGGTAAAATCCAGCAATCCGAAAGATATCAGTATTGAATTTCAACCGGACATCGGTGTTTTAACCGAACGGGCGTTTTTTATCATCAAATCAATCAGTTCAAAAACAGGCATTTTTACAGTTTCGATTGAATCGAACTGCGGCAAAAAAGATATTAATGTAACTGTTCGCTAGATTTATGAAAAATTTTAGTTTCTTTATAATTTCGATTTTAACATTCGTTTCAGCTATTTCGGCTCAAACAAATAAACTTGTTTTGGAGGAAAATGTTCCGAATATTTCAATCGCGAAAAAAGATAAAGTAGTAATTTCGGACGAAGATTGGAATACTTTGGAAGCCGCTTTGCAGATCGAAAATTGGAACAAAACTTTAAGTCTTGCCGAAGATTATTTACAAAAACTCGATGCGGAAACAAAGGACGGAAAAAAGGCACGTTTGCGCTATATTTATCTTTACGCACTTGCCGGAAAAGTTCTTTCGTATTCAGCTTCCGGCGACCGCGCACAAGAAGAAATTGCCCGCACGAGGTTGGAAGTCGCCGCCAAAAGCTATGTTGGCAGAGAGTTTATTTTTCCCGTCAGAAAGATTTTGGCTGATTGCAAAGGCGCGTTAAATTATGTCTGCGAATCAAAGGAAAATCCCGGTTTTCTGCACGTTGCCGCGACAAGTCCTGCCGGTTCAGCAATTCATTTTTCCGAATATATTGAAATGCCAAGCACAATTTTGGACGTGCGAAAACTCGATAAAGCAGATGTAGTTTTGGGCGGAAGATTAAAAGGTGTGCGGCTTAACCCCGAAAAATCAAATAAATTAGTAATGACTCTGCAATTTGAAGACGGAGTTGTCGAAAAACTCTACATCAATTGATTAGAGAAAAATTCGGCTTTCAACTTTCGGCAAAAGTCATCTTTAAAGTGAAACTCTTCAATTGTTTTGACGCTTGTGATGTTTAAACCCGAAGATGTTAAAAAAACTTCATCCGCATAAAATAATTTATCTAAATTTTCTTTGACGGGAACTATTTCAAATCCCTTTCCAATCGCTGTTTCGATGACAAATTCCCGCGTTGTTCCCGCCAGACAACCGGTTTCCAAATCCGGCGTAAAAAGATTTTTGTCCTTTACCCAAAAAATATTTGCCATACAAGCCGAAGCAACTTCGCCGTGTTCATTTAAACGAATCGCTTCGTCAAAGCCTTTCATCTTGGCATCTTCCAATGCCAAAATATTTTCCAGATAATTACACGATTTTATATTTGTCAGCGGTGATTTTGAATTGATTTGAAAGGGTGAAACGATTAAATCTAAATTTTTTGAAACAGCACGAAAATCCGCCGTTTGAATTAAAAGGCTCGTTTTTATGTTGCTTTCATATTTCCAAATTGAGCTTGCGGAAGTGTCGAAAAAAGTTATGCGAACACGGGCATTTAGTATTTTGTTTTTTTTTATCAATTCAAACAAAGATTTGTTGATTGTTTCTTCATCAAAATCCGACAAGTCAATTCCGAGTTTTTCAGCATTTTCCGTCAATCTTCGCCAATGTTTTTGCCACAAAAAAGGTTCTGAATGATAAACCGCCAACGTCGTAAAGATACCTTTCCCGTAAAGCGCGGCAGAAGAAATAGCGTGTAAATTGATTGCTGAATTTGAAAGAATTTCGCGGTTGTAGGAAACGAATTTGTGCATTAAAGATTAGCTGACGGCACGTTGTTTAATTTGTTTTTGAGCCATCGGGAAAACGAGTCTGAAAGTTGTTCCTTCACCGACTTTGCTGGCGGCTTCGATTGTTCCGGCGTGTTCCTGAATAATTCCGTAGGAAACCGCCATTCCTAAGCCCGTGCCACTGCCGACATCTTTTGTTGTGAAAAATGGATCGTAAATTTTGCTCAAATTTTCGGGTTCGATGCCTGTTCCGGTGTCGGAAACTTCGATAACTACTTCGTCTTGGTCTTCAATAGCTGTTGTCAAAGTTATTGTGCCTTCGCCGAAAATCGCATCACGTGAATTCAGAATCAGATTGGTGAAAACCTGTTGTAGTTTTCCGGCATTTCCGAAAATTTTCGGCGGCGTTTCCGAATAATTTTTGACGACTGCGATTTGCGTTTGACGAAACTGAGGTTCGAGCAGTTGAAGCGTGTCGTTTAATAATTTGTTGACATCAAGCTCAATAAACTCAGTCGCATTTCCGGTGCGCGAGAAGTTTAATAAATTGCCGACGATGTTTGAAGCTCGTTCGGTTTGCTTACTGACTTTCAGCAAAAGCGCGTGTTTCGGATCGGTTTCGGGAATCATACTGAGCAGCATCTGCGTGTAACTCGAAACTCCCGTCAGAGGTGTGTTGACTTCGTGTGCAACGCCGGCGGCAAGAAGTCCGATGCTCGAAAGTTTTTCGCTTTGTTGGAGAGTTTGTTCGAGTTTGACACGCGAAGTTACGTCTTCAAGCACGATAATTGCGCCTTTTTGATGTTGCGAAACCGTGCGAAGCGGCGCGATTGCGACATTTAAGATTAAAGATTTTCCTTTAAAATTTGTCGCGTGGAGTTTATATGCGTTGCGGATTTCCGTCAGATGCCAACTCGCTTTGCCGACAATATTTTCGAGATTCAGCGCAAATCCTTCATCGAAAATTTCTCTGATAAGTTTGCCGACCGATTCTTCGCGCGTTAATCCGAGCATTTCTTCAAATGTCGAATTACAGCGTGTTATGTGACCGTTTTCATCAACGGCGAGCAATCCGACATTGACCGATTCGACGATTGATTCGTTAAATTCTTTTAACAATTCCAACTCTTCGGTGCGTTTTTCCTGTTCCTGATAAAGCAAACTGTTTTCGACGGCGACGGCGACATAACCCGAAATCGTTTTTAGAATGTCCAAATCTTCCGAAGAAAGCAGAGAACCGTCAGAAGCGCGACCTAACCCGATCACGGCAACCATTTTTCCGCGCACGACGCACGGCACGAAATAGTGTAGTTCCTGACGTTTAATGCCGTTTCCGTTAGTTGTTTCAATTTCAAGAAGTTCGAGTTCGTCGGCGCGAACAATACCTTTGTCGGCAGACTTTTGCCGGATCATCTGCCGGAAATCGTTCGGAATTTTGTATTGCTCGCTTAGACCGTTTGATTTTGCAAGTTTGTAGCCTTCGGGTAAATTTTCGTCTTCTATAAAAACAGCAACTTTTTCAACGTCCAAAACCTGCCGCAATCTTTCCATTAAAGCATTAAGAAGCGGTTCGAGCGCAGTTGTTGCCGAAAGCGTCCTGCCGAAATCGAGCAGACCGTTTCGCAAATCATAGCGTTCGCCGTAAAAGAAACGCTCGGCACGTTCCTGCAAAAAGTTTTTCAAAGGCTCGGAAAGAAGAACAATGCCCGCCATCGCAATGATTGCAATCAAACCGCGAAGTGTTATTTCGGTTGGTGAAAGATTATTTCCGACTGCGAGATAAACCAAACCGAGTGCGAGCGCACCGATCATCATCGCAATCGCTACGGTCGTCATTGCATAAACAAGCGCACGACGCACGACGACATCAACATCCATCAAGCGATAACGCACGACCGAATGCCCGAAACTAAGCGGAATCAAAGCGAGCGGCAGTGTCGTCAACGCGCTTGAAAATGTATCTTCGGGCAGATAAATAAACTCTTTTGTAATCTGAAAAATTAAAATCGGAGCAACAGCAGTAATCGTTCCCCACATCGCCCATTTCAAACGCTGACGAACAAGCGGTTGCTGATGTTTTTTGAAAAAACGCCACAACAAAACACCGGAACCAATCGAAATACCGATGACAAAATGGTAAAAACTGCTTGTATATAAAACTCCGAAAAGATCGTATTTACTAATTAAAGCGGAAATTCCCGCAACAATTGATTCTTGCGGGATCAGATAAAAATAGAGTGAGAGTCCCAGACTTGAGATCGAGATCAAAGTTGCCGGAACATAAAGCGCGTAGGTTTTCCAAGGTTTTTCATCGAAAACTTCGCTTCGCACCGGATAGCGAAGACAGAAATGTAGAAAAAGCGGAACAAAAAAGACAAAGGCAATATCGTCCAAAATACTGACTGCCAAATCAAAGTCTTTTCCAATTCCAAGCGGTTTATAGACTTGAAAAACAAATGCTGCCAAACAAACCGTAGCAAAGTGCAAAACAAACGGTGAGCGGCTGCCTTGCTTGAATAAGACAAAAATTCCGATTCCGAGCCAGATAAAACCGACCAACGTTAGAAAAACTATCGAAGCCGTCCAACGCGGCAAATTATCTAAATTCTTCAGATCGGCATAGTAAAAATTGTTGGCAAATGAATATGAAGGACGTTGATAGAGATAACTTATACTGCCGCCGACACCTGCCGATTCGAGATAAATTTGCACATCATTCGGCGATGTCAATTCAAGTTCTTCAAATTTTTCATCATTCAGACTAACACCGATGAGTTTGTCGCCAACCGAAATTCCGGCACGCGAAGCCGCAAATCCGGGTAAAACCTTCTCGGCATAAATTCCGTCAGATTTTTGTGTCCAGATTGTGCCATCGGTCGGAGGAAGATCGTGATAAGTTCGCTGATACAAATTAAGTGCGCCGCCGGCAACAAAAATCACGGTTGCCAGAAGCCAAATTAAACTCCAACTTGTCAGCACTTTTCCTTTCACCACTTAAATAAGCACTTTGCCATTTTTCTTGAGGCAAAATTTGTTCCAAGCCGAAACTTAATCGGTTTGAATCATTTTTTAGCTGAATAAAGCGTTTCTTTTTATTATAAAAGCCTAATGCGTTATTTTTTCATACAAAATTTCAATCAAAATCCGAGATTTCGGAAACAAAAAAATCCAAAATCATTTACGTTTATGATTTTGGATTTTAGAATTTTGATTTTGCATTGAGGTTAAAATCTAACCGAAATTCCGCCGCGCAGAATTCGCCTTTGCGAATTGAGCCGCAAACTTCCTTCTTCACCGTTGATAATTGACTGAATATCAAACAGATTTCGCGCATCAATAATCGCTTCGGCGCGAATCGGTAATCCCCAATTCGGTAAAGATTGTGTAACCAAAACACTTAAACCCGGATCATAAATTGCCATTCGTCCGGCAAACGGGTCAATGGCAAAAACAGTCGCCTGTGGAGATAGCCGGAAAATTGTTTTAACATTTGTTCCGGTGTTCAAATCAGCATCGAATTCACCGACAAAAGTTTGGAAAAAATCATTTTCAAAAGCGTTTGCCGGATTTGAAACGGCTTCGGCTGAAAGTTTTTGTCCATTGCCGAAGGCATAACCCGCCGATGCGCTAAACATTCCGTTCAACCGCCGTGTGTAAACTACTCTCAGCCCTTGCGCTTTGCCTTGCTGATTGACAACAAATTCGCTGAATGCTTCGCCGTTCAAAGCGTCGAACGGCAAATTATCCAAACCGACTCCGCGCCCGTTGATCGCATCGAAAAATACATTTGCTTCGACATTTGATTTATTATCTAAAACGCGCTCAAAACCGAATTCGAGGCGACGACTTTTGTTTATTTGCGGTTTGTTGTTTTCGATTACAACATCTTGTGATGAAACGGGTTCGCGAAACAAAAGCTGCGAACCTTCAAGGTCAATCGCACGTTGCCATGTTCGCTCTTCGGTTGCGGTCGTATAAGCCGTGCGAAAACGGGTTTTTGAATTTATATCGAACTGCAAACCGAATCGCGGACTGATCGAGGATTCATTTCCCGCACCGATAAAACGCGAGTAATCGAAACCATAAACTAAAATTATGCTTTCGCGCACATTCCATTCATCAAGTACTTGAAAAGAAAATTGTCCGAGCGATTCTTGCGTCTGATTTGATTTTATCGTGCCGAGACTGGAGATCGAACCTTTGAAGCGTAAATTGTGATCTTCGTTTGCGCGAACTTTTACGGAAGTTTCGAGACGATTCGAAGCAGATTCGCCCGTTCCGGTTTGTCCGGCGATAATAACTTCAGTCTTGTCCGTAACAGGTAAAAGAGTTGCAAAATTAAGACCTGTGTATTTTTCGCTTTCTGAACCGGCAAAATATGTTTCGACTACCGTTTGTCCTTTGCGGCTTGATTTTTCTTCGGTTCCGGTTGGAACTTCAACAGTTTTATCGGTATCTGCAACTGAATTTTCGTCAACTTTGGTTTCATCAATTGGCGCATCGCCATTGTCAATCTGATAAATCGAACGTCGAAGAACAGATTGCCGAATCGGATATTTTGAGCTGTTTCTTTCAGCTTTCTTTTCAGGCAGAGTATTGCCTTTGCCCGAAGGTTCTAAATTAAATTTATAAACCAATTCTTTCGACCGATTTACTTCAACTTCCGAATATGAAACCGGATTAAAACCTTCGGCAACCGCCAGAATCGAATATGTTCCCGGCACAATCTTTGCCAGAAAACTTCCTTCGGAATTCGACAAAACTTGTTTTAGGAGTTTTGAAGTGCCGACGCGAAAAAATGCTACGGTCGCATTAGCAATCGGTTTTCCCGAATTGTCACGCACGACTCCTTTAATAGTCCCAAGTCCGCCGTTGTTTTGAATTACAACTTTAGCCTCAGTTTCAAACGCAGAAATAAATACTGCGGCAAAAGCGGTCAGCAAAATTAAAATCGGCTTTAAAAGATTTTTTTTTGGCAAAACTGAAGAATTCATTTGAAAAAGCGACCTCCTGCCAAACAAGTTTTTGGGAGAACTTTTTGTTCGGAGTGCTAAAAAACTTAGCGCATTAAATAAAAACTGTAATTTACATTCAAAGACAAACTACGCACTAATTGTGTATTTTGTGTCTAAAACTCAACCGTGTCAAGCAAAGATTTAAAAACTTTGTCTGATGTGATGCGCTAAACTTGACAAAGTTTGCTTCGTTGCTAGAATGAAAAATACTTTTGCATTAATTGCAGAACGGAGACGTGGCTGAGCGGCTGAAAGCGGCGGTTTGCTAAATCGTTGAGGGTGTTAAAACCCTCCACAGGTTCGAATCCTGTCGTCTCCGCCATTTTTTTAAGTAGCCGGTAGTCAGTAGTCAGTAGTCAGTAGATTTTTCTTCCTGACTTATGATTTTTGATTATCGGCTATAATTATTTCTACACGATATTTTAAAATGTCAGCCGATTTGTAGTCTTTATTTTTTACAACCGACAACTGACAACTGACCACATTATGACAACAAGAGTAAGATTTGCGCCGTCGCCGACAGGTTATTTACATATTGGTTCTGCCCGAACCGCA
Source organism: Pyrinomonadales bacterium (assembly GCA_038251885.1). Classification (GTDB taxonomy): domain Bacteria; phylum Acidobacteriota; class Blastocatellia; order Pyrinomonadales; family Pyrinomonadaceae; genus JAHCHG01. The sequence goes on along the minus strand of JBBSAX010000016.1, from coordinate 8,449 downwards.
CTTTTTAATTATCTTTACGCCCGAAACGTCGGCGGAAAATTTTTGCTGAGAATTGAAGATACGGACATCGCGCGTTCGACGGAAGAATCAACACGCTCGATTCTAGAAGGTTTGGAATGGCTCGGTTTTTCGCACGATGAAGAGATCGTTTTTCAATCCGACAACGCCGACAAACATCGCGTGACCGCATTGAAATTGTTAGAAGAAGGCAAAGCGTATCGTGATTTTACGCCGAAAGCCGAACCGAATGATAAAAATATAAAAGCAGAAATCGCCGCAAAAGCACGCGCCAATCAAGGCGAAAAGAATATGCGCGATAATGAATATCGTGATTTGCCGAAAGACGAAAGCGACAAACGCGCCGAATCCGGCGAACCGTTTGCGATTCGTCTGAAAATTGCGATGAGCGGAAAAACTTCGTTTGAAGATGCGGTTTATGGTTTGCAAGAACGCGATTATGATGAGATCGAAGACTTAGTTTTACTGCGTTCTGACGGTCATCCACTTTATAACTTGGCGGTTGTTTGCGACGACATCGAAATGGAAATTACCGATGTTATTCGTGGTCAAGATCATCTGACGAACACGCACAAACAGATTTTGATTTATGAGGCGTTGGACAAAACTCCACCGCGTTTCGCGCATTTGCCGTTGATTCTCGCTCCCGGCGGGAAAAAACTTTCAAAAAGAATTCACGGCGAAATCGTTTCGATGACGACTTACCGCGATGCAGGTTTCTTAGCCGCCTCATTTCGCAACTTTCTCGCGCTTCTCGGCTGGTCGGCAGGAGAAGAACAGGAAATTTACACGCTTGATGAATTGACCGAGAAATTTTCGCTCGACGGAATTCACCGCTCGAACGCGACTTTTAATTTCGACGCAAACAATGAAAAACGCTGGACGGACGACAAAGCGATCTGGATGAACGCTGAATATATCCGCACTTTGCCGCTTGAAGATTTGCTTCCGCACGTCATCAAAGAATTAAAATCCGCAAAACTCTGGCGCGAAGAATATGACGACGACGATGCCGAATGGTTTGCAAAAACCGTTAATCTAATCCGCGAAAGATTTTACACGCTCAAAGATTTTTCGGGGCAAGGACGCGCTTTTTTCAGCGAAGATTTTGATTTTGACCAAAAAGCAATTGAAAAAAACCTTAAAAAGCATCCTGATTTACAGCAATGGCTTCCCGAATTAGCCGAAAGATTTGAAACACTCGAAGATTGGTCGCACGATCCGATTTACGAAGTCGTCCAAAAATTCTGCGAAGAAAAAGACACAAAAGTCGGCGTTATCTTAAACGGCGCACGAGTTCTTTTAACAGGTCAAATGGTCGGACCTTCGATGCTCGCCGCAATGGAGCAACTCGGCAAAGACAAAACGATTATGCGCCTTAGAAGTCAGATTGCTTGGAATGAGTAATTGAACAAATTCAATAATTTTACAAATCTTCTCAAAAATGCGAATTTTAATTGACGATTGTTCGCGTTTTTGAGAAGATTTGTGTTTGGAGAACGATGCACATAATCAGCAAAAGAATATTGAGAGATTTTTGGCAAGATAACAAAGATGCGGAAACATCTTTGTTGAATTGGTTCAATGTAGCTCAAAAATCTAATTGGCAAAATTTAGCTGAAATCAGAGAAGATTTCCCTCACGCCGATTTGGTCGGGCGTTGCACAGTCTTTAATATCGGCGGAAACAAATACAGGCTGATCGTAAAAATCGAATTTTTGAAGCAAAAGATTTATACGAAATTTGTTTTAACTCATAAGGAATACGATAAAGATAAATGGAAAGCGGAGTGTTGATAAAATGCAAATAAATACAGTTAAATACGGCGAACTTTTATCGGATGTTTTGCCGCAGAGAATTAAAACCGAAGAAGAAAACGAGCGTTATCTGAAAATTGTCGAAAAATTGTTTGATAAAGGTGCTGAAAATTTTACGCCTGAAGAAGATAAATTATTTGATCTTCTGACTTTTTTAATCGAAGATTTTGAAGAAAAGGCATATCCGATTCCTGATTCTACGCCGAATGAGATTTTAAAGTTCTTTCTCGAAGATCGCGGAATGAAGCAAAAAGATTTGGTTCCCGTTTTCGGTTCGGAAGGCGTTGTGTCGGAAATTCTAAACGGCAAAAGACAGATAACTTTGAAAACCGCAAAAAAATTACAGGAGTTTTTCGGACTTTCGAGTTATGAATTTTTTGTATAAAGCAAACGACTATGCGCCCCGAAAGTCAGATCGAGTGAAGTTTGTAGTGCAAATTAATTCTAAACTGTGTAAAATATGAAAGCGGGAGTTTAAGCTGTAAATTAAGAGAATAATATGAAAAACAATCAAGTAAAATTACTGACTTCACTAGCCAAAAAAATTGAAAAAGAAAAAAAAGATAGGTCACAAATTATATCAACGCTACAGTCTGCCAAAATTCTTACTAAAAAAGAAAATTTTACGGAACAATATTCTAATCTGAGAAGAGTCGTTGTTTCTAAATGAGCTTATACGATAAAAGACCCAATTTAATGATAGGTTTTCACGGCTGTGATGAAGCAACCAGAGATCAATTGGTGATTAGTCCTGATAAAGTAAGAAAAAGCGAAGAAACTTTCGATTGGCTTGGTAATGGCTTTTACATTTGGGAAAACAACTTCCAAAGAGCATTGCAATGGGCAGAAGATAAAAAATCCAGAGGAAAAATTAAAACGTCATCTGTAGTTGGCGTAATTTATCAGTTAGATTATTGTTTGGATTTTACAGATTCGGCTTTTATAGAGATTGTTTCCACATATTACCAATTGATGAAAAATAGCTTTTCACAAATTGGTAAGACATTGCCTGAAAATAAAGACTTACCTAAAGATGCACATCACGATTTAGTTTTGAGAAACTTGGATTGTGCTGTAATAGAATATCTGCATCAAAAAATTAGTGAACAAATCAAAGAAAACGTAAGCGAAAAAGGATATAGTGAGTTAAAATCTTTCGATACCGTAAGAGGCATTTTCACAGAAGGCGGACCTGCGTTTGAAGGTGCGGGAATACAAGTTAAAAATCACATTCAAATTTGCATAAGAAACCTAAACTGCATAAAAGGGTTTTTCATTCCAAGAAAAGAAGTTAAATTTCCGTAAAAAAATAACATTTCAAAAGTCTAACTCGCTGCCCGCAGCCGTTCACAAGCAGCCAATCGCATGGTTTTTCTCTTTGAACTCTACAAAACACACACGGCTAATCTTTCTACGGAAACGAAGAGGAAAAAACGAAAGAGAAACAAATTTGCTAAAATAATCAAATGTCTTTCACTCTCAAACCGATGCTCGCGCGAAATGCTTTAAGTTCGACTTACGGGAAAAATATCGCCATCAATCCATATCAAGGCTGTGTTTTTGCCTGTGAATTTTGTTCGGCGATTAAGATGAATTTTTTTACGGGCAGGACGAAAGAGAAATGGGACAAAACAGGTTGGGGCGAATGGGTTGATTATAAGACGAATCTCGTCGAACTTCTGCACAAAGAGCGCGACAAGGTTACGAAATCGAAAATTTATTTTGGGAATGCGACAGATATTTATATGCCGATTGAGCGGAAATTAAAACTCGTGCCGCCGATTTTGGAGTTTTTTATCGAGAATCCGCCGCTTGAATTGGAAGTTCAGACGCGCGGGACTTCGCGTGATGTGGCGCGAGATATTCCTTTGTTGCAGGAACTGGCGAAAAAGACGAGCGTTTTGGTCAGTTATTCGATTCACACAGACCGCGACGATGTGAAAAAAGTTTTCGAGCCGAAAGCACCGAGTTTGATTGAACGGGAGCGCGGATTGAAACTTTATTACGAAGCCGGAATCGAGACGCGACTTTCGTGTATGCCGATCTTGCCGCTTGATCCCGAAAATTACGCGGAAAGATTTGCGAAATATATTACGAAACGAGTTTGGATCGCTTCAATGAATCATAAGCAATTAACGCACGATTTGTTCAAAAAACATTTTCCCGAATGGCTCGATGAAAGAGTTGTCGAAACGGCGATGAAACGAACGAAAGAAGAATTTGAAAAACGCGGCGTTGGATGTTTTTACAATTCACTCGAACCCAAAGCAAAACGCGAGCGTTGGGAAAAAAGGCAAGCGAAATTGAAACCGAAAGGCAAAGAAAATAATATTCAACCGACGCTTTTTTAGATTTTTTGTCCGCAGAATAAATTAGACTTAAAAGTTTTTCTGCAATTTTATCAACTTCTTTTATTCTATAATCTAAAGAGGTTGTAGAATTTATGAATAAATTTACCGCACAAAACATAAAGCGAAGTTTTGTAATTTCATTTGCATTGTTTTTTATTTTTGTTTCAATCGCCGTCGGTCAGCCGAATAATGATGCGAAACTTGCTCAGGCTAAAATTGCTTACGATGAAGGAATCGAATTGATTCAAAAACGAACGGCAGAATCATATAATGAAGCATATTCTAAATTTAAGAAATCCAGCGAACTTTACGGAGAAGCCGGAGATACTGCAAATGCGGCTTCATCTCTTCTAGGAATGGGATTTTCTTACAACGCTTTGGGAAGAAAAACCGAAGCGATAAATATTTATCTCAAGGCGATTACAGTTTTTAATGAACTTTCTCTTTATGAATTGGAAGCAAGATCAATTAATAATGTCGCATTGATATATGCAGACCTTGGCGATAATCAAAAGGCTCTCGATTATTTGCTCAAATCCTTACCTTTACGAAAAAAAGCTGATGATCTAAATGGCGAAGCCGTTACATTAAATTCGATCGGTTTTATTTACAAAAATTTAGGACAAATCGGCAAGGCTCTCGATTATCACAAACAGGCATTAAAAATCAGAACTTCGCCTCAATTAAAGGAAAGCGTAAACAATAAAAGAGGACAAGCAAGCATATTAAATAACATCGGTAAAATCTATCAAGAATTAGGCGAAACCGAAAAGGCTCTCGATTATCTGAATCAATCATTAAAATTAAGACGCGAACTCGACGACAAACCGGGCGAGGCGATAACACTTAATAACATCGCCATAATTTATCAGGATTTGGACGAACTTCAGAAATCTCTAAACTTTTATGAACAATCACTGGCTATTTTTGAAAATATCGGGGATAAATTCCGGCAAGCAACTGCATTGAATAATATCGGTCAGATATATTCCGAAAAAGGTGAAAACCGCAAGGCTCTGGACATATTTTTTCAAGCCTTGGAACTTCACAGAAAATTCAAGCACAGAGGCAGCGAAGCGGTTACGCTGAATAATATTGCAAATGAATACTTCAATTTGAAACAATATCAAAAAGGTTTTGGTTATCTCAATCTGGCTCTCGCCATTCAGAAAGCGATCGGAGATACAATGTTTGAAGCAAACTCACTGAATAATTTAATGTTTGGATGGAATCTGGCTGGTAATAATCAATTAGCAATTTTCTACGGCAAACAATCTGTCAATAAATATCAAGAACTCCGCCGATCAATTGAAAGTCTTGATGTTGAAATTCAAAAAAAATATCTTAAAACTATTGAACACACATATCGGCAATTGGTTGATCTGCTGATAGCAGACGGGCGTTATGCTCAAGCGGAACAGGTTTTACGGATGCTCAAAGAAGAAGAATATTTTGATTTTGTCCGCCGTGATTCAGATGAAATCAAGACTTTAGACCAGAGAGTTTCGCTCAATGAAAAAGAAAAAAAGCTGATCGGGCGTTATTCAGATTTATCTGAAAATATTGCAAAAATCGGCAGTGAATTTGAGGAACTCGACAAAAGAAAAGACGAACTGAGCGACATTGAGCAAAAGCGTTACGAAGAACTCGAAAAACAGATAGCGGACGCGAATGCCGCTTTCAAGTTGTTTTTAGAAAAAGAATTGGTCGCGGAATTCGGCGAAAAATCTAAGCAAGAGATCGAATTTGACCGTGAATTACAGGTGAATTTGAAAAAATGGGGCGATGGAACTGTAACGCTTTACACGGTTGTAACGGAAAATCGTTATCGCGTGATCCTGACCACGCCGAATGTTCAGATTGACGGCAAGACGGAAATTTCCGCCGCCGATCTGAACAAGAAAATTTTTGCATACCGCGAGGCTTTGCAAAAGATAGAACTTGATCCGCGACCTTTGGGCAAGGAACTTTACGACATTTTGATAAAGCCGATCGAAAAAGATTTGAAAGCGGCAAATGCTAAAACTTTGGTTTGGTCTTTGGACGGAACGCTTCGATATATTCCTCTGGCGACGCTTTCGCCGGACGGGAAAACTTATCTGGTTGAAAAATATCGAAACGTCATCACCACGCCGCAGACGAAAAATGATGTTTCCGATCTCGACACGGAATGGCGGGCATTAGGCGTTGGAGTGTCGGAAGCGCAAACGGTCGCCGATCCCGACGACACGCAGGAATTGATTAAATTCAGTTCGATTCCCGGCACGAAAGAAGAACTTTTCAACATCGTGCGCGACGAAAAAGCGACGGGCGAAAAAGGTATTTTAGAAGGCAGAAGATTTTTGGATAAAGATTTTACGATAAAAAGTTTGTCGGAGTCTCTCGGAACGAAAAATGCCGACGGTAAACGGAAATATACGGCGGTTCATATTGCGAGTCATTTTCAACTCGGAAGCAATTGGGCAAATTCATTTTTACTATTAGGCAACGGACAAATATTAACGCTCAAAGAATTAAAAACTTCGCCCGAACTTAATTTCGGCGATGTCGAACTCGTTACACTTTCGGCTTGTGATACGGCTTTTACTGCCGATTCAAACGGCAAGGAGATTGATTCGCTTGCCGAAGTGATTCAAACAAAAAGAGGCAAAGCGGTCTTAGCAGCACTCTGGGCGGTCGTTGATGAAAGCACTCCGCTTTTAATGAGTGAATTCTACCGTCTGCGAAAAGAAAATCCTCAAATGACCAAAGCCGAAGCGATGCAAATAGTCCAAAAAGCCTTTATCACGGGCGAACTAAAACCAGACGCGAAATATATTGAAAAAATAAATAATTATTTTAGCGAAACCGCCGGAAAATCTACGTTTATATTCGATAAAAACGCACCGTTCGCGCATCCGTATTTTTGGTCGCCTTTTGTTTTGATCGGAAATTGGAGATAAGTATCAATGGAAAAACAGATTGTTATCCGAAAAGTTATGTCCGAAGATATTTCCATGATTATCGAATTAATGCGCGAATTTGCAGAATTTGAAAATCTATCGGATTCACTCGAAATTACGGAAGAAAAATTAAATGATGCAATGTTCGGCGAAAATGCTTTTGTTGAAGGTTTGATGGCTTTTGATGATGAAACGCCGATTGCTTACGCGATCTTTTTTCCTTATTTTTCGAGTTTTCGCGGGCAGAAGAGTATTTATCTTGAAGATATTTACATTACCGAAAAATATCGAAAATTCGGCATCGGCGAAAAAATGCTGAAAGAAATTGCAAAAATTGGTAAAAATTTCGGCGCGGTTCGGATGGATTTTCAGGTTTTGGATTGGAACACGCCGGCAATCAATTTCTACAAAAAACACGGCGTTGTGATTGACGAAGAAGAAAGACATTGCAAATTTACCGATGCAGCGTTTGAAAAATTAACCGAATAATTTTCGTCAGAACCACCTGCATAAGTGGGTGGTAAAACCTAAATTACAAGATAAATTCGTATTTATCGTTTGCCCACCCGCTCACGCAGGTGGTTCTGACTTTTTTGTCACAAATCGCACGGACGCGGTGTTAATCATAGTAGGAACACAAAAATTCAACCGAAAATTTTAGGAGATTGATATGGAAAAAAATATTCAAACATTTATGCGCTGTGCGTGCGCTTTGATAATCATCGTTATCGGTTCGTATGTGATTGTCGCTCAAAACACGATCACAGGAACTTGGACTACCGAAGATTCATCAAATTGGAAAAACAAAGATAAAAATAAAGACAAAGACGAAGATCGAGATGGTGATCGAAATTTTGATTGGAGAGAAAAAGATAATCCGAACAAGATTTACTTAAATTTCAGATATGAAAATTCAAACGGCAGAACCAACGGCAACGGCTCGAGTTTCGCTTATGAAAATTTGCAGGGATTGACAAAAGCGCAGGTCGAAAGTGCAAATTCTGTAGTTAATTTTCGTTTAGCGCGTGAAGCCGGAACAATCGAATGTGAAGGAACATTTCAAAGCGGAAAAGGTTCGGGAACTTTTCGCTTTACGCCGAACGGGAATTTTATCTCGGCAATGGAAAGTCGCGGTTTTTCCACTCTCAGCACCGAAAAACTGTTTGCTTCGACAACATTAGATATAACCGCTTCATTTGTAGATCAGGTGAAATCTATGGGTTTTAAAAATCTCGATTACGATGATGTTTTCAAAGCGAAAATTTTCAAAATTACGCCGCAATATGCTTTGGAAATGACTTCAATCGGTTTTCCGAATCTC
>JBBSAX010000015.1:0-43716 GCA_038251885.1 Pyrinomonadales bacterium | reverse complement strand
TGTTTTCAGACGCTTTTCAAGTTCATCTTCGCCGAACATTTCAGCGGCAGAATTTATGTCTGAAAAATTATTGATTCCGACATCAACGACCGTTGCGCCTTTCTTTATATGTTCGCCGCGAATAAATCCGGCGCGTCCGATGGCGGCAACTAAGATATCGGCTTGTTTTGTAATTTCCGGCAAATTCTGTGTGCGCGAATGACAGATCGTTACGGTCGCATTTTCCTGTAAAAGCAATTGCGCCATCGGTTTGCCGACGATGTTGCTTCTGCCGACGATAACAGCGTGTTTTCCTGAAATTTCAACTCCCGAACGCTTTAAGATTTCGATAACTCCAGCGGGTGTGCAAGGCACGAGTGCGTCAATTCCCTGCGACAGATGACCGACGTTTATTGCGTGGAAACCGTCAACATCCTTTTCAGGATTTATCTTTTCCAAAACAAGATTTTCGTTAATATGTTTCGGCAAAGGCAATTGCACCAAAATTCCGTCAATATTTTCGTCTTCGTTTAATTCTCCAACGATTTTCAAAAGTTCTTCTTGAGAAGTTGTGTCGGGCAAATGCTTTTGTTCAGAAATTATTCCGAGTTCTTTTGAAGTTTTCACCTTATTTCCGACATAAACTTCAGACGCTTTATCTTCGCCGACGCGCACGACCGTCAATGCCGGACGAAAACCGTATTCGACTTCGAGTTTTTTAACTTCTTCCGCAACTTCCCTTTTTATCGCTTCGGCAATCTCTTTTCCGCTTAAAATCTCTGCTGTTTTTTCACTCATTTTTGTCTTCATAATTGTTTAATAATGCAATTAGGTTACAATGAATTTAACGATTTCGCCACACGATGACCTATATTTTCAAATCGTTTTAAACTGTGATTTCAATTTGCTTTATGAAAAAACTTGCCTTTTTATTTCTACTATTTTTTTTCATCAGCGTTTCAGCGCAAAACTTTAACGAAACGCACAAAAAGATTCGCAACTCGGTCGAAAACAGAGATTATCAAACTGCCATAAATGAACTGCAAAATTTGCGACAAACCGATAGAAAGATTTTCGAGATAAATAATTACGATTATCTTTTGGCGCGTCTTTCGGAAAAACAAGGCGATCTGGCAAATGCGGCGGCGAATTATCTGTCTGTTGTAAATCGCGATTCGGTTTTGATGGAATACGCGCTCTGGCATTTGGCGGAAATTTCGCGCTCGACGGGAAATCTTTTTTTGGAAAGAATGTATTTGCACGAACTTTTGGCAAATACACCGGAAAGTTTGATCGGCGATGCGGCAAATGCGCGAATTGCACGAAGTTATTTTGAAAGCAAGGATTATGATTCGGCAATTGCGGCTTTGCGTTCAAATGTAAATTCCGGCGAAGTGAAAATAAGCGAAAAGATTTCTCTTCCAACACTTTCGCCAAACGAAACATTCGGAAATTTGACGAAAAACGATGCGCGAACGCGCGAAAATCTCGTTTTGCTCGGAAAGTCGTATTTGCAAAACAGAAAAAATGCCCAAGCGCGGACAGTTTTTAGTAAATTGGTTGATGAACTTCCGAATCCGGCGCAACCCGATGATTTTGCGCTTGAAGGAGTTCGCGGACTCGACAAACTCGATGTCGGAGAAGAAAATTTCGGAAAAACCGCGCCGTATTTGACCGACAAAGAACACATCAAACGCGCGACAATTTATCAATTTAACCGCGATTTTGACAATGCGCGTCTGCATTATCAGGGATTGATCGCCGATTTTCCGAAAAATCCGAATGTGCCGTTTGCAATGTATCAAATCGGGCGCGGTTTTGTGCAGGAAAGAAATTTCAGCAAAGCGACGGATTGGTTTGAACGAATTCGAGCCGAATTTCCCGACAATTCGTATTCGCAAGATGCTCTTAATCAATCAGCATCGGCATATTCCCGCGTCAACAAAACAAAGGAAGCAATTTCGCGGTATGAAAATTATATTGATAAATATCCTACGGACGAAAATTTATCCCGTGCTTATTTTAATATCGTGGACGTTTTGCGCGACAAAGGCGAAACGGTCAATGCACTGAAATGGACGGCAAAAATCCGCGAGGCATTTAAAGGAAAATTGCCCGAAGCCATCGCCATTTTCGCTCAGGCGCGAATTAACATTTCGCAAAAGGATTGGCAAAAAGCGTTGGAAGATTTGGATTCTTTGAATTCTTTTGAAAATTTGGGCGGCGAAACAGTTTCCGGCGGAACAAATAAGGAAGAAATTAAATTCTTAAAAGGCTATGTTTTAGAACAGCTTAGCCGTTATGATGAAGCGATTGACGCATATCTTTCGATTCCCGACGGGCGCAAATCATATTACGGCTGGCGGGCAAACGAGAAATTACGAATGTTGGCAAATGATGCAAAAACTTCCGACATTGTAAAGCAAAAATTTTATCCTTTACGGATTGAAACAACTCAGCCGATTACCACGCAAAATGCCGAATCCATCAAACAAGCCGCGCAATCGGCTCTCCGTCTTTTAAGCGACGCTCAAAATAATAATGAATCCGTGTCTTTAAAGGAAAGTTTATTGAGCGTTTTGCGTCAAACTTATTCAATTTTGCCCGAATATAAGACAATTCCCGATCCAATACTTTTGGAATTCGGACGCAGGGAAGTTTTACAGGAAAGTCGAAAATCATCTGAAAATTTTCATCAAACTATTGCTGACGAACTATTATTTTTGGGACTTTACGATGAAGGAACGCCGGAACTGGAAACCGCTTGGCAGTCAGCGGTCGGCAGTGAGCAGGAAAACAAAGACCAAAAATACACTTTAGCCGTTTATTATAAACGCGGCGATATGGCGTATCGCGCCGTCGCATATATCGAACCGCTCTGGCGAAAAATTCCCGACGATTATCAGATCGAACTGATTCCGCGCGGACAGATCGAACTGCTTTATCCCGCGCCTTATTCGGATTCGCTTTTGAAATTTGCCGCGCCGCGCTCGGTTGATCCGCTTTTTGTGCTTTCGGTTATGCGGCAAGAATCACGCTATCGCGCCGACGTAAAATCGGTTTCAGCGGCTCGCGGTTTGATGCAGTTTATTTCAACGACCTCAAATCAAATCGCTTTTGAACTCGACAAAACCAATTTTAAACAAGACGATTTATATCATCCGCCGACCGCAATTGCCTTCGGCTCACAATATTTATCGAATCTTTTCCATCAATTCCCCGACCAACCGCAAGCCGTCGCTGCAAGCTACAACGGCGGCGAAGACAATATGGCGCGTTGGTATGCGCGTTCAAATTCAAACGACGCGGACAGATATGTTCCCGAAATCCTCTACGCGCAAAGCAAGGATTACGTTTATAAAGTGATGCAAAATTATCGGATTTATCAGATTATTTATGATGAAAATTTGAAATCTAAAAATTGACCGGAACGCAAACCTATGGTCTTTGAAAATTAAATTTGTATGCTGGGAGCGCACGCATCCTTGCGTGCCACGTCGTTTGAAAAACGGCGTGAAATCCTTTATTGCTTTAAAACTTTTTTCAAGCAAAGGCTTATTCGTGCTATCGCACTCAGCACGCAAGGATGCGTGCGCTCCCAGCTAAAAGGCTTCAATTGTTTTTCTCATATTTATTTTTCAAAGATCATCAGTTCGCGTTCCATTTTGAATTTGCTTTAGATAATTATTTCGCGCAAAATTGAGAAAACTTTTTATTTTTCAGGAAATATAATTATGCGTTTAAAATTTACAGTTTTATTTTTACTTTCGATTTTACTTTTTACAGCGTGTCAAAAAACCGAAACTCAAACCGCTTCGGCAGAAGCAAAACGCTATGATTTGAGAGGCGAAGTTCTTGCCGTTGATAAAGAAAACAAAAAAGCTTCGATCAAACACGATGAAATTCCCGGTTATATGGAGGCGATGACGATGGATTTTCCGATTCGTGAAGAATGGGTTTGGGAAGATTTAACGAAAGGCTCGCAAATTCGCGCCGATTTGGTCGTTGACGATGCAAACGGCAAGTATTGGCTGGAAAAAATTGCGATTGTCGCCGCGCCGAATCCGAATCAATCTGCGCCGCCAATCAATGAAAATTTCGCGCAAATTGGTAAGGAAATTCCGAATTTTACTTTGACAAATCAGGATGGCAAGAAGATTTCGCCCCAAGATTTCAAAGGCAAAGCTCTGGCAATCACGTTTATATATTCGCGTTGTCCTCTGCCGGAATACTGCATTTTAATGTCGAAAAACTTTTCTGATCTGGCGATTCAATTAAATAATAATGCGGAATTAAAAGACAAAATCCGTCTTTTGAGCATTTCGTTCGATCCCGAAAATGACACGCCCGAAAAGCTAAAACAATACGGTCAAGGTTATCTTGGAAAAGACGCAAAACCTGATTTTACCGTTTGGCAGCTTGCCACCGGACCGGACAAACAAATAAAAGAGATCGCCGATTATTTCGGTTTGCTTTACGAAGTTGATGCAAAGGACAAAGCGCAATTTAATCATTCGCTCCGCACAATCGTCGTTGCGCCGGACGGTAAAGTTTCAAAAATTTATGCCGGAAAAGAATGGACAACAAATCAATTACTGAGCGAACTTCAAAAAAGTTTGGAGAATAAAGAAGGTAATTAAATTTCTTCTCCGGAAGCGCAGGTTGTCAATCTGCATAAGCGCGTCGGGCGCGAAAAAGCCCGTGCTTTAAATAAAGTTTATTCTAATCGAACGTCATTTCGCCGCTGGCGCGACGATGCAGGTTGGCAACCTGCGCTCCCGGCAATTTGTAAAATGTTATATCGAATCTTAGCAGACGGCATTTTGATATTTCATTTCTGCTTTGTACTTTTCGCAGTATTCGGCGGACTTCTCGCACTGCGCTCACGCAAAGTCTTATTTCTACATTTTCCGGCAGTCATCTGGGCGTTTTTGGTTCAATGGTTTCAATGGGTTTGTCCGCTCACATATCTTGAAATTTGGCTCAGAGAACTCGGCGGTGAAGCGGGCTACGAAGGCGGATTTATCGAGTATTACATAACGGCGATCATGTATATCAACATCGGTCGCTGGCTTCACATTTCACTCGCTGTTTTTGTGATTATCGTAAATTTATTCGTTTACTGGTATGTTTTTTCTCATTGGCGGGAAAAATTATTTCCAAATAATTCGATATAATCAACGCCATTCACCCAAAACTATAAACGGCGACCAATACGCCGGATGTGTGAAATTTTTATTTGTTTTGCGTTTTTTCAAAAGCGTAATCTGGGCTTGGCGCAAGGCTTCCGCTTTTGAAATCAGACCGTTTCCGGCTTGATATTGGCGATAAAATTCTTCCATTAACTCCGGCGTAGCATTATCGGCAATTGACCAAAGTGTCGCAAGAACTGTTTTTGCGCCGCGTTTTTGGGTGATTACACCGAAACTCTCAATCTCTACGCCGTCCGCATCTAATCCGGCACGGGCGGTTTCACACGCCGAAAGTGTTAATAAATCCACGCCCGTAAAATCAAATAGCTTGTTTGTCCGCAGTTCGGCAAGATTCAACTTATCGCCGCCGCCAAGTAGCAAAAATGAATCAACATCTTTGCCCCGATTAAAAACAAAGTGCGTGGCAAAATGCACGAGTTGAAATTTTTGATTGAGCGCGTTAGTTAAATTCAGCCGTGTAAAATCCTTGTCGAGCAAGCGTTTTCCGGCAAAAATTCCCGTTTCCGCTTTTTGATCTTTCGCGCTCTCATCACGGACGATAGTTTTTAATGCCGAAGGAACATTCGGCAATGGCTTTAGTTCGCCGTTTCCGGTTGAAACTCCCGCGCCCAAAGCCCGCCACTTAGTCGGCGAATCAGAAAAATCTTGCGGCGGTTGCGCCAGCGTAACGATGGCATTCGTGTATTTTTCGACCAGATATTTTTTCCCGTCGTGAAGCGCGGCAAACGGGACATACCGCAATGCGCCGTCAAGCGACCAAAGAAGTGTTTTAGCATTCAACTGCGTCAAATCCGCCTCGACGGGTTTTACCAAAATTTGATAAAGTTCCTGCGTTGCCGCCATCGGATTCGTTCGCGGATTTTCTAAAATTTCCCGCAAATTTCCAATTTTCTCGTTCAAATCGGCTTGTTTGAGATCAGACTTTCGCGCAATCTGTGTCGTCGGCGTAGTTATAATGACGTAATATTTATCCCCTGCAACCAGCGTCGTCAGCAAAACAGTTTCCTGACCGAATCCGGCGAGTTTTTTCTGCCACATTTTTGTTTGAGAGTTTGATAATTCGGCGGGTTTTATTTTAACCGGCTGAGAAAATTTTACCGCTAAATTTTGCAGAAATTTGTCATATCCGGCATTAAATTCGGCTGATACATTTTGCAGTTTTTGCAATTCCGCTTCCTTTTCCGGCGTAAGCGTTTGTTTGAGCTTTTCATCTTCGAGTTTGAAAATCTGCTTTGATGCTGCCATAAATTTGTCGTTTAATTCTTTGGCTTTGGTCGCAGTTTCTGTTTCTTCCGCATTTAATTCGAGTTGGCGAATTGCATCCGGCACATTATCGGAACTGCGCCGCGTGTATTGATAAAATTCCTCTCCTTTGAGCAAACTCAAAACTTCCTGCGCTTCCTCGATTCGTTCTTCGTCAATCAGAAGCGCGGCAAGATTACGGTAAACATTTTCTACCGATTTGATAAATGCACGTTGCGATTCTCCCTCAAGATTTTGAATATCGGCGCGAATCTGCTGAAATACATTAATTGACTGTTTTCCGTAAAAAATTGCCAGACGACGATTATTCAACGATTGCCAAGTTGCCATCAAATTGGCAAAAGTTTTTGCTTCTCCATTCTGAAACCCGAAACTTTTTTGAAGTTTTAAGGCAAGATTGTAATATTCGAGGGCTTTTTGTTTGTCATTTTGATTGGAAAAGTATCTGCCGATAGCGTTTGTTACTGCACTTTCTCCGAATTTATCGCCAATTTCTTTGAAAATCTCTAAAGATTGATTAAAACTTTCAAAAGCCTTTTGTTTGTCGCCCGAATCGAGATAAACTTTGCCGATGCTTAATAAAATCGAGGCTTTTCCCTGTTTATTTTCAACAGTTGATAAAGCGAGATTGAAATTTTCAAGGGCTTTTTCCTTATTTCCCAATTCATCAAACGCTCTGCCGATATTATTCAAAACAACGACTTCATTTTGTTTAAGTTTATTTTTTCTGAGAAAATCCAACTGTTGAGTAAAAGTTTCGAGAGCTTTTTGTTTTTGTCCCAATTCCAAATAAACCACGCCGATATTGTTGAGCGTATCGGATTCTCCTTTCACACTTAAAACAGATCTAAAAAGTGGTAAGGCTTGCTGATAGTTTTCGAGAGCTTTTGAATAGATAGACATTCTCGAATAAATATTACCGATGGCTTCGAGCGTGTCGGCTTTATCTTCGATGTCGGAACTATGAAAAAGCGGCACGGCTTCTTCATAGTTTTCGAGAGCTTTTGCGGAATTGCCGGAAAGAAAATAAACATATCCGATATATTTTATGGTTTTCGCCGTTTCGCGCCGGTCTGAAATTTCTTTGTAAAGCATCAGTGCTTTTTCAAAACCTATCAAAGCCACACTTCCGTTACCTAAACTGATTGCTGTAAAACCCACCTCGGTAAATGAGTCTGCCGAGCCTTTCTTATCGTTTACTTTTTGAAATAACTCAGCCGCTTTTTGAAATAATTTTAAAGCATCCGGCGGCGAAGTAGAATTTTTCCCTTGAGCAAAAGCCTGTTGAGCCTCAAATTTCTGACGATCTTGTTCCGTGGCGATTCGCAGTGCGTCCCGCAAAATAACATAATCACCTTTCGGTGTGTCAACTTCCGAACTGCTGATCTCGAGTTTATAAACGCCCGTTTCAGAAGCTACCAAAGGTAAAACTTCAAATCCTTTTGTTCCGTTCGGGCTGTCAATTTCGGTAATTAATTCGTTCTTTGAATCATAGAATTTTAGCGCAACATCAAGCCCTTTTTGCTCGACCTTGACTTGAAGAAATTGACCTTTCTGCAAATCAATTCGGTAACAATGTGTTTCCGCGCCACTCATTTGACGTTCAATCGGTTGATCATCAAGAGATTTGCACGTTTCATCGTTCGGCGTGTTTTGTCCGAAAACGACAAGAGATAAAAAAATGATTGTTAAAAAAGATTTGATTAAAAAAAACTCGTGAGTAATTTGTTGACACAGCATCGCCATCTCCTAAAGTCAAGAATCAAATCCGCCGAAATAAGGTTTATTTATTCCGCCATCGGCGAACTTGTTCTAACATTTTTCGGGCTTTTACCGAATCGGGATTTTTCTTTAATTCGGCGTTTAATTCGCGTTCGGCTTCGCGGAGAAGTCCGGCGCGGGCATAAAGAACGGCTGTTACCAAATTTGATTTGGTTAGTTTTTTCGCTTTTTCAATTCGTGACTTTTCTGCTTCACCGACGATTTTGAAAAAAGCTTTGTTTTCCGTTTGTTCAAATTCTGCCGCACCTTGTTTTCGGGCTAAAACCTTCCAAAAATAAAAACCGGCAGGTATAGGTTTTTCTATTTGCAAACTATTTTGCGATAAAACGCCGGATTCTGCAATCTTTTTTAAACCTTGATCGAGAATAATTATTTTATATTCATAATTTTCAAGACTTTCCCAACGCAAAACCGGACGATTTCCCAGCGTTGCTTCATCTTTCGGCGAAATTTGCGGCACGGTGATTTTTTCATTTCCCCGAAGAATCGGATTTTCTTTAAGCAATGCCAAATCCTTAGAAATCTGAATTCTCCCGACCTGCAAAGATTCGCGGACGGCTTCGCGTTCATTATTTGAAAGAAACGCCAACTCGACAACTTTATTTTCGGAAGATTGCAATTCACCGGAATTTGAATTCGGCGCAGTTTCTTTTGTTTTTTCCGGCAAATTCTTTGAATTATTAACGGGCGAATTTATCGAAGTTTGATTATTTGAACCGGTTTCCAAAACTTCATTGGCGAGCGTTTTTGAAATCTCAGGCAACGGAGTGTTTTTGGTCGGCTCGGTAATTGAAACGGTTTCCTGACCTGATCTGTCGAAATTTAACAGGAAAATAATTATTGCCAATCCGAATATGGCAATAGTCGCTAAACTTGCAAAAACGAGGTTTCCCGTAATTTGGCTAAAAAGCGTGTTTAAGTATAAAAGAATATTTGACCACCAAGATATTTTCGGTAGATTTTCAACGGCTTGTGCAGAAGTATTTTCAACCGAAACGAGTTCCGGCAATTCGCCGAATTTTTCGATGCGCCGCGCGCAAAATCGGCAATCTTGCAAATGAAGTCTTTCATCACCAGAAATCTCCGAATGTTTTTGTCCGATTTCGGCGCATCGAGCAAAAATCAGACAGTTTTCGCGCGAATTCGGCGTTAATTCAGGTTTCACGGTTTCGACCGTTTCGCCGATGTCTTCAAACATCTGATTTTCCGTTTCGATGTCGGAAAAATCTTCCGATTTCTTAAACATAAACCACAATTCGCGGCTGAAATCGTCCCAAAACCGTTCGTCGTCAGCGTCGGGGGCTTGATTTTCCACTTCTTTATCTGTTTCTTTGTTGTTCATTTTTGTTACTTAACGCTTTATTCTTCAAAAAATAATCTTCTTATTTCGCCGCCGAATATGTCTTTAGCAAAAAGTTCGATGACATTGCAAAATTCGGGAGGCGGGTTTTTAGTCCGAAAATACCGATAGGCGGCAATTAATATCTGTTTTTGTTTATTTTTTCTCTGCTTTAATTTTTCCCATTCTTCCCACAAATCAGGGGAAATTTTTTGCCTCGATATTTCCCGCGGTTCTACATTTTCATAAAAAACAATCCAGATAATGTTCATCATATTGTCAGAAAATGTGTATTCATTTTCATTTTTCCCCATAGAACGGCGGATTTTTTCTTTCAAACGGGCAATATCATATTCGATTCGGATCAGAGTCAAATAGCAATTCCGCATAAATCCCTGCTTGAAAATCGTGATGGCAGAATTGCTGAAATCTTCCTTAAAATGTTTGATGAAAATCTCGCGGATATTTTGTCCGTCAAGATTCCAGCCGAATCTGTCCCAAATTTGAAAATAAAGCCGTTCTTTTTCGCTTAATGACGGAATTAAGAATTTTTTGAATTCCGTCATTAACACCTGCGCTTCGGCATCGCTCATCCCGTCCCATTTATCGCCCGGATTTTCCTCACCGACATCGGATTCGTTGCGTCTTGTTTTTACACGCCAATAATCAATCAGCTTGCGATTCAGCACAACCCATAACCAACTCTTAAAAGATTTATCAAAATCATATCCGAACCGCTCTTCGCAATATTCGATCTTTTTATCGGCGATTTCCTGTGCAGAGAGTTTTTTCGTTTTTCCTTCGATTTCCGCACGATTTCTTGCTTCGTAAATCTCGGAAAATTGCTCGACAAACCAACCGGCGACCACATCTTCGACTTCGGCAAATGATAAATTTCTGAATCGCCTGATAAAAGTATCAATCATCGAGTCATAAAATTCGCTGACAATATTGTCCCAAGCCGAATCGTCACCGAGAAAAAATCCGTGCAGTCGTTCTTTTAATGTAAGGCTCATAGTTGTAAATATGTCGCTTTCCGACTTCTGAAATTCGTTTTTTCATTTTCCATACACTTCACGGAAATTAGTTTAAAAATTCCGCTTTCATTTTAAATACGTTTTGGGATTATAGTTTTTTTACTAACTTGGAAAAAATATTTCAATTCTCTCTCTAAATCCAAGAAATTTATTAAATGATTCTCGGTTAATTATTCTCCAAACTACTAAAAATACACCGTAACACTGTCTTTTTTGCAACTTTTTTCATTTTTTTTGACAAACTTACTAAAAATTGACCATCCGGCTGACGTTAAGGTTATGAAGGCAGAAATTTAAGAGATAAACAAATGAAAAAAACAAAACTTTCATCAATTTTACTAATCACTTTAATTTTAACCGTCGCTCTTGTTTCAAGCGGCTGCACAAGGCTTGAAGTGTTGGCTCAAAAGGTGAGCGAAACCGTCGTCAAAACAGATGGCGAAGACGATTATTCAATCAAATACACAGTTTTACTGAGAAACAAAGGAACAGCTGGAAAAGTTCGTGTGAAAGCCAAACTTTACACGCCGGAAGGACAGTTTTACCGGGAAAAAACCGTCAATTTCGATTCGGATGATGAAATGGAAATCGAATTTATCTTCACCGAACCGACCTTTCTCGGCGCATTGTTCGGCGAAGGAAAGACACGCGCCGAATTTTCTTATGAAGCAGTTAAATAATTTACAAGTTAAAGTCGGATCAAACGAAATAATTCCCGCTTTAACCATAATCTTTTGAGGATATTCACTATGTTTTATAAAAATAAAAAAAATTTAGTTCTTGTAATCACATTATTTACCGCATCGCTTTTTAGCGGGTGCGATACCCATAAAGACGAAAGAGTTTCATTGCTCAAACAGAAAAATGAGGTTGAGTCTCAAATAGTCAGTCTGAAATCCCAACACACCCAAATGTCGCAAAATATCGAGTCGCTTTCTTCCGAAATAAATAGTCAGATGCAAAATTTGCAGGAAAGTATCAAGCGGCACACAAAATTACAGGATAGTTTGTCTGAATATATCTTGGAACACAAAATGGCGACGGTAGCCGTGATAGCTGCGGGTGGCGGTGCGGCTAGTGTTTTAGATAAAAATCTCGATGACGATACAAAATCGGTTCTTGCCGTAATCGGTATTGTCGGAGCTATTTACTGCTTCTCAAACTATGAAGAATGTGCCGATGTTACGTCAAAAATTTTATATTACGGAACTCAGATTGATGCGGAAGAAAAAGCCGTCGGCAAACTAAAAACAGATATAACTTCTAATAAAACCCTGTTAGAGAAAAACAAGCAAAGTTTTGCTTATCTATGCAAATCAATTGATGAAAAACTCATGCAGAACAACTCGCTTCAGGAAAAACACGATTCGCTTTTGTGCAAATTCTGTTTCTGAAACTGATGAGTCGGCGCATCTTTTTACTAACCATATTTCTACAAAACATTTTTGAATATTTCTCAGGAGAAAAATTATGAAAACACAAATTATCGGCAAAACCAAAACTATCTTTCTTATCACTTTTTATTGTCTGATCTCAACTCTCAACATCTTTTCGCAGACGGAAGGAACACGCAAACCGAGCATTGCCGTTACCGAATTCGCTACTACCGGCAATGCCAGTTACGGCGCAGGACGTAATTTAAGCAGTTTGCTTATTAACGCTCTTGTCAAAAGCAATCGTTTTACAGTGGTTGACCGATCAACCGGCGCAAAAGCGGCTGAAATAGAACAAATAGAAGCACTCAAAGGCTCGATTGATCCGGCAACGGCGGCGGCTATCGGTAAGAAAATCGGAGCGCAGTTTTTGGTGTTGGGCGACGTGACGGAATTTAGAGAAGACAAACAACCTATCGCTTTTGGGGTTGCAAACTATGAGGCAGCCGTGATGTTCAGCTTGCGGGTTGTCAACTCGACAACGGGCGAAATTATTCTGTCGGAATCATTTGAAAAAACAGGTAATGGCATCGGCGGCGCAAAAAAAGGAACGATTACCGGAGGTTTTAAAAGCAAAGCGATGCAGGACGCGCTCGGAAAATCAATTGAAGAAGTTCTCGCGGAACTTATTAAACGCATCGGAACAGCAACTCCACTATCGAATTCGATTAGTGAATCAACAGGTAATTCCATCGTTAATTGCTCACAAATTGTCGGCGCAAAAGCTCCGCGAATTATGGTTGTTATCCCGGAAATACACATTACACAGAAAATTCCCGACCCCGCAGGTGAAACGGAGATAATCAAAAAACTTGTCGAAAAAGGTTTCTTTGTCGTTGACCAAAAACAAGTGGCGGCGATCCGCGACCGCGAAAAGGTTTTGACCGCGCTCAAGAATCCACAAGCAGCGGCAAGTTTAGGCGCAGAGTTCGGCGCGGACATCATTATTATCGGTGAAGCCTTCAGCGAATTTGCCGGACGTGAAGGAAAACTATTTTCCACTCGTGCGCGGGTTGAAGCAAGAGCAATAAAGACCGACAACGCCAGAATTTTGGCGACGGACGGTAAATTCGGTTCGGGCTTGGACATCGCCGAATTCGTTTCTGCTAAAGCCGCCTTGCGAAACGCCGGTTCGCAATGGGCTGATTATTTTATCACGCAAATTTGCCAGATTTCGCAAATAACTTTAGCAAGTTCAACATCGTCAGGCGGTTCGACAACTTCAGTTACGGCATCGCCAATCGAAATAATGATTTCCGGCATCAGTTACGTTCAACTTAAAAAATTCACCGATAAATTAGCGGGAATGAACGGAGTCCAGAATGTCGAGAAAAAATTAACCGGAAACGTCGCCCGAATTGATGTCCAGTTCAACGGCGATGCCGAAAAACTGGCGGACGCAATTGCGGAAACGAGTTTCGGAACTCTGCGGGTAAATATCGTCGGTCTGTCCGGCAACAAGATCGAAATCGGAGTCGGAAAATAAATCCGAAACATAGAAATAGTTTCTCATCCTCACCTCAATTTTTTTCAGGCTTCCGGTCGTTTATCGGAGAGCCTTCGCATTCAAGCATCGGCAAACAAACAATTTACGCAAAAAGCTCAGGCTTTTTCATAAAACTTGATAGGAGAAAAATAAAATGAAAAAACAAAATCTTTCAGTAACATCAAAGCAAAAATTCTTTCAGGAGTTTCCAAAAAACTTTGGCAAAGTTTTCAATTCGCTTAATTTTCTAGCTTTAATAGTTGGAATAGCGTTCATATTTTCCGCAACCGTCAAAGTCAAAGCCGTCTGTCAAACACCACAATTCGGACTTCCGATTGTCTTAAATGTAACCCGTCCGGTCGCCGCCGCTTCCGGCGATTTTGACCGCAACGGAACGATTGACATTGCGATTCTAAAAAGTAACACAAGTGGTTCGCCATCTGTTACCATCGAAGTTTTTTCGGGAAACGGCAATGGTGTTTTTGCTTCAACCGGAGTTCAATATACTGCTTTTACGTCGGGTTCGGGTTATGATTTAGCAACCGGAGATTTTAATAACGATGGAAGACTTGATCTTGTAGCGACCGGGAATAACAATTTAGAAGTAGCTATCTTGTTGGGAAATGCCAACGGCGGTTTTAATGCGCCGACTGCCTTTAATGCTGACGATGCAAATTCAATCTCAATTGGAGATTTCAATAATGACGGCAATAAAGATATTATTTTGAAAACTTTTCGAGCAGCTTTAATCCTTCCCGGACTTGGCAACGGAAGTTTTAGTGCGGCAATCAACGTTGATCTTGGAGGAATAGGTTATTCCAAAAGCATAACAGTTACAGATTTTAACAATGATGGTCTTTTGGATTTCACATCCGCTTTAGACAGCACAAGAGTAGCCCCAATTAGATTAAGCACCGGAAATTTTACTTTTTCAAGCCCGCCTCCAATATCATCAGCGGTTGTATCGGACCTTGCTGTAAATGATTTTAACCGTGACGGTAAGCAAGATGTTGTTATTGTGAACAGGGGGTCCAGCAATAGTAATGTTTCCATTCATCTCGGCTTTGGCGACGGAACTTTCAGCACCTCAGCCGGTAGTCCGTTTCCAACTGGCGGTAATTTTTCACAAACCATAATATCCGGTGATTTTAACAGCGATAACATACCTGACCTTGCTATTGGAAATCAAAGCATCAACAACTCTCTTTCCATTTTATTAAACAATGGCGCGGGAACATTTGGCACCGGATTTAACCTCAGTCCCGGTCAGAATGATACGGAACGGCTTCGCACTTTCGACTTTAATCAAAACGGCGCAACCGATTTGATTGTTGTTAAAGAACCAACCGAGAATCAGGTAATTGTAATGCCGAATCTATGTCCGCCGGCTTCGCGGAATAATTTTCCTGATTTTGATGCCGACGGAAGCACCGATCTTTCCGTTTTTCGTCCGTCAAACGGAACTTGGTATTTTAACCGTTCGACACAGGGCAACGCGCAAATTCAGTTCGGCTTATCAACCGATAAACTCGTTCCGGCGGATTACGACGGCGACGGCAGAACGGATGTTGCCGTTTATCGTGCCGAAGACGGCGTTTGGTATATCCTGAATAGCACGACTAACACGGTTAGTGTTTTGCTTTTCGGTTTTCCAAACGATATTCCCGTGCCGGCAGATTACGATGGCGACGGCAGGACTGATATTGCCGTTTTTCGTCCATCAAATCAAAATTGGTATGTTAGAAGTCCCGGCGGAACAACCATCACAAAATTCGGGACAACCGGAGATTTACCAATTGCGGCGGATTATGACGGCGACAATAAAGCCGACATCGGGATTTATCGCCCGTCAAACGGTCAATGGTGGATAAACCGAAGTCAAGCAGGATTGATCGTGACGACTTTCGGCACATCTTCAGATAAAACCGTGCAAGCCGATTACACTGGCGACGGCAAAACCGACATCGCTTTCTTCAGACCATCTTCGGGCGAGTGGTTCGTCTTGAGAAGTGAAAATTTTTCATTCTATTCAGTCCCGTTCGGCACAACGGGAGATATTCCGTCGCCGGGCGATTATGACGGAGATGGAAAATCTGATTTAGCAGTTTTCAGACCATCAAACGGCACTTGGTATTTGCAAAGATCAACCGCCGGTTCTACATCAGTTACATTTGGAACAACGGGAGATATTCCGATTCCGAATGTTTATGTCAGATAAATATTTAAAGACAAAAAAGATGGCTTGATAGGTTCAAGCCATCTTTTTTGTCTTGCATCTGATTGATATTATTTCACTTTTTCCGCTTCCAATTTCCCGCGTCCTTCAAAGCCGTCGTTGACGACGTAATCGCGTTTTCCGGGTTCAAATGTGAGGACAAGCTTTTCGGCTGAAATTGTTCCGCTGACGATGAGCGGCGGATGCGGTCG
The DNA here is from genome assembly GCA_038251885.1 of Pyrinomonadales bacterium. Classification (GTDB taxonomy): domain Bacteria; phylum Acidobacteriota; class Blastocatellia; order Pyrinomonadales; family Pyrinomonadaceae; genus JAHCHG01. The sequence continues at coordinate 27,757 of JBBSAX010000015.1, read as the reverse complement.
GTCGAGGAAATTTCCGGCTTCGAGGCGCGATAAATCGGCTTTTCCGCTTTTTAAGTTTCCCGAAGCGATCTCGTTTAATTTTTTATCATTTCCTTTTCCGGTTAAATTAAAAATCAAAGTTACAACGTCGTTCGATGTTAAAACTTCAATCGTGCCTTGCGGTTCAAATTTGGTTTCGCGTCCCGTAAATCCACCGGAAACGGACATTTCGCCTGACGAAATTTTGTAAGTTTGAGCCGCGTTTTTCCAGTTTTCTGACAAATTAAGCGTCAAAGCTTCTTCTTCTTCGACGGGAACAAGAGCGACTTTGTAAGGCATCGTCAATGCTTCTGTGACCATTGCACCTTCGGGCGGAGAAAGAATTTTAATTGAAATTTCATCACCGATTTTATCAAATGTAACCGAAAAACCGCCCGTGTTTTTCGTTCCGGCGAACGCCGCGACGACTGCTGATTTTTTGAAATCAATTTCCGAAACGGAAGGCAAATTTTCTGTCATTGTTTGCAGTTTTGCGTAGGTTTCCTTTGTCCGCGCAACGAAAATAAAAGGCTGTTCCATTTTTCCGTTTGAACCTTCGGCAAGCGTTTTCATATCGTTTTTTTCGGGCGTTGAAACAGGTTTTTCGGGCATTGGTTTATTTGAATTTTCCATTTTATTCGTCTGCTTTTTATTTGAAACTTTGGATTTATCACAATCGCTCTGCGCTCCGACTGTAACAAAAATCAATAATGCCAAAACCAACAAAAGTTTATAATTTTTCATAAATTTACACCTTCATTTTTCGGGCGATTTCTCTCATTTTTGCTTTCAAATCACTTTCATCAACCCGTCGTGCAATATTATCACGATAAATTTCCTCACCCGCAACCATCGTCATTTTTACGTCCCGCGCGTTTGACGCAAAAAGCAAAGTATTATAAACATCGTGAACCGGAATTTGCGCGACATTATTTAATGAAATTGCAATTATATCGGCTTGTTTTCCGGCTTCGATTGAGCCGATTTCATTTTCTAAACCGAGCGCGTTTGCGCTGCCGAGAGTTGCCGTCTCGATGATTTTTTTCGCATTCAAAAATTCCTTTTTTTCGTCGCGTGTTCGCGCCAAAAGCGTGGCAAAACGGGCTTCTTCCAAAATGTCGCAGGTGTTATTGCTCGCCATTGAATCGCTACCAAAACCGACGCTGATTTTTTCTTCCAAAAACCTTTCAAACGGCGCAATTCCGTGTCCGAATTTGGCATTGGATTTCGGACAATGTGCGATTTTTGAATAACTTTCGGCGATTAAATTTATATCCTTTTCGGAAACTTTGACGCAGTGCGCGAGAAGTGGTTTCGCACGAAAAACGCCGATATTTTCGAGATATTCGACCGAAGACATTTTCGGCGCGTTCCAATTTATGCCGAATCTTTCATACATTCCGGCGAAAAATCCTGTTCCGGCTTTCAAAAAATCATCTTCATAATCAGATTCAGCAGCGTGAATTGTAATTTTCACATTTTCGGCAAGCGCGAATTCCGTAATTTTTTCAAATAATTTTCGGCTCACAGTATAAGGCGAATGCGGCGAGATTCCGACTTTGACGAGTTCGTTTTCAGATTCTTTAAGTTCGTAAAATTTTTCTTTTAACTTTTCAAAATCTTCACCGGCGGTTTCCTCTTTCGGCGAAAATTCGGTTTCTTGAAACAAAATCCCGCGTAAACCATTTGTTTTTAACGCTTCAAATCCGGCTTTGCCTAAACGTCCGATGTCGCCGAAACAAGTTACGCCGGCGCGTGCGCCTTCGAGTGCGCCAAAAGTTGCCGATGTTTTTACATCTTCTTCAGTTAAAATTTCGGCGCGGGTTTTCGTTAAATTCATCAACCACGAATAAAAATCGCCGTCCGAATCATCAAGAAATCCGCGCATCGCGGTAATTTCGAGATGCGAATGACAATTAATAAATCCCGGCATCAAAACTGCTTCGCCGAAGTCTTCGCGCTCTGTTTCGGGAAATCTTTCGGTTAGTTCTGAGGTTTTTCCGACGGCGACGATTTTATCTTTTTCAATCGCAATCGCACCGTTTTCAATTTGTGCGGATGAAATCGGCAAAACGTATCGAGCGGAAAGAATTTTCATAGAGTTTCAAAAACGGAACGCGAACTTCAGTTCGCTAATAAGTTGGGAAAAATATGTGTGGCGAACTGAAGTTCGCGTTCCGTAAAAATTTACTTCTTCTGCATTTCGATGCCGTAATTTTTGGCTTTTGCGGCTCTGTATCTTTCCAAAATCGAAGTTACATAAGATTTTGTGGAGGCAATATCAATATTATTGATAAATTCCTGTTCGCTCATTTGTGCGGCTTGTTCTTTCGATTTGCTCCATTCTGTTACGCGGCTTGCCCCGGCATTATACGCGGCAAGCGTCATTGCATTTTCCGCCGGAAAATCTCGGTATTTTTCGCGCGAAGTTTCCAGATACCAACATCCGACTTGAATATTTCTTTGCGGCTCGCTCAGAAACCTGACGACATCATCGGCGGCGCGTTTTTCAAATTCCTGAAATCCCGTCGCTTTTGCCCATTCACGTGCAACCGTCGGTGTTACCTGCATTAAACCGACTTCTTCCGCCGCGCCGATTTTCCACGCGCTGAAATACGTTTCTTCGTAAATCACACCCCAAACCAAATCGGGATCGAGTTTATAAACCTTTGCCTGTATGATTATTAAGTCATCGTAACGGTGCATCCAATATTCGTTAAAAAAGTATGTTCCCGCCGCCAGCCACAGGAAAGTTATGATTAAAACCGAATATAGATAGCTTCGCATTTAAAAACGGGTTTTTATAAATTTCTAGTTTAATCGCTTGAATTTCTTCCAAAAATCAACTGTTCGATAAGATAGATCAACTCCTTCGTAAGTTGAGCGAAAATCAAATTTATTTAAAATATGTCCCTGCAACCAAACGTCTGCTTTGAGATACGAACCGACTTTTAATTTCGCGCCTTTGATCTTGCGTTTGCCGACCAACACTTCGAGTTTCAGTTTGCCGGTGTCGAGATAAATCCAATAAAGTTCACCGCCCGAAAGCGGATTGCGGATTGCGTCAAACGCTAAAACCCTGCCGCACAGACTCCAGATATTTTCATCGGCTATTATGTTTAAGGTTGCTTCATCATAAGATTGCCAGAACAATCTCTGCTGTTTATTAAAAACTTCTGCCCGGTGAGATAAACCGCACAATCCGACTTTTATTGAGTTTTGTTCTAAAATCAGCGTTCCGACTTCGGTTAAATTTTGCAATTCAAACAAAACTTCGGTTTCACCCGTTTCCATAAAACCGTGAATTACGGCTTCGCCGTCTTCGTCGAATTCAGTCAAAATCCAGGGGGAAATTTCCTGCGGATAACGCGCCCGAAATCCCGGACGGCAATTGGCAAAAACTTCGCCTGTGCCGGATTCATAAAGCACGTTCCAGATTTCCAAACCTTCACCGAGTTTCAGGCAACGTCCGTGAAGAACGCCGCTTTTGCGTTTCAGACGCGAAATCTCACCGCGCTTGCCGACATCTTCGGCAAGCGCATTAAATGCGTTTTTATTTGAAAATTCGATGCCGATTGCATCAAACGCTATTTCCATAATTTTACTTTCGGGGTTTTATCTTTTTCGGTTTCTGTTCAGTTTTTTGATCTTCGGCTAAATCGAAACTTTCGGTAGTTTTTGAAAATTTACCACCGCGAACCATTTCCGCGAACAAATCTACATCATAATCGGCTTCACGCGCCATTTCCTGACGAATTTTAAGCAAAACCTCTAAAAATATTGGACGACGATACATTTCTATTGTTCATTGTTATTTGTTAATCGTTAATCGTCAAATGCAGAATATTTAACTTAAATTCTTTTTGTAATCAAACTACCTCACTTTATCGTTAAGCAAGTGGTCTTTGACCGCGAAAACCTTGAAGTTTATCTAAAACGCGGTCAAAGACCGCTTGCTTAACGAGTAAAAAATTTGCTAACTGTGAACGAGAAATTCGGGCGTTACGATAACGGGCGCGAAAAAACCGGCGGCAGTATTGAACAGTCGAATTCGCGCTTGTTTGCGAACATTTGCGAGATGTCCAAAATTCCACGTTACGAGATAATCAATTTTGTGAAATGAGGCAAGCGCAACGTGAATCGCGTCCGACAGATATTTGCGGTGAAAAATGCCGCGTGAAATATAACCTTCGGCTAAAATTGCGACTTCTTCCGATAAATCGAGATTCTCCAACGGTTTGATTAGTTTTAAATAACCCGTGCGATGCGGTTCGGAGATTTTTTCGATCTCGCGTCGAACAAGAATCGAACTAAAAGCGCGATATTCCGAAAGTTCGTGTTCCCACCAACGAATCGTCAAATCGCGCCGAAAAGGTTCGCCGTTATCAAGATATGCACCGATGACTGATGTTTCTAAATATAAACTAAGTTTCATTACTTTAAATTCTAAATTTCAGAATAGAAATAGTCTGAAACTTACGAATTAAAGCCTGAAACTATTTCTTATTCGGGACAAATATTACTTTGGAATTTTCAAAATCAAATGTCAAACGATAGTCTTTTAAGAAATTACCGCCTAAAATTCCGGCTTGTTCAAAACCGGAAGCCTCGTTGATAATATCCAAATCAAGCGCAACCGCTTTTATTTTACTCCGACTGTGGCTGCCGAAAGTAACACGCGGAAGCATAAAGGACGAAACATCCTCGGTTATGCCCGCCGCGCCGATGACACGCATTTTTTCATCAGCAATAAATGGACTGATTTCTTTCGTACTGGCTAAATCATCCGAAATCACGGAAATGCTTGCGCCCGTATCAACTATAAAATTCAAAGGATTTTCAACACCTTCAAGTTGAACTTTACCGCTCAAAAAACCACTCGAAGTAAGCCTCAGCGGTAATGAAAGGGCTTCGGTGTCAATAACTCGTTTTTCAGCTAAATTCTTTCTCATTAGTGAAAAACTCAATTCGCCGTAATCAACCGTTGTTAAAAATTTGGAAATCAGAGAAATTCCGATGTAGCCGTCAACCGAATGACCGCTGTTGTGAAATTCCCTGATATAAACCGGAACATTTCTGACTTTCACATCACCGATATAGACACTATTTATAAAGCCGTAAACAATTTCAAATTTCCCGTCGCCGCCCAAAGCTCTGGCTAACCCGCCGCGTGTTATCGGCTTGATCTTTAATTTTTGCGCGGTTTCCTTTGAAATCACGGAAATTCCCGAACCTGTATCCAAAACAAAATTTAACGGTTCATCATTTTTGTTAATTTTCAATTTGATAACCGGACGATTTCCGACCAAATCAATCGGAACTGTTGTTTGATCTTCACCGCCGATTTCATACAGGGATTGTTTATTTCCGAGAAATTCCAAAAATCTAATAAGTCCTTGGATGCGGTCGCGTCTTTCAACATCGTTTTGAAGCGCAATCTGCAAAAATCTTCTATACGCCGATGCAGCTTCTTTATATTTTTCCGCCCGCGCTGAAACCTGTCCGAGTGCAAAAATAAAATCCGGCTCGTTCGGATTATAATAAACTGCTTCCCGCAAGGCACTCAAGCTATCGGTGATTCGATTTTCATAAAAATCGAGCATTCCGAGTCCCGCCCACGCTAACGATTCTTTCCTGTTTAGATATAATGAATTATTAAAAGCCAATTTTGCATTTTCAAACTCGCCGGAACTCAAGAGTGTTCCGCCCAAAATGGCAAAGGCATATGAGTTTTTAGGATCGGCTTTCGCTACATCAAAAGCCAGTTCGTAAGATTCTCCGATGTTCTTTTGTTTGAGTAAAACATAGGCTAGTGAAAGTTTGGTGCGAGGTTCTTTGGGATTGGTTTTCAAGATACGGCGCAGAATCTTTTCGGCTTCCGCAATTTCGCCTTTTTTCGTTAGTTTTTCCGCCCGCTTGATTAATTCGCGGGTGTCTTCTGTATCAGTTTGCTGAACGTCGTCGCCTGCCAACGCGATTGCCGATACAAACATTATCATCAACAAGACCAAACCGATCAGACGCTTTTTGTGAAAAGGAATTTGAATAATACCAAATAATAAATTTCTAAATTTCATAATAATTTTCCTCCTTTTCATCTGCGGCAAGTTTCACATAAGTTTTATAATTAATTCATTAAAGTTCGTGAATTAAGTAAAAAATTCTTTCATCATCCAACGAAAAAACTTTTTCACCTTTTCACTTTTAAACTTCTTCACTTTAAAATTTCTCCCGTTTTCATAGACCAAAGAACAAGGTCTAATTCATCGAAATCAATTTCTAATTGGTTTGCAAGTTTCTTTAAAGCTGTTTCACCCGTTAGATACTTCAAACGCGTATTTGGTGGCTTGGGGTCGGAAATTATTTCTAACTCCGCCATACTCCGTAAAACGTGCTTGTCCAAAATTGCGTAGCCTTTCAAACCGATGTTTCTCAAAAAATGGCTCGCTTCCTTATAGCCCAAGCCTTTTATGCCTTTTTCCTTAACAAGCCAATCGCGTCTTTCCAGATCATTTTCAAAACTTTCCAATTTGTTACGAATCTGCATTCCGCAATGTTCCGTTAAAAATGAGCGTGAAGCCACGATATATCCGGCGCGTGCATTCGGATAACGATGCCGTCCGAGCAGAGCGTTTGTCAATTCGGAATGCGTTCCGTCTTGAAGAAGCGGTCTGACGGCTTCAATCGAGCGAAGTCCCATTTTTGCCGAACATCCGCCCGTAAAAAAACAAAAAACCATCTCTTCCCAGAGACGTTCATCACTCCCGTTTTTCCAAATATCCTGAAATTCTGCAAGCCGTGCGCGAATTTCTTCTCTTCTTTCGGCGTGAGTTTTTATTATCTTTTCGATTGTTACGGGTTCTTTATCTTTTTTCACGAAACTATTGATTTTACTTATAGTATTATTAGTTTTTAAAAGAACATTGTCAATAAAATTGTCGGACCGCATCCTAATTAATTTTTCAACGAGTTTAATTTCGAATTCAAAAAAATTACCTTATATTAAAGTTTTTTCTAGAAAAACTTCCCTTTTCGCAATTTTTGTAGTATAAGCAAATAGGATTGTACCTATAAGCGATTCTAAATGCTTACATCCAAATTAAAAAAACTTTCATCCAATTTGCCGGATGAACAAGCGGAAAGCAAAAAAAGTTTCCGAACTTGAAAAATGTTGTAATTGTTGTGGTATAATCTTTGGAGTATTCCCTATTTAGACCGAACGGGAAGACTACCGCATCACAAACAATAAACGAAAAATATGAATAGAATCCACAAGAATAAAACCCTTCAGCTATTTGTCGCCTTTGCGTTGTTGATCGGTTCGATGACAATTTCGGGTTTTGCACAAACCAGACCTTTGTTACAGCCGATTGTCGTTACCACCGATAAAACCAACGAAAAATCAAATCCGACGACTGTAAAACCTTCGCCGACTCCGCTTGTCGCCAAAACCGGAAGTTCGATGGCAATTGCCCGAAAAACATCAATTCCAATGTTGGCAGATGTTGAAATTCCGGGCTATTCAGGCGTTTTAATGGAAAGTTTGGACGGTCAGACTGTTCTCGATACCAATGCGGATGAATCCTTTAATCCGGCTTCAAATGTAAAAATTGCCACGGCTTATGCGGTGTTGAAAACATTTGGTCCCGATTATCGTTTTCCGACCAATGTTTGGACGGACGGACAAGTTGACAACGCGACCGGAACGCTTTACGGAAATCTTTATATTTCAGGGCGCGATCCGATTTTTAATTACGAACACAGCGTTTCTATCGCTAATGAATTAAACCGGATGGGAATCAGAAGCGTAACGGGTGATTTGGTTGTCACCGGCGATTTCGTAATGAATTTCAGCGGATCGGCACTGCATTCGGGAAGCAGTTTCTATTCGACTCTAGATGCTTCAAAACGTTCGGCGGCGGCAACCCGCTCGTGGAACAACTATCTTTTTAATTCGGGAAAATCAACTCAGGTAACGAATATTCCGAGTGTTTCAATTACCGGTTCAACTTATGTTCAGACTGTTCCGAATACGGCAAAACTTTTGTTTTCGCACGAATCCGCACCGATGCGTTCAATCGTCAAAGCAACGCTTTGCTATTCAAACAATTTTTTGGCGGAACATTTGGGCGATATGCTCGGGGGTTCGTATGCCGTCGCCAGAATCGTTCAATTAAACGCGCAGGTCGAACCCCAGGATTTCATTTTGGCATCTTCGAGCGGACTCGGTGTGAACCGCGTAACGCCCCGCGCAATGATGAAACTTCTGCGTTCGCTTCGGGAAACTTTATCCAAATTTAATATGACTTTTGCCGATATTATGCCGGTTGCCGGAGTTGACAAAGGAACGCTCGAAGGAAGATTTGACAGCGATTTTGCACGCGGAAGTGTCGTCGGAAAAACCGGAACTCTCGGCAGAACCGATGGCGGAGTCAGCACTCTTGCCGGAGAATTTCAAACAAAAAGCGGCAAAGTTCTTTTTGTAATTTTTAATCAACGCGGCAGTGTAGCTCGTTTCCGTAGTTTTCAAAACTATTTCGTAGCAACAGTGCAAGGTCAACTCGGCGGCGCAGATTCGCTCGGCTACGCTCATATTCCGATTGATACACGCCTCGCTACTTCGCGGGTTATTTATCCGAATCAGCGGGAACGAAAAGTTGATTAAATAAATTCTTCAAAAATTTTCAGTCAAAAGGAAGCAGGTAATTTCTTGCTTCCTTTTTGTTTTTCAACTTGAAAATCAATCCTCAAAAATGCAAACTTCATTGTTTGGAATAAGCACAATGAACGAACTCGAAAACACAACTCCGTCAAAAGAAACTCCCGAAGAACTTGCCGAACCTTCAATTAACGAAGAAATAAATGCCGAGAAATCTACGACGAAACAAACGAGCGTCGCCAGATCAGCCGGAATCGTTTCAATTGCCGTAATGTTTTCACGCATTTTAGGTTTAGTGCGCGAAATGGTTTTTGCGAACTTTTTCGGTGCGGGCATTTTAAATGACGCTTTTCAAGTTGCGTTTCGCATTCCGAATGTATTGCGCGATCTTTTCGCCGAAGGCGCACTTTCTGCCGCTTTTGTCAAAGTTTTTACCGATTATCAGATTTTAAAAAGCGAAGAAGAAGCGTGGAAACTCGCCAGTCTTGTCTTAAATGCGTTAATTGTTATTTTAAGTATAATTACGATTATTGGAATCATTTTCTCGCCCCAAATCGTCGGATTGATCGCCGATGGATTTTCGCCCGAAAAAGCCGCGCTTGCGACGCTTCTGACGCGCATAATGTTTCCGTATATTTTGTTCGTAGCAATGGCGGCACTGGCAATGGGGGTTTTGAATACCAAAGGAAATTTCGGCGTTCCGGCTTCGGCTTCGACGGTTTTTAATATCGTTTCGATTTTTTTAGGACTCGGCATTGCATATTGGTTAAGCGGCGGCGGTTGGGAAAAATCCGGCAAAACAGAATTTCCGAGCGACGCGGCGCAATGGGCAATAATCGGAATGTCAATCGGAACTCTCATTGCGGGTTTGTCTCAATTTTTGATGCAAGTTCCATCGCTTTTGAGGATAGGATTCCGATTTTCACCGATTTTAAGTTTTGCCGACGAAGGCGTGCGAAAAGTCGGACGATTAATGGCTCCTGCAATCATCGGAACTTCTGCCGTGCAGATCAATGTTTTGGTCAACACGTATTTTGTCACAGACATCAACGGCGGCGTTTCGTGGCTCGGCTACGCGTTTCGTTTGATGCAGTTCCCAATCGGAGTTTTCGGTGTAGCGATCGGCACAGCTTCAATTCCCGTTCTTTCCAGAATGGCAAGCCAGAAAAATTTCGGCGAATTCCGCAATACGCTTGCCAATTCAATAAAACTAGTCTTTCTCTTAACCTTACCTTCCGCCTGCGGACTTGTTGTTTTGGGCGAACCGATCATTCGATTAATCTACGAACGCGGCGCATTCACCGCCGCAGACGTTCCAATGACTGCTTACGCGCTCGCCGCATATTCAGTCGGATTGACGGGCTACGCAGCGATCAAAATTCTCTCGCCCGCATTTTATGCACTTGATGATGCAAAAATCCCGATGATAATAGGAGTTTGCTCGATCGCCGTAAATTTTGTTGCCTGTTATTTCTTTATGGAATTATTTTCAAATTACGGAGTTTCGCCTGAATATCCCGACGGTTACGGACACATCGGAGTCGCACTCGCCACATCTTGCGTCGCGCTCGTCAACTTCTTCGCCCTCGCGCTAATGATGAAAAAACGCATCTCACACATCAATGGTAGAGAAATCCTCGCATCGTTCATCAAAATCGCCATCGCGTCGGCAATTATGTCCGCCGTCGCCTATTTCAGCTATCATTTCTTAGCCAATCAACTCGGCGTAAAAGGCTTCTCAAACAAATTGATCGAAGTTTTCGTCCCGGTCGGGTTAGGCGCAATCACATTTCTAATCACCGCCAAATTATTGGGCGTGAGCGAATTGAATCAATTTATTAATGCAATTTCCAGAAAACTCAAAAAATAATACTCAAACTTTTCAAAAAATCTTTCTCGGTTTTATGATATTTTATCAACTATGGAAAACGATTTATTAAAAAGAATCACGCTCAATCCGAATGTCTGTTTCGGCAAACCGACGATTAGAAATATGCGTTATCCGGTTGAAACTATGCTCGATTTGATGAGCGCGGGAATGACTACGGAAGAACTTTTAGAAGATTATCCCGATCTCGAAAAGGAAGATTTACACGCGTGTCTTTTATTTGCCAGCAAATTGGTCAAGGTAAATTCGATTAATAAAATTATCGCAGCGTGATGAAATTTATTGTTGATGCACAATTACCTTATCGCTTGAAGACTTGGTTATTTGAACAAGGTTTTGATGCGATTCACACGAGCGATCTGCCGAAAGCGAACCAAACCGAAGATTTAAATATCGCCGATATTGCCGACAAGGAAAACCGAGTTGTTGTTACGAAAGACAGCGATTTTCTGAAACTCTATATTTTGACGGGCAAGCCGCAGAAACTTTTGATGATTACGACGGGCAACATTGTCAACAAAGAACTGTTGAGTTTGTTCGAGCAAAATTTTGAAACTGCTTTGAAACTTTTTAACTCATTTAATGTCGTGGAAATGAATAATTTTCTCGTGATGGGACACAATCCTTAATTCATCATTTCCCTAAATTCATCTTCGCTCAAAACTTTCACGCCCAAAGATTCGGCTTTAGTGAGTTTCGATCCGGCATCGCTTCCGGCGACGACGTAATCGGTTTTTTTGCTGACCGAACTTGAAACTCTACCGCCTTTTGTTTCGATAATTTTTGAAGCGTCGTCGCGTGTGAATTGTTCGAGTTTTCCGGTGAGAACAAAGGTTTTGCCGTTGAAATTTTCGTCTAGTTCATCTGCTGCGTCGCCGTCAATTTCCATTTTTATGTCGGAATTTTTCAATCTTTCTATAACTTCTTGATTTCGCGGATTTTGGAAAAAGTTATTAACCGAAACGGCGACTGCCAGACCGATTTCGTGAATGTCGTCTAATTCTTCGACGCTTGCTAAAGCTAACTTATCAATTGAACGGAAATGTTTTGCCAAGATTTTTGAATATCGTTCGCCGACGTGCCGAATATCCAGACCGAAAAGCAATCTTTGCAATCCGCGCTGTTTGCTTGATTCGATTTGGTCTAAAACATTTGTCGCCGATTTTTCCGCTATTCGTTCGAGTCCACAGAGCGTTTCAAGGCGCAAATCATAAAGATCGGCAACCGTTTTGACGATGCCGAGATCAACGAGTTTTTCGATCAGAACATCGCCTAAACCTTCGATGTCCATTGCCTTTCGCATCGCAAAATAACCGATTCTTGCTTTAACCTTTGCGGGGCAAATTTCATTTGGACAGCGCGTAACGGCTTCGCCTTCGGGACGCACGACTTCAGTTTCGCAAACCGGACATTTTTTCGGAAATTCATATTCGGTTTCGTCGCCCGTTCTTTTCGATTCAATTATTTGCAAAACCTGCGGGATAATTTCGCCCGATTTTTCGATCAAAACCCAATCGCCGATCTTTAAATTCAAACGCTTAATTTCATCTTCATTGTGAAGCGAAGCACGCGAAACCGTCGTTCCGGCAAGCAGAACAGGTTTTAGATATGCAACAGGAGTTAATGCGCCGGTTCGTCCGACTTGGATATTTATCGCTTCGAGTTGCGTCGTCGCCTGCATCGCCGGATATTTGTAAGCAATCGCCCAACGAGGTGCTTTTGATGTCGCGCCGAATTCGTCCTGCAATTGCGTCGAATTTACCTTTACTACAACACCGTCAATTTCGTAATCGAGCGCGTCGCGTTTTTCCTGCATCTGCTCGACAAATTCGATGACTTTTTCTATATTTTCGCACAGACAAACATTTGGATTTACGTTAAAACCTTGACTTTTCAAAAATTCAAAATTTTTCCAGTGTGTCTCAAAAGCCTTTTGATTGCCGCTCAAAACGTCATACGGAAACATATCGAGTCTGCGCGAAGCAACGATTGTGGAATCTAATTGCCTTAAAGTTCCCGAAGCGAAATTGCGCGGATTTGCGTAAGTTTTTTCGCCCTGCATTTCTAACTCGGCATTAATTTCTTCAAAAACCGAACGCGCCATAAAAACTTCGCCGCGCACTTCGATTCTTTCCGCAAACGCTTTTTTGAGTCCTAGTGGAATTGTGCGAATTGTTTTCACATTATTCAAAACATCGTCGCCGACAACGCCGTCACCGCGCGTTGCGCCGGCGATCAAGATTCCATTTTCGTAATGTAGGGAAATAGAAAGACCATCAATTTTAAGTTCAGCAACGTAATCAAATTCTCGCCCGTCAGCAAGTTTCCGGCATCGTTCGTCAAACTTTCGCAAATCTTCCAAACTATACGAGTTATCCAAACTCATCATCGGCACGAGATGTCGAAAAGGCGCAAAACCTTCGGCTCTGCCGCCAACTTTCTGCGTCGGCGAATCGGACGTGATAAATTCAGGATTGTCTTCTTCGAGTTTTTTGAGTTTCGCAAGAAGCGCATCAAACTCAGCGTCGGCAATTTCCGGTTCGCTTTTTTGATAGTAAAGTTCGTTGTGCCGATTGATCTCGGCACGAAGATTTTCGATTTCAGTTCTTATGTTGTTTTCGGCGTTTTCAAAAAGATTCATCATAATGAAAGGACTAGGCGCAAACCTTTATCAATTTGTTCCATTTTGCGTTCTGAAAGTGTGCCGACAAATTCCAGAAGTTGAGTTTTATCAATCGTGACAATCTGCGTTACATTGACAACCGAATCTTTTGGCAATCCGCTTTGATTTTTCTCGATTAAGACGTTTCCCGGCATTTCAGCTAACTTTAATTTGGTTGTAATGACTGCACCGATAATCGTATTTATATTAGTTTTGCTCAAAAAATTAGCTTGCGTAATGACAATTGGACGCTCATAACCGGGACTTGAGCCAATCGGAGCAGGTAAATCTGCCCACCAGATTTCGCCGCGTTCGTTTACCATTCTTCTTTCTCCAAAATTCTGGCTTGAGCTTGTTTCCAAAAAGGGTCGAGCGAAGTGTCAACTTCGGCACAAACGGCATTGATCTGGTCAATTAAGGTTTGTTCATCCCGCTTCAATAAATACTCTTCAACCGCCTCTGTAAACACCTGACTGCGCGAAATTTTGTGTTTCTTTGCATAGCTATCTACTTTTTCAAACAAATTATCACGGACTGAAATTGCTGTTTTCATAGTTCAAAGTATAACTGAAGTATTACCGCTAAATCAACTCATAAATTCCGCGATCAAACGATGAAAATGATGTGTTCCCTGTTCCCTCGTCGGCGAATATCTGCCCTTATCATAAAATCTAGAATTGATACCTTTCTGCACCGATTCAACGACCGCTTGATCTTCGAATTCGACGGTTTCTAATTCCGCGCCTGCGCCTTTATTTAGTTTCGTTTCATCATTTACAAAGGTTTGATACGAAACTTTTGTCAAATCTTTTTCAAGCGGTTTGACGATGTTTACGGAAATTCCCCACGGATAAAAATTAAACATTAAATTCGGGAAAACAAAAAAATACTGAGCGGCAGTTTCGCCTTTTTCATCAAATCCGGTCTGCAAAATGGAATATCGAAAAGTTTCCGTCTTGTAACTTCCGTAATCAATTTCTTCATTCAAAGATTTATGTACGAACGGAATGTGAAGACCTTCGAGATAATTTTCGCAATATAAAGCCCAATGCGCTTTTACTTCGTAATCTTTTGCTGCTGAAAACTTTAAATTTTTAAAGTCGAAATCTTCGAGTTTTTTGCTCATTTCTGCGATAAATTCTTCAAATTTGGCAAATGGATTTAGCGAAGCAAAAATAAAATTCTGCCATATTTCAAAAGGAATTTCAGGTAAATTGTCTTTTTCAGTCGGAAAATTTTCCGCCGATTCAAACTCCGGCATCGAGAGAAATTTGCCGTCCAAATCAAATCGCCTGCCGTGATAATTGCAGCGAATTCCGTTTGCTTTGCAATTATTTTCGACCAGAATATTTCCGCGATGTGTGCAGATGTTTGAAAGACAATTTATTTTTTCAACTGTTTTCGTCAATAAAATCGGTTCGTTTAAGAAATCTTCCAAAATAGTGTGCGGTTTGAGATTATCAATTTCGTCTTTTGTGCCAATCAATTGCCAGCTTCGTGCAAAGATTTTTTCCTTTGATTCGTTAAAATATTTTTCGTCCGTATAAAATTCGGACGAAAGCGTTTCCGCCTTGCGAATATCTGGATTGATGTCGAAAATTTGCATTTGGGAAAAAATTTATGCTTTGAAAAATAAATACGCCGGATGATCTTCGTCGCGCCGGAAACCTTTGCAGATCAAATCTTCGGCGAAGGCATTTTGAAATTCGTTTTTTATGCGATCTTGCTCTTTTTTTGCTGTTTCACCATCTGATTTTAATAATGAATTCCAATCCTTCGGAATTTCGATTGATTTAATAATCTCGCCGTTTTCCTCGTAAATTTCGTTTTTTGAAAGCGCAACAACTTTTTCGCTTTCAAGTTCCCAATCGGCATAAACGCGGTCGCTGTCGAGTTCGGATTCAACGCCGGAATTTGAAAATCCCGTGCCGTAAAAATTAGGAATATATTGGCGGATGACCGCGCCGAGTTTTTCGAGATTGAAGAAAGCATTTCGCACTAAAACCGGCTGAAATGTCCACTTTATAAAGTTTACGTTTTCCTTTAAAGACCGTTCGCGCTGCGCCCATTTTAGTTTTGTGCCGATTCCGTAACTTTGATATTCGGGCAAAACTGCCGTCATATGTGAATAAAAAGCGCGTTTCTCCCCGCGAAATGCCGGAACCGAAATAACAAAACCGATTAATTTTTCGCCTTCAAATGCGCCCAACGTAAAACCGCCCGATTGTTTTGTAACGATCAAATGGCGGCGCGGCGAAACTTCCAATTCAGGAAAACCGAAAACTTTTCTCTGTAAATCGAGGCAAGCGTCAATCTCTTCAAATCCTTCGACTTCGCGCACTTTTATCGTGTTATTTTCCATCAACTTTAATTTTCAAACTTTGAATTCGGCAAACCAATCTTGAGAAACTTTCTCAATTTTTTTGCCATTGGTCAAACCGATAATATCTTTGACAAAATTTATCAAAATCAGACGATTCGGCGAACGATATTTTTCATAAATTTCAACACGCAATTGTTTAATTAGTTGCGTTTCGTTGATGCCAATTTTAAACAAAACGAGTTTTTCGGTGCGCGTATGTTTCAACAACCATTTCGTTTTGCGAATCGAATTCAATCCGCACTCGCCCCAGAAAAGAAATTCTCCCTTTGCATTTTTGGCGACTAAATCCGGTTTATAACGCAAACCGACTTTGGTTTCGATTTCGAGCGACGGAAAATTTTTCACGAACATTGCATAGCCGAGTGCCTTCATCAAAATATGTTCGTAAGTTTCGCCCGGCTTTTGCCACAAACGAATTTTTTCACCGTTTAAATCGAAATTATGAAGCATAATTTTTGTAAAAGTTTTCGCCTTTCTCTAACTGATAACTTTCTACTTAACATTTTACAAGCTAATTTGATATGATGAAAGCGGTTAGAAATTCTGACAACCATCAACTTGATTCATTTTTTTCTCTTTGTTTTTATTATTTTCCGATGAGTTCCCAGACAAAACTCGAAATTAACGGAAGTTTGAGCGAACATTCGCTCGCCGAACTTTTGATTGAAACGACCGAAGCCAGTTTGAGCGGCTCGTTTCGACTTGCCAGTGATGAACAGAAAATAATCATCTATCTAAGTAAAGGCAAAGTTGTTTTTGCCGTTTCAAATCTACGTCAACATCGTCTTTTTGCGATTGCCTTACGCGAAAAAAAAATATTTAAAGAACAACTCGCTGCTTTGCCAAATTTTGCCAACGATATGGAATTCGGCGCAAATTTGCTGGCAAACAATTTTATTTTGCAAGAAGATTTAAAAAAACTGACAAACAAACAAATCGAAGAAATAATCAAACTTTGTTTAAGTTGGACTTCCGGCGAATGGACTTTCAGTTCGCTGGCACGAATCAAAGAAGGTCTGCAATTTGAGATTGATTTACATAAATTACTGTTGGATTTTTCACGAAGTCTTGCGCCGGATTATGTTTTAAATCGTTTCAAATCAAGTGAAGAATCATTTCAATTAAAATCCGATTTGCCTTTGCACCTTGATCTTCAATCTCACGAAGGCTTTATTTTATCGCGGTTTGAAAGAAAATTACTGACGCTCGACGAAATTGATACAATTAGCGGATTGCCGGAAAATTTGACGCGGCAAGTTCTTTACATTCTTTGGTTCGGCGGATTTCTCTCTCGTCAAAATTGGAATTGTGTGATTTCCGAAAATAAAATTGCCAATATTTTATCGGCAAATCTCCAACTCGTAACTGAAAAAATCGTCGCTGATGTGCCGGATGAAACGTCTTCGACAATTGAAGACGCGGCAAAAGAAGAGGAAATTATTCAAGACCAGCCGGAAGAAATTGACGAAGAAAAATTACTTCTTGAATATTTGAAAAGAAACGAAAATGCCGTCAGTTTATACGAAACAATCGGAGTTGCGCCGGAAGCCGAAACATCGGAGATCAAACAAGCATATTTTGCACAGGCAAGAAAATATCACCCCGATCTTTTCCATAAAAACGAAGAATTTTATCAGCGGATCCAAAATGCTTTCACAAATTTGGCACACGCTTATGAAACATTAAAAACGGTGGAATCGCGCGATTTATATAATTACAAAATGCGTAAAGAATTGGCAGAAATGCGCGAAAGACAAAAATCCGGTATTTCCGACGATGAAGCCAATTTAAATAAACTAATCGAACAAGGAGCAAAAAGTTTTGATATTGGATTGCAGTTTTTGCAACAAGATGAAATTGCTGATGCAACTATGTTTTTCGAACGCGCTATTCATTTTGACAAAGAAAATGCACGGTATCACGCCTTTTACGGAAAGGCTCTTTCGTATGACAAGAAAAGTCTCCACAGAGCCGAAGCAGAATTGCAGACCGCAGTTAGAATCGAACCGGAAGTTACGACTTACAGATTAATGCTCGCAGAACTTTTTGTCTATATCGGGTTAAAAAAACGCGCTGAAGGCGAACTAATCAGACTTCTCTCGATAGCTCCAAACGACAAAGATGCGTTGACTCTGCTCGACAGTCTGCAAAAGAAATAGTTAAACTGTGAAACATAAATTCGAAGAAACCGGTTAAAGTAGTGGTAGTTGCCAAAGGTTTCAAATATATTCCGATTTGGTCTTATAATAATTTCAAAATAAAATCTTTTAAGTTAATGGACAAAATTAAATTAAAGATGTCTTGCTTAGTTATGAGTCCCGCGTTTTTGCGGCAACGCCGGCAAAACGCGGCGGTTGAGCTATATAAAGACGGAACTCATAAATTTCTGTATAGTTATTTTGCTTCATTATTTACTTGTAATTCGGTTATATAAATTTGCAGGTTATAAGCATTTTTTTACTTTTCCCCTAGAAATCCTGATTTTTTTTACATTTGTATGGATAATTCCGCTGTTCAAGAAGCAAAGTTTGAAGATCGTCTGCTGAAAATCGCGGCGGATATGGATGAATTTGAACATTACGCACACACCCACGCAATGCGGATTGCCGCAATTGCCGAGGCTCTCGCGCAAAAATTCAATCTCGCTTCGCACGACCGAATGGCTTTGCGTCAAGTTGCGCTGATTCATGACATCGGTGAAGTAGTAATGAATCGTGATTATATCAGCAGCACCCGCATCTTACGCGACGACGAGCGGATTGATATGCAGAGACATCCCGTTATCGGCGAACAAGAAGCGGCAAAACGCGGCTTTAACCGCGCTGTTCAACTGCTGATTCGCTGGCATCACGAATGGTGGAACGGCACAGGCTACCCGGACGCGCTCGAACACGAACAAATTCCGTTGGCGGCAAGAATTTTGCGAGTTGCCGATACATACTCCGCATTGACCGACAGTCGTCCGTATAGTGTGGCGATTTCCGCTTCCGAAGCCAAAAGATACTTGAGCGAATGGGCAGGAATCGAATTTGACCCGAAAGTCGTTAAAGCATTTCTAATGCTGGAAGATATGCTGGAATTGGAATCTTACGAGGAAAATTCGTGATAAACAGATAATACAAAGCATTTTTATTTATGCATAATCAATCGAAAATTACGCCGAAAGGCTGGCTGGCTTTTGAACTCAATATTTTGCGCCGTCTGAAATATAAAACGGCGATACTTCCCTTTACACACGAACCGAATCTCGGCGCATATTTGAAACGCTGGAATTCGCGGGTTTTAGCAAATGATCTGACTCAGGCAGGTTGGACAAAAGCTGTTGCGGTTATTCAAAACAATTCGGAATTTTTGTCAGATGAAGACGTAAACGCTGTTTTGGAAGATGCTTACGTGCCGCATTACCGCTTGCAAAACGAATCTCTGCGAAATTGGTTTAACGAAACAGATGCGTGGTGGTTTGATAATGTGAGGCAAAATATTGATAGAATTACATCACCGACGGCGCGCGCGATAGCTTTGACAATCGGAATGAGCGTCGGCGATTATGTTTTGTCTTTTGATGCAGAAACGCTTGAACTCCGCCAACCGCTTTCAACCGTTTACCGCAGGCTTTGGAGCGTTTTTCCCGAACCTGTCAACAACGGCGCAAACAATACCTGTCAAAACAAAACTGCCGACGAATTTATCGCCGAAAGTCAGGCAGATCTGATGTTTTTAAGATTACCGCAGGCGCATATCCAAAAACCGAAAAATTATATGGGTTGGACGGCTTGGCGCGAAGAATGGCTGCGGACGGGCGATGATTTCTGGGACGATTTCGAAAAAAGACAGGTCGGAAAACTCGGTGATTTTATCGAAACAAAATCGCAATATTTGCAGATCGTCAAAGAAACTCTAGAAAGATCGGATCACATTTCGCAATGGGCAATCGCGCATATTGATGAAGGTTTTATCTCAACACAAGATATTGTCGAAACAATCAGCGGCGTTCGCAGTGTTGATACGATTTTCACAAAAGATTTTACCGAACTGACCGGAATGAAAGCAGTAATAATCACGGCGTAGGAGCAAGTTTGAAGTGAAAAAGTTTAAAGGTGAAAAGGTGAAAAGGTGAAAAGGTTTTTCGTTATTTGTCTTAATCATATATAGCTTTTAATTTTTGTCAGAAATCAAAAAGCGGAGAGTCCTTAAAACTTTTTCACTTGTAAACTTTTTCACCTTTTCACTTTTTATAAATATGGCATATTTAAAACCCGACAAACCCGAAAAAATCTATGTTCCCGCGCTTCGTGCGGCGAAGGAAAAGGGCGAAAAACTCGTTTGTTTGACCGCATACGATTATCCGACAGCGCGAATTGTTGATGAAGCGGGCGTGGAAATAATCTTGGTCGGCGACAGTATGGGAAACGTCATTCACGGTTACGGCAACACGATTCCCGTCACAATGGAAGAAATTCTTTCCGCAACAAAAGCCGTCAAACGCGGTGCAAATAACGCGCTGATCGTCGCCGATATGCCTTATGGAAGTTATCACACGGGCGAAAACACGACCGTGCGAAACGCTCTGATTTTAATGAAGGACGGCGGCGCGGAAGCAATCAAACTCGAAGGCGGGCGAAACCGCGTCGAACTCGTCAAACGCCTTGTGGATGAAGAAATTCCGGTCGTCGCGCACATCGGCTTAACGCCTCAATCGGTTCACAAACTCGGAGGTTACAGCGTTCAAGGAAAAACTGCCGATGCCGCGAAACGTCTGATCGAAGACGCGAAAATGCTTGAAGAAGCCGGCGCATTTGCGATAGTCTTAGAACTCGTTCCGCGTGAAATTGCCGAAATTATTACAAAAGAACTGTTGATTTCGACAATCGGCATCGGTGCGGGAACAGAATGCGACATTCAAGTTCTGGTTCTGCATGATTTAGTCGGATTGAGCTTTGGCAGACTTCCCCGCTTTGTTCGCCAATACGCTAATATTGGTGAAGTAATGTCAGAAGCGATTACAAATTGGATTTCAGACGTAAAAGACGGAAATTATCCGAATGAAAAAGAATCATACGGAATGCCGAAAGAAGCTAAAGAAGAGATGGAAGAATGGAAATAATAAATCGCCGACAAAGATTAGCTTCGCTGACGCGCAAACTCCGGCGCGAGAATAAAACTATCGGTTTTGTTCCGACGATGGGTGCGCTTCATCAAGGACATCTTTCGCTCGTGCAGGAGGCGCGGCAGATGTCTGATGTCGTCATCGTTTCGATTTTTGTTAATCCGACGCAGTTCAATGACAAAAAAGATCTCGAAAAATATCCGCGTGATTTAACGGCAGATGCCGCGCTTTTGTCGGAATATCAGGTTGATTACATTTTTGCGCCGGACGAAAATGAGATTTACGGCGAGAATTTTTCGACCTATGTTTATGTCGAAAATCTGACCGAAACTTTAGAAGGAGCGTCGCGCCCCGGACATTTTCGCGGTGTCGCGACCGTCGTTACGATTCTTTTTAATACGATTCGTCCTGATTTTGCCTTCTTCGGACAAAAGGACGCACAGCAAGTCGCCGTGATCGAGCGTTTGACCAAAGATTTGGGTTTTGACACGGAGATCATTATTGTTTCGACGATTCGTGAAGAATCCGGTCTGGCAATGTCTTCGCGTAACTCGCGTTTGACCGACAAAGAGCGAAGTGCGGCGGCGATAATTTATCAAGCCTTGCGCGAAGCGAAAATTGCCGTCAAAAACGGTGAACGAAATACCGCGAAACTTGCGGAAATCGTGCGCGAAAAGATTGAAAGCGAACCGCTTGCACAGATTGATTATGTCTCCATTGTTGATAAAAAAACACTCGAAACCATCGAAAAAATTGGCGAAAACCCTGTTCTTGCGGCGGTTGCCGTGCGTTTCGGCGCAGTGCGCCTTATTGACAACGTAATTCTCAACAAAAAGCAGTAAATCGGCATCAAATTTGCATCTAAATATATGGATGCTGAAATCGGCATCAGACACCATAAAAACTATGAAAAAAATTAAATTATTGTCAGCGATTTTCGGTCTTTTTTTGACATTTTCAATCGCATCGTCAGCGCAGAACATTATGTTCACCTCGATTGACGGCGATAAGATTGATCTCGAAGCGCAAAAAGGCAAAGTCGTCGTTTTGGCAATCGGCGCACAATGGTTGCCGCTTTCCAATCAGCAGGCAAAATATATCAACAAACTTGCCGCTAAATATGCCAAGAGTGATGTAGTTTTTTATTTTATTTCAGCCGATTCGACATCGGAAAAATCGAAGAATTATGCGAGCAACGAAGATATTCGCAAATTTGCCAAAGCAAATGAATTATCCGTAACGATTCTGCGGGATTCAGACGGCACGACTTCGCTGAAAAGATTCAAAATTGATCAATTGCCCTCGTTCGTCATCTTAGACAAAACCGGCAAATTAGCAACCGAACCTTTTAGCGGACTTGATCCGAAAACGGACATCTCGATTCCGATCTCAAAGGAAATTGACAAACTTCTGTAATAAGGTTTTACAGTGCGATAAAAGACGAGTCTGACATAAGGCTCGTCTTTTTATTTGGAAAAGTTCGTCTAATCGTAGTATAAGATTTCTATGAAAATGAGTTTCTTAAAATCTGCTTTTTTCTGCATCGCGCTTACTTTTAGTTTTTCGGTAATTACAGCGGCACAAAGTCAGCGATTTAGGGTAAATTCGGGCATTTCGGAAACTTCTAAAACGGTAAAAGCAAAACGCGAGATCATCAATCTTTTGCTGACCGATTTCTTCAAAAACAGTTCGGACAAAGAAATTTACATTTCAAATAAAAATATTCCGGCAGAGATACAAAACGAATTTCCCAAAATCAGAAATTTGACGACAAGATTGATCGAATCAGATTCGGCAACAGCAGAAAATTGCTGTATTTTTGAATTCAGAAGTTTTTCGCTTTCCGAAAAACAAGCCTTAGTTTCATTCGGCGACTGCAGAAACGGTTTGGGATATACTTTTCAAAAAACGGGCGGAAAGTGGAAATCTGTGTCAAATCAGTTTGTCAAAGAGAATTAATCTTCCGCAAAAGTCCATAAACCAAATTTATCGGCAAACCGACAACATTCCAATAATCACCTTCAATTTCTTCAATGAAAAGCGCAGCTTGCGCTTGAACGGCATACGCACCGGCTTTGTCTAACGGCTCGCCTTTTTCGGCTAAAAAATCAATTTCCGCATTGCTCATTTCAGCAAATTTTACCGTCGTCTTCTGTAAATCAACTTCAGATGTCGGATTTTCGATGTTAGAATTTAGATTTTCCCCTTCAAAACTTTGAACTTTGAATTTTGAACTTTGAACTTTTTTGATAAGTGCAACTCCGGTTAAAACTTCGTGTTGGCGACCGGAAAGCATTTTCAACATTCGCTTTGCGTCCGCTAGATCAATAGGTTTTCCAATGATTTGATTGTCAATTACAACCGTCGTATCTGCGCCTAATATAAGTGCGTTTTCATAAGATTCGGCAACCTTTTCGGCTTTTTCTTTTGCCAACCTTTGGACATAATCTGCCGGGTTTTCGCCTTCAAATTCGGTTTCATCAATATCTGCGGTATGTTTTGTAAATTCCCAGCCGACTGATGTTAAAATTTCGGCGCGGCGCGGACTTCCTGAAGCTAAAATTAATTTTGGTAGATGTATCATTGAACATTTATCGTTTAACATTTAACATTATTTTTGTCTTGTAAATGATAAATTATTGAGATTCAATGGTAAAAGCCCGATGAACGAACTTTTTCAAGCATTGCCGAAACTGATTGATGAATTTAAGGAAAAACCCGGTTTTCTTGAATCGGTAGTTTTTGCGGCGTGGCGCAGGATCGCCGGAAAAAGTTTATGCGAACACACGGTTCCATTTCGGCTGTTCGGGAAAAATCTAACTATCGCCGTCGCTGATAAAATGTGGAAACGACATCTTGAAACAATGAGCGGCGATATGATCTTCAAAATAAATTCCGCGCTCAAACATGAATGTGTCAAATATATCGAGTTTCGAATTGATGAAGAAACAGTAAAAAAACAACGCTCGGAAAACAGTCGAAACTTAATGAGTGACGAAGAACTAAGAGAAATCGCGCTTGATAAAGTTACGCCGAAATTGCGTCATTCGGCAGACGCGATCAAAGATGATAATCTGCGTTATCAATTTCTGCTTGCCGCCGGAAGCTGTCTGGCGCGAAAGGAAATGCTGAAAGATAAAGACAAATAATTTTTATGGCTATAAAACAAGAAGATATAAAAAAAATCGCAAAGCTCGCGCATCTTGAAATTACAGAAGAAGAAGTCGCGCTTTACACGCCGCAAATGGCGAGCATTGTCGGCTATGTCGAGCAGTTAAATGAACTCGACACGGAAAATATCGAACCCGCGATCGGTGGTTTAACGCCCGAGGGCGAAGCAACTGACACTCGCCGCGAAGACGTTCCACACGAATCTTTAGGTCAGGAACTCGCACTCGATCAAGCACCAACCGCATCACACGGACATTTTCGAGTTCCAAAAGTTTTATGAGTTCAAAGTTCAAAGTTCAAAGTTCAAAGTTCAAGTTTTCAGATTTGAAACTGCAGATTTCAAATTTCAAATTTAGACGCTTGGGTTTAAGTTTTACCTTTTACTTTTTACTTTTTACCTTTTCTTGCAGCATTCCGAATCTGGAAAGCGCAGAATGCACAGCGGCGCGAAATCAAGTCAAAAAGTTGTATTCGTATCATTTCGGCAATGATATGAAGCCTTCGACAGAAAATTTAAAACTGCGCGGAGAATATTTGACCACCGAATTAAGACAGGAATTAGAAAAACAGATCGAAACTAAAAAAGATTATTTCACACAAACCGACGATTATCCGAAGGCTTTTCGGATAGGTGAATGCACGATTGTCGAACCCGATAAAAAGGTGGATTTGCAGGTCATAGTTTTTTGGAAAGATGACACCCGCAGCGAACAGCGCGAGATAAGTGTCGAAACGGTCAAGCAAGACGGAAATTGGTTAGTTAATAGAGTAGAAAACAAAAATTGATTTTATGATAATTCGTTCAAACATCGAAAAAACTTTAAAAAATGCAGAAACACTAAACGAATCTTTGAATTCATTTTTGAAAATCGAAGATGATTATGCATTGAATCGCGCCGACGAGGTTGAAAATTCTTCGCAAGAAAATCAAGCTTTGCGCGGCTTTGCAATTGCTGTCAAAGATAATATTTGCACAAAGTTTTCACAGACTTCGTGCGGTTCGAGCATTTTGGGAAACTATCGTCCGCAATACAACGCGACCGCTGTTGAAAAATTAAATACGGCGGGCGCGGTAATTGTCGGAAAAACGAATATGGACGAGTTTGCGATGGGTTCGTCAAATGAAAACTCCGCATTCGGTAATGTCAAAAATCCTTGGGATTTGGAAAGAGTTCCGGGCGGAAGTTCGGGAGGTTCGGCGGTTGCGGTCGCTTCCGGCGTTGTTCGTGCAAGTTTGGGTTCGGAAACCGGCGGTTCGGTTCGTCAACCCGCGTCATTTTGCGGAATCGTCGGTCTGAAACCGACTTACGGCAGAATTTCGCGTTTCGGACTCGTTGCATTCGCCTCCTCGCTCGATCAAATCGGGATTTTCGGGCAAACTTCAAAAGATGTCGCACAGGTTTTAGGCGTTATTGCCGGACGCGATAAAAATGATTCGACGACCGCCGAGACGGAAGTTCCCGATTATGTTGGCGAATTAGAAAATGATTTGAAAGGCAGGAAAATCGGAATTCCGCGTGCGCTTTTCGGCGAAGGTCTGGATGATGAAGTCAGAAATTCCGTCGAGAAGGCGATTGAAAATTATAGAAGTTTAGGCGCGGAAATTGTTGATGTCCAACTGCCGAATTCAAAATATTCAATCGCAGTTTATTACATTATCTGCACGGCTGAAGCATCTTCAAATCTTGCACGCTTTGATGGCGTGCGTTACGGTTTCAGAGCGGAAGACGCGCACGAATTGCGCGAAATGTATATGAAAACGCGCGAAGAAGGATTCGGTGCGGAAGTCAAACGCCGCATAATGCTCGGAACTTACGTGCTTTCAAGCGGTTATTACGACGCTTATTATGCTAAAGCGCAAAAAGCGCGTACGCTTCTAAAACAAGATTTCTTCAATGCTTTTGAAAAATGTGATGCAATTCTGACACCGACTTCGCCGACGACGGCGTTTAAAATCGGTGAAAAATCGGATGATCCGTTGGCAATGTATCTGAGTGATATTTACACGGCTTCGGCGAATCTGGTTGGGATTCCGGGAATTTCCGTGCCGTGCGGTTTGTCGAGCGAAAATCTGCCCATTGGTTTACAATTGGTCGGAAAATCTTGGTCGGAAAATGTTTTGCTCAATCTGGCAAATGTTTATGAAAAAGAATTTCCGCTCGATGCAAAGCCGAAAGTCTTTGCCTCATAAGACAAAATCATAAGAAATAATAGACATAAAAAGGCGCAAAAAATACAAAAGTTTATATTTCCTCTCTTTTGTATATTTTGCGCTTTTTTGCGGCTGAGTTTTTTTATTTCTATTTTGCCAATCTCAAATGCGGCACGTCGCGTTTTTGACCGATTGGAATATGCGTTGTTGTCGGCGGAATAATCTGCTGCCAGCGATCTCTGTTTTTAACTATTTGTTCAGCTTCCTGAGACGGAACGGGACGCGAGAATAAATAACCTTGTCCGTATTCACAACCCAAAATTCGCAGTTGGTGAATTTGATGAATTGTTTCGATACCTTCGGCAATGACGTTCATTCCCAGAGTTTTAGCTAATCCGACGATAGTGCGAACGATTTCCCCGTTTTCCGTGCCGTTTTCCATTGTGCTGACGAATGAACGATCAATTTTGAGCGTATCAATCGGGAAACGATGCAGATAACTCAAACTCGAATAACCGGTGCCGAAATCATCAATACTCAACTGAACGCCGATTTCCTTGAATTGTTTGAGCATCAAAATAACCATTTCCGCGTTTTCCATTACGGCACTTTCGGTAATTTCCAGTTTTAAAGATCCCGGATTTATTCCGGTTTCTGTAATAATTTTCTGAACCTGCTCGACCAAATCCCCGTGGGCAAAGTGTTTACCTGAAAGATTAACACTAATCATCAACGATTTATTCAAAGGCGAAAGGCTTTGCCATTCGACCATTTGCCGGCACGATTCGCGTAAAATCCATAGAGTGATCGGCACGATCAAACCTGTTTCTTCGCTGACCGGAATAAATTCGATTGGCGGCACAAGTCCGCGGCGCGGATGATTCCAGCGTATTAAGGCTTCAAAACCGATTAAATTTAATGAATCCAAATCAATAATCGGCTGGTAAAAGACACATAATTCCTTGCGGTCAATCGCATAACGCAAATCAGTTTCAAGTTGGTGGAGAGTAACGGCGCGGGCATGCATCGTTTTGTCGAAAATTTCAAACTTTTTGTCTTTCTCTTTGGCGTAATACATCGCAATATCCGCATCACGCAAAATGTCTTCAGCGTCTTCATACGCTGTGCTACTCATTGCAATTCCGATGCTGACACCCGTAAAAACCTGTCTTCCCATCAAGGTAAAAGGCTCGGAAAGTTTTTGATTGACCAATTCGGCAAATCCGGTTGCTTCGCTAATTGATTTAACATTATTGAGAATGATGGCAAACTCATCACCGCTGAAACGTGCAACTAAATCGCCTTCGCGGACGAGATTTGAAAGACGTTTTCCGACGTGAAGAATTAATTTATCCCCAATCGAATGTCCTAAACTTTCATTGATTGTCTTAAAGCGATTGAGGTCTAGGAATAAAACCGCAAATGTATTTCCTCTTGTCGTTCTGCTCTTTTCCAGCATAAAGCGGATGGTTTCGAGAAATAAATTGCGATTCGGCAGATCCGTTAAAGCATCGTGAAATGCGGCATGGCGAAATTTCTCTTTGCTTTCTCTGAGAGCTTTACCGATGCGGTCTTGTTCGTGAATATGATGTTTGAGTTCTTCGATATGTTTTTCGGCTTGTTCGGCACGCGCTCTTTCGGATTTCTCGGCTTTTTCGGCAGTTTCTTTGACATCATTGACATATCGGCGATATGTCAGGAAAACCACGACCAGAAC
>JBBSAX010000014.1:0-45996 GCA_038251885.1 Pyrinomonadales bacterium | reverse complement strand
GACGGCTGATGATAATGATTTTTGTTGAACTCGGCAAAAAGTTTCTCTGCAAAATCCTTTGGTTTGCCGATATAATCAGAACCGCCGCGAATACTTAAAGAAGGCACGCCGACTTTAGCGAACGGAAAATGATCGGAGCGATAAAACGAACCTTGTTCGGGATGTGCATCGGGCGAAAATTTCATATTACGCATCTTCAATTCGTCATTTACAAAAGTTTCAAGCGTCGAACGCTCCGCTCCCAATGCACCGAAATCGTTGGTTTTTCCGTAAAAATTCCCGCCGTCAATATTAATATTTGCGGCTGTTTTATTTATCGGAAAGATAGGATTTCGGGCATACCATTCCGAACCCAAAAGTCCTTGTTCTTCAGCGGTTACAAACAAAAATACTTGTGAGCGTTTCGGTTGTTCGGCTTTCGGCAATTTTGTAATTGCTTCGGCGAGTGCGATTATTTGCGCCACGCCCGAAGCATTATCAAGCGCGCCGTTATAGATCGCATCGCCACTTGCATCAGGTTTGCCGACTCCGAGATGATCCCAATGCGCGGTGTAAATCACATATTCATTTTTTAATTTCGCATCCGAACCTTCCCAAATTCCGACGACATTGTTTGAATCAACCTTTTGAAGTTCGGCTTTCAAATTGATTTTTATGCGCGTATTTAATTCGACGGGCTGAAAATCTCTCGTTTTCGCTTTTTCCATCAAAGCATTCAAACTCGTTCCGCCGGAAGATTTGATAAATTCCGAAATACTCGAATCGCGCATCCACGCTTTCATCTGCAAAAACGGCGTTTTGTCAGTTTCCGTCCGTGCAATATCGAATCTTTCCGTTCCGCCGAATGAATTTTCGACGACATTCCAACCGTAACCCGCTGATGCGTCCGTGTGAATTAAAATCACACCTTTCGCGCCTTTTCGCGCCGCTTCTTCGTATTTGTAAGTCCAGCGTCCGTAATATGTCAGAGCCTTTCCGCCGAAAAGATTCGGTTCTTTATCCGTCGCGGGCGGATCGTTGACGAGCATGAGCAAAATTTTATCTTTATATTTTGAAGCATCGCCTTTGTAATCGTTCCAATTCTGCTCCGGCGCATCAATTCCGTAACCGACAAAAACCAGTTCGCCTTCGACCGTCACATCATTTTTCTGCGCGTCCGTAAAACCGACGAAATCTTTGCCAAAATCAAATGTGAAAGTTTTGCCGTCGGAAGTTCGGGAAAAATTCAAAATCGTATTCGGATCGGGTTTCAAACCGACAAGCGAAACGGGTTGAAAGAAACTTCCGTTATTTCCCGGTTTTATTCCCGCAAGCTGCAAACGATTCGCAATATATTTCGCCGCCAATTCCCCGCCGCGACTTCCCGGCGCACGACCTTCAAAACCGTCATCCGACAAATATTTTACCGTCGAACGCAAATCTTCTTCGCTGAATAGGTTTGCGTAATCAGCTTTTTGGGCATAAATATTTGAAACTAAAACAAATAAAATTACTGAAATTATTCCATAATATTTTTTCATAGCTTTACCTTTTACTTTTTACCTTTAACCTTTTATTAAACTCATCGCTTCCGCACGAGTTCTAGCATCTTTGCGGAAACCGCCTAAAACGCTGGAAGTTATGGTTTTTGAACCCGGCTTTTTTACGCCGCGCAAGGTCATACAAGTGTGTTCGGCTTCCATCACGACCATTACGCCGACGGGTTGAAGTTCTTCAAAAAGCGTTTGTGCAATTTGTTGCGTCAGACGTTCTTGAACCTGCAATCTTTTTGCAAAAATCTCCGCAATCCGCGCGAGTTTTGACAAACCGACGATTCGACCGCCTTTCGGAATATAGGCAATATGAACCTTCCCGACAAACGGCGCGAGATGATGTTCGCAGACGGAAGCAATCGAAATATCTTTGACGATCACCATTTCGTCGTGCGAATCGCCCGGAAGCGGCACGATTTCCGCCCGCGCGTCCTGCCACATTCCTTCGGTCAATTCCGCGTAAAAATTCGCCACGCGCTCTGGCGTTCTTAATAAACCGTCGCGCTCCGGGTCTTCGCCCATTCCTTCGAGCATCAAGCGCACGCCCTGTGCAATTTTTTCTAAGTCAATTTTCTTATTCTCAGTCAATTTAATTTCTCTTTTCGATATTTAATTTTTCTAAAATTTTTCTTTCAATTTCTCGTAAAGTCTGTTTTGAGTTTAACGCAAATTCACACAATTGGTCATATTCGGGTTTTGCGTTCACAATTTTACCTTTGTATTTTGCGACTTTTACATCAATTTCGCCAAATTCCGTTTCGACTTTTACAATCTCGCGCGGCAGACAATCGCGTTCGACTTCACGAATTCTAACACCAAGCGTTGAAGTTTCAGTATAAAGCAATTCGGTCAAAATTTCCTTTTTATCAGTTTCGCAAAGAATCGAAACCATCGTCGCCGGACGGTTTTTCTTCATCTGAATCGGCGTGAACCAACAATCCAAACAACCTAATTCAAAAGCGCGTCCCATCACAAAACCCAAAATCTGCGGCGATAAGTCGTCAATATTCGTTTCAAGAAAACTCAAATTATCGTTTTCAAATCTGTGTTCATCTGTGTTCATCTGTGGATAATTTTCTTCTTTTTCAACATTTTCACCGAGCATCAACCGCAAAACATTAGGAAAATCCTTGTATTCCCGAGTTCCCGCGCCGTAAGCCGTTTTTTCGACGCGCATTTCGGGAATTTGTCCGTATTCGTGGCATACCGTTGAAATTATCGCTGCGCCTGTCGGCGTGATTAATTCGCCTTCGATTTCGGTCGAATAGATCGGAATATTTTGCAGAAGTTCAGCAACGGCGGGCGGTGGAACAGGAAATTTCCCGTGCGCCATTTTTACGAAACCGCTTCCAACGTGGATTTTTGAACAGACAAATTTTTCGATTTCCAAAATTTCAAATCCGATACACGCGCCCACCACATCAATAATCGCATCCATCGCCCCGACTTCGTGGAAATGAACTTTATCAACCTGTATTCCGTGAACTCTCGCTTCGGCAATCGCCAGATTCTCAAAGATGTCTATTGCGCGGGTTTTTACGGTTTCGGAAAGACTTGATTTTTTGATTATTTTTTCAATATCACTCAAATGTCTGTGTTTTTTTTCTTCCTGAAATTTGACTTCGGCGTGAAGCGCAGAAATTCCCGAACGGTCAACTCTCGTAAAATCAATCTCAAAATCGGCGACATCCAGCGTCTTTAATTGCTCGATTAATTCGTTTTTATTGACTCCGAGCGCAACCAAAGCAGCCAAAATCATATTTCCGCTCGCGCCCGCAAAACAATCGAAATAGAGAGTTTTCATAACAAGAATTTCACCACAAAGGCACGAAGAATACAAAGTTTTAAGTTAATTGTCTATAAGTTTGGCAAAATTTCTCCCGCTTTGCCGCGAAACGAATAATCGCAGAAATTCGTCATCGGCGTTTCTTCGGGATTTATTTCTATTAATTTTGCGCCCGCAAATTTGGCAATTTCCGCCAAACCTGCCGCCGGATAAACGAGTGCGGACGTTCCGACGATGAAAAACAGATCGCACTCACGCGATTTTTGTTCGGCTTTTTGAAAGGCTTCAAATGGCAGCATTTCTCCGAATAAAACAACATCGGGGCGCAATTTTGTTTGGCATATTTCGCAATGCGTCGGTTGGTGCGGAACATCATCGGCGTTCATTCGGTAGATTTTACCGCAATTTTCGCATTTGGCGTGATTGATGTTGCCGTGAAGTTCGATTACATCTCTCGAACCGGCGCGTTCGTGCAAACCGTCAACATTTTGCGTTATTAGAGTAAAACCCGTAAATCTGTCCTGCCATTTCGCCAAAGCAAAATGTGCCGCATTCGGCTGACATTCTTTGTAAATCCCGCGCCGAAAATCGAACCATTCCCAAACCGCATCCAAATCTTCCCGAACCATTTGCGCCGAAGAAATTTGCTCAAACGGCATTCCCTTCCAAACGGCTGAATTCCCGCCACCGCGAAAAGTCGGAATGCCGGATTCTGCTGAAATTCCCGCACCTGTCAAAACACAAACTTTTTGCGAATCTTTAATTATTAATTGGTCTTTCACAATAATTCATTATCACACGAAAACAGATTTGCTTGTATCGGAAAGCGGACAACCTATGTTAAAAAAAGTGATATACACCAAAATCAAGTTCCAGATTTATTTGTGTTTTTACTAATTTTTATTGTCATTATTCCCTTTTTCGGCAATAATATTGAAGTAGCAATAAAAACGTCATAAATTTAGATGGATTTTACATTTATCATTTGGAATTGATTACCAAATTTTAATAAACCAATAGGCAAAAAAAGTGAAACCAACCAATATTAAAGACCCGGAATATTTTCATAAAGTAGTTGATTGTCAATACGCCTGTCCCGCGCATACGCCTGTTCCTGAATATATCAGGCTGATCGCCGAAGGAAAATATACGGAAGCCTATATGATAAATTGGGATTCCAATGTTTTTCCGGGAATCTTAGGGCGAACTTGTGATCGTCCGTGCGAACCTGCTTGTCGGCGCGGTCGGCTTGAAGATGAAAAGCCTGTTGCGATCTGCCGTTTGAAGCGCGTTGCGGCTGACAACAAAGACGATGTAAAAAGTCTTATGCCGAAAGCTCCATTCAAACAAAACGGCAAAAAGATCGCGCTCATCGGTGCGGGACCGGCTTCTCTGACAGTCGCCCGCGATCTTGCTCCGCTCGGTTACGAACTCCATTTATACGACGAACAGAAAAAAGGCGGCGGATTTATGGTTACGCAAATTCCGGCGTTTCGTCTTCCTGAAACGGTTTTGGATGAAGAAGTAAATTATGTTCTCGAAATGGGAATTCACACTCATTTTAATCAATATGTTTCGAGTTTGAAAGAGGTTTTGGATAAAGATTACGATGCGGTTTTTATCGGAACGGGCGCACCGCGCGGAAAGGATTTGGCGAAACTGCCGGGACGTTGGGAAGCCGACAAAAATATTCACATTGGAATAAACTGGCTGGCGAGTGTCGCTTTTGAACATATAACAAAAGTAGGCAAGAAAGTTATTGTCGTCGGCGGCGGAAATACGGCGATGGATTGTTGCCGCACATCGCGTCGAATCGGCGGCGAAGAAGTCAAAGTCGTCGTTCGCAGTCCGTTTGAAGATATGAAAGCGTCGCCGTGGGAAAAGGAGGATGCGATGCACGAGGACATTCCGATTCTCGATAATCACAACCCGAAATCGTTTGTTGTCGAAGACGGAAAATTAAAAGGAATGACGTTTGAAAGAGTCGAACCCGTTTATGACGAAAACGGCAGACGCAAATTAGTTCCGACGGGCGAACCCGATATTTTTATCGAAGCGGACGATGTGATTTTGGCAATCGGGCAGGATAATGCTTTCCCTTGGATCGAAAAAGACATCGGCGTTGAATTCGGCGAATGGGAAATGCCCGTCGTTGATAAAGTTACATTTCAAACCACGCATGAACGCGTTTTCATCGGCGGCGACGCGGCTTTCGGTCCCGAAAATATAATCACGGCAGTTGCCCATGGACATCAGGCGGCGGTTTCGATTGATCTTTTATGCAAAGGCGAAGATTTGAACAATCGCCTTTCTCCATTTGTAAATCTGCAAAGCCAGAAAATGGGAATTCACGAATGGGCTTACGACAGCGAGATCGCGCACGATCCGCGCTACATCGTGCCGCAAGCCGATAAATCAATCACTCTGAAAGATCGCAAACAGGAAGTCGAATTGGGATTCGATAGATTGGAAGGTTTCAAGGAAGCGCAACGCTGTCTGAACTGCGATGTGCAGACCGTTTTCACCGAATCGAAATGTATCGAATGCGATGCCTGTGTGGACATTTGCCCGACGGCTTGCATCACTTTTACGGCAAACGAAGAAGAACCCGAACTGCGCGAAAACCTCAAAGTTCCGGCAAATAATCTGACGCAAGACCTATACGTTTCCGACGCTCTGCCGCAAACGGCGCGGATTATGGTCAAAGACGAAGACGTTTGCCTCCATTGCGGTTTATGCGCCGAAAGATGCCCGACGGCGGCTTGGGATATGCAGAAGTTTTTCTACAATGTGACGAAAACTTATACGGGTTGCGGGAAATGAAAATATATAAAATTAAATTAATTGTTGCGGTTTTAACCTTTTCACTCAGCATTTTATGTATTTGGTCTTTGGGAGACTTTTCCTTTATTTCTTCTACATTAAAATACAACGCAGATGTATCGGAAGTTTCGGATCAAGCTCTTAATACTTCTAATAGAATTTTACCTGTATCAAGTAACAGTAATAGCAAAATTGAACCAAACGACATACCGAAGTTGGAATATCCTTTTAAAGATTATCCAGTTACTGAAATTTACAAAGGTAAAAATGCTCCACTTAGACTCAAAAGTGATGATTTAGATTGGGAAAAATTACAATACACGATTGAAAATTCCGATGTTAATTTTGCAGGACATTATATCTCCGCAAATTGGAGTTGCGGAATGTGGTGTAGTTCTAATTACATAATTGATGCAAAAACCGGAAGAATTTATGGCTGGGATGGAATGCTTAGTGTCTGTTTTCCAGATATAGATACTGATTTTGATTGCAATGAGAATTTTAGTAACGTCGAAAACAGAATTGACAGCAAGCTAATTATTTTCTTTGGATACAATAATGGTGAGAGCGGAACTAGAGGATTTCACTATTATAAATTTGAAAATGGAAGACTTATTCATCTGAAATCAATTTTAGTCAAAGAACAACGGAGTCAATCTGAATTTTTATTAGATAGAGCAGGTAAGAAAACGGATAGTCATGAACATTCTCCTAAAAATACAAATTGAAATTCGCTTTGTAGGTTTTCTAAAATCTACAAAAAAAATAAATGATCGAAAATAAAACAAATGATTTTGTCATCAGATTTGCCAACGTCAATGGCACTGGTTCGGCGAGTGCAAACGCGCTTTTTACGAAGGCGGTTTTTCGGATGGGAATTCCCGTTACGCCGAAGAATATTTTTCCTTCGAATATTCAAGGTTTGCCAACTTGGTATGAAGTCCGCGTCAGCGAAAAAGGTTTTCTTGGGCGGCGCGAAGGTATTGATTTGATGGTTTGCGTTAAT
Source organism: Pyrinomonadales bacterium (assembly GCA_038251885.1). Classification (GTDB taxonomy): domain Bacteria; phylum Acidobacteriota; class Blastocatellia; order Pyrinomonadales; family Pyrinomonadaceae; genus JAHCHG01. Next base: position 38,849 of record JBBSAX010000014.1, on the reverse strand, counting down.
CCGCAGAGTATGGCGAAAGATGTGCAGAGTGTGAAAACGGACGGATACTTTCTTTACGACAATTCCAAACCTCTACATTCACAGTTTATCCGCGAAGATATAAATTATATCGGCATTCCGCTGATGAAACTCTGCAACGACGCTTTTACAGATGCGCGGCAGAGGCAACTTTTCAAGAATATCGTTTATGTCGGTGCGCTTTCCGCGCTGCTTGAAATCGAATTCGATGTGTTGGTCGGACTTTTGGGCGAACAATTCAAAGGCAAGGAACGCTTGATCGAACCGAATATCAAATCTCTGAAAATGGGCGTTGAATATATTCATGGACATTTTGAATATCCGCTCGAATTCCGCGTCGAACGGCGCGATCTTGTTGGCGACAAGATAATGATTGATGGAAATACGGCGTGTGGACTCGGCGCGGTTTACGCGGGCGCGACGGTTGCGGCTTGGTATCCGATCACGCCTTCGACTTCCGTTGTCGAAGCGTTCGGAAAATACGCGAAAAAATTGCGCGTTGACAAAGAAACCGGAAAAAATAATTTTGCAATAGTTCAAGCGGAAGACGAACTCGCCGCAATCGGAATGGTCATCGGCGCAAATTGGAACGGTGCGCGTTCGTTCACGGCAACGAGCGGTCCGGGCGTTTCTTTGATGAATGAATTCTTGGGCTTGGCTTATTTTGCCGAAATTCCGACGGTTTTAATTGACGTTCAAAGAACCGGACCTTCAACCGGAATGCCGACGCGCACGCAGCAATCAGACATTTTTGAAGCCGCCTACGCTTCGCACGGCGACACGAAGCACGTTTTGCTTTTTCCGGCTTCGCCCAAAGAATGTTTTGAATTTACGGCAGATTCGTTCGATCTTGCCGAAAAATTGCAAACGCCCGTGATTTTGATGACCGATCTCGATCTCGGAATGAACGATCACGTTTCCGAGCCTTTAGAATGGGATGACAACCGCCAATATCAGCGCGGAAAACTTCTCGATGCGGAAACGCTCGAAAATATGTCGGAGAGATACGGGCGTTATCTGGACGTTGACGGCGACGGCATTCCATATCGAACGATTGCCGGAACGCACGAAACAAAGGGTGCTTATGTTACTCGCGGAACTTCGCGCGACGAATACGCCGTTTACACCGAAGCCGGCGATGCCTACAAACGCAATGTGGACAGACTCATCACAAAATGGAACACCGCCAAAGAAATGGTTCCCGCGCCGCAATTTTATCAAGAAGAAAACTCGTCCGATTACGGCGTATTATTTTTCGGAACTTCGACCTACGCGGCGGAAGAAGCAATCGAACTATTAAAAGACCAACAAATTTTGCTCGACGCAATGCGCGTCAAAGCCTTTCCATTCGGCAAAGCGTTTGAAGATTTTATAGATTCACACAGCAAAATTTTCGTCATCGAACAAAACCGCGACGCGCAATTTAAAAGTCTGATGATGATTGAATTAGGCGTAAATCCTGACAAATTAATTTCGGTTCTAAACTACGACGGAACACCGATCACTGCTCATAATATTTTGAACCAAATTAAATCGAATTTGTGATATTTTATTTACTCACTTATCGCAATATGCGATAATACTTACAGCCAAAATTGAAGCATGCGAATCATCATCGAGAAACCGATAAAAGAATTTTGGCTACAACACGCGGAAGCCGAAGCCGCGATGAAAGAATGGATTAAAAAAGTTAAGTTAGTTGATTGGAACAACTTTTCAGATGTCAGAAAAACTTTCAATCACGCTGATATTTATAAATGTTGCTTAATTTTCGATGTCGGCGGTAATAATTATCGGATTATTGCCAAAATCAAATATGAATTCAAAATTGTTTATATTCGTTATGTTTTGACACACAATGAATATGACCAAAATAAATGGCAGAATGATTGTTTAGAATAAGGAGCATAAATGAGTTACAACGCTAAAATTTACGGCGAACTATTGTCGAGTGTTTTGCCTGCTTCGATTGATAATGATGCGGAATATGAGCGCATTGATAAGATTTTTAACGAACTTTTTAATAAAAAATCTCTGTCGCCGGAGGAAGAAAGACTTTTCGCTTTATTGGCTGATTTGTTGGAAGATTACGGACGCAAAGTTGTGGGCGAGATGTCACCGCTTAAGCCGCGCGAACTTTTGGCTAGTTTGATGCGCGAAAATAATCTCAAACAGATCGAAATGATCGATATTTTTGGAACTCAAAGCATCGTTTCAGAAGTTCTCAACGGAAAGCGCGAGATTACTAAATCGCAAGCGAAGGCTTTGGCGGAAAAGTTTTCAATGAAAATCGAAGCGTTTATTTGAGTTAATTTTTAATCGGATTAAGACAAATTTGTGCTAAATTCGTATAAAATAATTTTGCTTATGGTCATTCGTCAAATCATCTGGAAAGACAAGTTTATTGAAAAATTGGAAACGAAACACGGCGTATCGGTTGATGAAGTTGAGGACGTTCTCGACTCAAATCCGCATATCAGAAAAGTTTCCAGAGGCAATGTTAAAGGCGAAAATATCTATGCCGCTTTCGGTCAAACAATCAGCGGAAGATATTTGATAATTTTCTATATACGCAAACAAGGCGGTGCAATCTTGCCGATCTCAGCCCGCGATATGGACGATGGCGAAAGAAAATATTATGGAAAACAAAAAGAAAGTAATTGATCCGTTACCCGATTCTTTTGAAACGGAAGAGGAAGCCGGAGAGTTTTGGGACACACACGGCGCGGCGGATTATATCGAATATTTAGAAGAAACAGACAATGTTATCGAAATAAAAAATCGCGTTTTCGAGGTGCGCGTTGCCGAAGACGTTTTTCAAAAATTAAAGCGTGAAGCCGAATCGTCGCATCAATCCGTTCCAAAAGTAGTTGATCAAATTTTGCGAAAGGAATTGACTTCAGTTTGATAAAAACCAAACGAACAAGGAATTATAATTTATGGATTATCGAGAAATCATTACTATCGAACCGGGCAAACGAAGCGGTCAGCCGTGTATTCGCGGGTTGCGGATGACGGTTCAGGATGTGCTTGAATATCTGGCTGCCGGGATGAGCGAGGAAGAAATTTTGGACGATTTCCCGGATTTAACGCACGAGGATATTATGGCTTGTTTAGCTTATGCCGCCGACCGAGAACGTCGGCTTGCCGTTTTGCCGCAGTATGAAATTACTGTTTGACCAAAATTTATCGTGGCGGCTTCCCACCAAATTAGCCGATCTTTACCCGGAAAGCCGGCACGTCCGCGAATTTGAAATGAAGGAATCGGAGGACATTGATATTTGGAATTACGCTAAGGAAACCGATTTCGCGATTGTCACGAAAGATATTGACTTTCAACAGCGCAGTTTGTTGTTCGGACATCCGCCAAAAGTCGTGCGTCTTCGTGTCGGCAACTGCACGATTCAAATGATCGAAGAATTATTACGCAAACACTCGGAAATTATTCATACTTTTGCTTCGGACGAAAAGAAATCATATTTAGTTTTACCGTAAAAAATTATGTCATACGTTCGCTCAAAATTTCGCCATCCGAATTTGCCCAAAAATGATTTGGGTTACACGGTTGATTATTATGAAGGCTCGATTTCGACGTTGTGTGCGGGTTGCGGACACGATTCGATCAGCGCGGCGATTGCTGAGGCTTGTTTTGAATTGAGCATCGAACCGCACAAGGTTGCGAAACTTTCGGGAATCGGCTGTTCTTCAAAAACGCCTGCGTATTTTTTGAACAATTCGCACGGTTTTAACAGCGTTCACGGACGAATGCCGTCGGTGGCGACGGGCGCGAATCTCGCCAACCGCGATCTGATTTACTTGGGCGTTTCGGGCGACGGTGACACGGCTTCGATTGGAATGGGACAATTTGTTCACGTCATTCGCCGCAATCTGAATATGGTTTATATCGTGATGAATAATGGCTGTTATGGTTTGACCAAAGGACAGGATTCGGCGACCGCCGACGCGGGTTCAAAAAACAAGACGGGAAATGTAAATCTTTTTGAATCAATTGATCTCGCAAGTCTGGCAATCGAACTCGGCGCAACCTTTGTCGGTCAAAGTTTTTCGGGCGACAAAGAGCAGTTGATTCCGCTCATCAAAGCCGCAATGAGCCATCCGGGTTTCGCATTTCTCAATGTCATTTCGCCGTGCGTAACTTTTAACAACAACGTCGGTTCGACTAAATCTTACGATTACGTCCGCGAACATCAGGAAGCAACTGCAACTTTCGATTTCGTGCCGCTTGCCAAAGAAATAACAACAAATTACGACGAAGGAACAACGCAAAATTTGAAAATGCACGACGGCTCAATTATTCGCCTCAACAAATTATCAAAAGAATGGAATCCGTTAGACAGATTTTCCGCTGTTAATGCGATGCAAAAGGCAAAATCGAACAACGAGATTTTAACCGGACTTTTGTATATGAATCCCGAAACGGAAGATTTGCACAAAATTATCGAAACGAGCGAAACGCCTTTGAACAAATTAACTGAAAAAGATTTATGTCCGGGTTCCGAGATTTTAGAAAGCATCAACGACAGTTTTAGATAAATGAAGCCTTTGCAAAGTAAAGTATGTTGATGTTCAATCATTTACAATTCGGAATAGATGCAAGATGAAAGATGATAACTGATAGATTAAATCTCTCATCTTTTATCTATCAGTTATTATCTATTCCGAATCGTTTTTCTTAGTTTTACAATTTGTACAGTATTTAGATAAATGGCAAAAATGCTCGTATTTCTGCTTTTCACCGAATAGTCAAATCGAAACCGCTTAAATCGTCAATTTGAATTCCAATCGGAGAGCCGCCGGCAAGTTTCACGGCATCAATTACTTTGACAACATCACCATATTTCAAACTTTGTGAAGCCCTGATATTTACCGTTTTTTCTACTTCATTTGTTCCTTCTCGTAAAACTCCGTTATTTTCTCTTTCTTTGAAGATTTCAGATAGTTTATTAGTCAAAGTATTTGTTTCGCCGATATTGCCAATTATTTCATTATTTAAGCTCAATCTTTCGGGTTTATCAATGGAAACAACTAAGGTCAGCGGATTTGGTTTTACAATTTCGAGTTCCTCTGCTTTCGGTTCGGAGGGCAGTTTAACTTCAATCCTTCTAGGGGTTGTGATATATCCATCATTTTTTTCTTTATATGCCACAAATCCGACTTTATCCACGTCGGCTTTCCGAATTTTATCAAGTAAATCAACTATGGTTTTATACTGAACATTGATTGTGCTTTCAATATAAACGATACGCTTGTCAGGTGTTTTACCTTTTATTTTTTCAACTATCTTGTTCGTTATTTGATCTTGCGTAACTTGCTCTTTTCCAATAAAAAATGTTCCGCTATCGTCATAAACCGTAATAATACAACTGGTTTCTTTTCTCAGATCATAATCTTCGTCCGCTGATTTAATATTTTGCGGCAAATTAGACCGTTTATCTTCTTTAAATTGGTTGAGTCCTAATCTAACCGAACTGCAAGATGTTAAAATCAGCAGTAATGTTGTCAAACTGCAATAAATAATTGATTTAATCATCAAATTTAAACAATTGGACGAACGGTTTAATGCAAACATTGATTGATTTATTTTCTTCATAATTTTTTTCAAGCCTCATTCCGGTAAGTTCGCTTGATACAACCATAAAAACCTTAATTGAAATACCACGACCGTAGCAATTAGTAGAAATTCAATCGCCGTTGCGGTAATCAGCGGACTCCATTTCGGTTTTGAACGCGCCGAAAACGGTATGACGGACATCGCCAACATAATAATAAAAACCAAAAATGCCGACACGATGCTTAATATCAAGAATAAACTGATGGTTGAAGCCACTTCTCCAATGCCCGTCGAAACCATTGGAGCAATTAGAACTTCGATAATCATTGATTCGGCTTCAAAAAACAATCCGGCAGGAACTAAAAAAAGAAATCCGCAAAAAATAAAGAACCAACTCGAAGGCGAAGCTGTTTCGGTTTGCATAAACATTCTGACGATCAAAACAATAATGACAACAAATCCGCCGATAATCCCCAAATAAAGAGAACCGAGTGCCGGAATCATTGCTTCGGACATTGATTGCATCACGGCTTGTATCCCAGCCGTTTCATTTTGCCTCAATAACTGCAACATTATTATCAGCATATATGAACTTAACGCGCCACCAATTGCGGGAATTATATAAGCCAATGCCGCAATTAAACGAGTCGAAATTGAGGTCTTTAACTTGGATTGTTTTTCACTAGTATTCATCAACGGAGATTCCATATTTCCACCTTTTTGTTAGTGATGCCAATTTTAATAATTCAATCTTTCAAAATTGGCAAAAATTGTATAATGAAAGCTGCTCAATATTCTATGAAGTCAGACTCGGATAATGATTTTTTTTGCCAAACAGAAAAAATTTGAATCCGTTAAAAATTTCCATTTGTTGCCGTCTTTGAAGCGGAAAATAAAAAATCGCCACTTTGATTTTTATAAATACAAAGTGGCGATTTACAGTTTGCTAGAAATAATTAAAGTGCGGGTTGCTTTATAATTTCAGCCAATGCCAACAAGCGTTTTGAGTCTGATTCGCTCTTACTCATTCCCGCACTCTTTTCTAAAGACGGCGCAAGGCTCTTGAGTTTATTGACATCTTTTTTGCTCAGTTTTGAACTCTCTGCGCTTTGAATCGTCTGCCGCAGATTGGCAATTTGATCGGATGTTAAAGTATTTGAACGCTCCAACTGGTCAACATACGCTTTAGCGACGATTAATTTTTTCGACCACTCGATTTTCTGTTGATTTTGCACATTCAATTCGGCAACTCGAACTGATTTTGCCGCGTCAATTTCGTTCTGCGTCAGGTTTTCCGTTGGTGTCAGTTCAAAAATATCCAAACCGCGGGCGATTTCTGATGCGTAAATCTTACCGTTATACCAATATGCTGACCAAAATCCACCGAGAATGAGCATCTTCGGGTCAATCGCACCGCGATCAAAATAAGCAATCTCAACCGGACGCGCAGCGTCGGTAAAATCCATAATGGAAATGCCGCCTTGATACCACGCTTGGACTTTAATATCACGACCGGGAACGGGAACAAGCGAACCGTTGTGCGCCACACAATTCTCGCTATCGCCTTGGGCTGTCGGAAGTTTATAATAGCTGCCAAAGCTCAATTTGTTGTTCGCCAAATTGAAAACCGCATCCGCTCCCCAGACATTGGGATCGTTTGGACGACAGCGTGCGCCGAGTCCGCCGCCCCATTCGTCTGTAAAGACGACCTTTTTGCCGTCATTAGAAAACGCGGCTGAGTGCCAATAGGCGTAATTCGGATCGTTGACCGCGTCCACGCGCTTCGGATTCGCCGGGTCTTTGATGTCGAGCAGAATTCCGTTGCCCGAACACGCGCCCGCCGCGAGTCCGATTGCCGAATAGACGGTAATATCGTGACACTGATCGGTGTCTGTCGGTTTTTTGTTTTGGTGCGATCCGCCGTCATTCAGACTATTGATAACGCCCGTTCTCGAATCCATAAATATACGCGGACTCGACACTACCTTGGCATCTTGCGGTGCGGCGAGCGGAACTTTTATCACTTCGATACGAAAAAGCGCAGTATTCGGATTCTTATCGGGTGTTTCATCCGAACATCCGGCAAGTTCTTCGCCCGGACGGACAAATGAAGTTCCCGAAACATAAATATAGACGTTGTTATTATCTTTCGAATCATTGACCAAAGTATGTGTGTGCGAGCCGCGGCACGTTTGCACCGCTCCGACTTGTTTCGGATTTTTGATGTCGCTGATGTCAAAAATTCTTACTCCGCGAAAACGATCTTTTTGCACGTCCGGCGATGGCTGTTTGCTATCGGCAGGCACGGGCGGAAAACCATCTACACTGCAATCAAGGCGACCGTTCGGCATTTCCACCGACATAAACATCAAATTCTTGTAAACGGATACGTCGCCCTGACCGCCCGGACAAACCATCGAAGTCAGCAATTTAGCTTTCGTCGGTTCGGAGATGTCATAGATGCTGACACCGTAAAAATTTCCCATAAACAGGTGGTTGCCCTGAAATGCCAAATCCGAATTGCCAAAAGCGAGTTGAGCCAAAACTAATTTGAGCGGCTTCGGCATATTCGATGAGTCGCCGATGCCGATCAGACCGAGCGTTTTCTGCACCTGCGGACTGTCGGGATCATCTGTTCCGAGTTGAAACGCATCCGGCTTTTTGAGCAGCATTAAATGCTTCATTCCCATCGCCGCTTCACCGGCATCGTATAATCCGGGCGACAATTTAAAGCGCGGGTCATTAGCATCCGAACCCGTCATTCCGACGGGAAGCGGCGGTGCTTTTTCAAGACTTCCCTGGGCGAAAGTTCCGATTGCGAAACAGCAGCATAAAACGAAAAAAGCCGTTATCAAACGGAACGCGATATTTTTTCCTCGATTCATCATTTTTCCTCTCAATATATACTTGAAAACTTTTAAGTTCCGTTAGGAACACCATATTTATAGATAAAAATTTGCAAATGGTTGGCGAGTTTCGTAGGAACGGCATAATAATAAACCACGAAAATCAATAGTTATTTCAACGATTTTCTATTATTTTAAAAAGCGGAAGTATATGTTTTTTTTAACTCTGCAACTCTGTAAACTCTGCAAACTTTCTGTCAACTTCTTACGGTTTTGCGCCCGACATTGTTTCCATAATTCTGATCTCCGCGCGTTGTCCGCTGTCAATATCGGTTGCAAAATTAAAAATTTCGGCATCCTGTCCCGCGCCGGTCGTATCGAATAATTCCTTGACCATCACCAACGCGCCGCCGTGGTGCTGGATCATTCCTTTCAAAAATAGTTGGTCAAACTCTGCGCCCTTTACATTTTTCAATTCTTTCATCTGCTTCGGAGTCAGCATTCCGGGCATCAACATCATTTTGTGATTCGACATATCCATTCCCGGCATATCCATATCCATTCCCATCATCGGCATCGAAGTTTTCTCGCCTCTCGCTTCCAGCCAACGCTTCATAAAATTCATTTCGTCCGCCTGCGTGTGGCTGATCCGCGCTCCGAGCAAGCGAAGTTCCGTGTTCTCCGTCCGCGAATCCATCAACGCAACCATCTCGACCGCCTGCGCGTGATGCATAATCATTCCCTGCATAAACTCCACATCCTTCGGCGAACGCGGCGGCAGTTTGGCTTTCGTATTCGGCGGCAGAATCCGGCTCGGCTTTCCCGGCGCACCCGGCTGAACCACAACTACTGACTCATTAGAATTAGTTTGCTGGGCGAAAACCGGCAGCGAAAATAAACAAATCAGCGTAATGGCTGACATAATACCGGCACTGAAAATAAATGACTTTTTTGGCGTAGATTTATTAAGCATTGAGGTTCAAATTTACCACAAAAAAAAGCCGGATGCTAACCACTTAAAACAGCTGACTTATTTACATTTTTTTATAGGGGTTTCCTATAAAAATGTTTGGTTGAAATTTCATCAATTGCCTCCAACTATACAAATGTCAACACAGGCTTTAGCCGAATCTGATAAAAACAATCATAATCCTTTGTGCTACAGCCTAATTTTTCTAAAGCAATTTATTTTTTATAAGAAAGCCCTATACTTACCAACTAAAATTTTTAAGTATTTTAATATTGCTTCAACAATAAATAGACCGATTTTTTATTTTTTTAGTAAAAAAACGGGAATTTTGAGATTTTTTTACAATTTCCTCAAACTTCCCGTTTATCGAGATAAACATTAATTAATTTTTAATCTACCGCACAAATTATTTTTAATCTATGGCACAAAAACATTTGGAAGTGGCATATCGCCCATGGTTCCAAATTGTTGGATGAGAGTCCCTGCAGTTGAGCGTTGAATAAACCAATTTGTACTCGATGGTCGGTAAATACCTGCATCAAACCTTCCGTCGCCATCATAATCTCCCGGAACAGGAACATCGCCCGACGCGCCGAACGGAAAACCGTAAAAAGAGAAATCTTCACTTCTCAAAATTGACCAATTGCCGTTTGACGGTCTGAAGATTGCGATGTCGGCTTTACCATCACCTGTATAATCGCCCTGCACTGCTTTGTCGGTTGAATTTCCAAATTGAGCGGCATATACCGAATTGCTTGCACTTCGCAGAATCCACCATTCCGCACCATTAGGTGCGTTTGGACGGAAAATTGCTATATCTGCCTTGCCGTCGCCGTCATAATCGGCAACTGTTGGCAAATCGCCAGTTGCTCCGAAAGTTGTAATTTGCGTACCGCCGGTTGACTTTAAAATGTACCAAGTTAAAGTTGAAGGGCGAAAAATCGCCGGATCAGCTTTTCCGTCACCGTCGTAATCACCTGGCGCAGGAATATCTCCCGACGCGCCGAACGGAAACGAATAAAAAGAACCGTCTTCGCTTCTCAAAATAAACCATTCCCCGGTCGAAGGTCGCCAGAATGCGACATCTGTTTTGCCATCGCCGGTGTAATCAGCCGGAACAATTTTATCTGTTGATTGACCGAATTGAAATGCACGGTTCGAGCCGTCGGAACTTCTAAAATACCACCATTCACCCGGCGCGGGGCGAAAGATCGAAATGTCCGTTTTAGAATCGCCGTCGAAATCAAACGGTGTATGCGTTAAGATTTGCGGATTATTTACACTTAAATTCAGCGTATATGCTCCGGTTTCATTTTCATTATATGAAGTCGCGCGAATCGTATATGTTCCGGTGGCGGGAATAGTAAAAAAGCCCGTTGCCGGAATTCGTGAATTAGTATTGCCAGAAACAATATCATCATTTTCGGCAATTACCGCGCCGCCCGCGTCAAGTAAATACAAGTATGTATCAATGACACTTGAACTCATCGAGATAGCAATTTGCTGTCCGGCTGTTGCTGTAAATGAATAGTAGTCCGAGAAGCGAACTAAAAGAGTGGAATTTTGGATAGCATTTTTATTCCTTGTTCCTTTAATCAAAGGAATATAATCAGATTCAGCATTAAATCCGTTGCAACCGTTCGCGCCGAGATTGCCGTTAATAGTTTGTCCGAAAATTATTGCCGTCGGAGCGCACGGATTTACCACAGTCGCCGTGCCTAACAGCCGCGTAATGTAATCTTGCGTAATTCCGGCAACTACTTGAAAATCGCCGCCAGCCAGAATCTTTCTATCCGCTTGCACAGTTACAGCGTAAACATAGTTATCCGGTAGCGGATTAAACGCCGTGTCATAACTTCCGTCAGCGTTTAACCGGGCGAGATAACGGCGGTCGGTTTGACCCGAAACCGGAGTGAAATCTCCGGCGATTATTATCTTTCCGTCCGTTTGCAAAGCTAAATCAAAGACACTGCCAAAGGCGTTGCTTGTATTTTGCAGTGTCGTATCGAGCGTTCCATCAGCATTGAGGCGAGCGACGTGGCGGCGCGGTTGTCCGTTGACCGTGCTGAAACCACCACCGATTAAAATTTTGCCGTCCGGCTGGCGCAAGACTTTGACGACATTGCTGCCGCTCAAATCCGGATCATTAAATGAAGCGTCGCGCGAACCGTCCGCATTATAACGCAACAATGCTCCGGTTACGCCGACTTGACTTCCGGGCGCGATGATTTTTCCGTCGGGCAGTAAAACCATTGAATAAACGGCTGCAAAATCAGAACCACGGTTAAAACCCGCGTCGAGCGTTCCGTCAGCGTTGAGCCGCGCCATACGGCTGCGATCTTGTCCGTTCACTTGATAAAAAAAGCCGCCGATTAAAATTTTGCCGTCCGGCTGCAAAGCAATCGAATAAACGACATCACTGATTTCAGGATTAAACGCCGTGTCGAGCGTTCCGTTCGCATTTAATCTGACGAGGTGCTTGCGCGGCAGTCCGCCGGCAAAATCAAAGTCTCCGCCGACGAGTATTTTCCCGTCCGGCTGGACGACAATAGCAGAAACGCTGGTGTAGAAAAAACTGTTAATTCCGGGATCGGTAAAAGTCGTATCAATCGTGCTGTCGGGATTAATCCGCACTACGCCCTGTCGCGTTCTTCCACCGGCTGATGCAAAATAGCCGCCGAGAAGAATTTTCCCGTCCGGTTGAATCGTGATTGCCCGCACCCATCCGCGCTGTGAAGTTGTCGAATCGAGAGTTATATCTTTCGGAAATACATCGAGCGAAGAGTCCGGGTTTAACCTGACAAAATTTCGCCGTCCCTGTCCGCTGACATACCGGAAATATCCGCCGACAAGAAGTTTGCCATCCGGCTGCAAAACGAGCGAACGAACCTGTTCGCTTAAATTCGGATCGTAAGTAGTGTCAAGCGTTCCGTTGGAATTAATTCGTGCTAAACCGTTGCGCGTGTTGTTTTGATAAGAAAAACTTCCGCCGATGATAATTTTGCCGTCCGGCAAATTGACGAAATCGTAAATCGTCGAAGCCGAAATTTCCGTCACATTTCCGAATGAGGTATCGTTTGAGCCATCGGCGTTCAAACGCGCGATGGCTTTGCGATTTACGGAATTTCCGGTCGGACCGATAAACGCAAATGAGCCGCTGATCATAATTTTGCCGTTCGTCTGAATTTTAATTTTCCGCACGTCGCCGACACTGACAACATCTGGAAAAGATGTGTCCGCTGTTCCGTTGGCGTTTAGTCTTCCGAAATAACGATAATTATTCCCGCTGACATAAACATTATTGCCGCCGACGAAAATTTTTCCGTCCGTTTGGACGGCGAGCGCGTAAACCGTGCCACTCAAATTTGGGTTGGCAAAAGTCGTGTCGAGTGTTCCGTTAGCGTTTAACCGCGCAATTCTCGATTGCGTTTGTCCGGCAATGCCGTCAAAATCGCCGCCGACCAAAATTTTCCCGTCTGCCTGTAAAACAATTTCCCAGACGCGGGCATTGACATTCAAATCACCGAAAGACGTATCGAGCGTTCCGTCCGCGTTCAACCGCGCCAATCTGGTTCGCGCCTGTCCGCCGACGCTTGTAAATTCGCCACCGATCAGGATTTTTCCGTCCGCCTGAACCGCAACGGCATAAACGTTGTTATTGACATTCGGATTAAAAGCATAATCAGGCGAACCATCCGCATTTGTCCGCCCGACACCGCTTTGCAATCGGCTGGCGAAAGATTTAAAACTTCCGCCGATAAGCATCTTTCCGTCGGCTTGCAGAACAACCGATTCGACTCCGATAAATTCCGAGTTTGTTCCGCCGATCAAACGGCTGACAAAAGATGAATCAACATCGCTGTCCGCCGCTGAGATATTTGAGATAGCTGCAAATAGGAAAACAGCCGTGAATGTGAATAATATAAAGTTTTTGATTGTGGATTTCATAGATTAATTTCTCCGTTTCTTGAGTAAATTTCGACCTCTGCCAATTAATGCGACAAAACTCTGAAAAGTGGCTCAAAAAAGTTATTTTTTGCCGAAATTGCTTGCAGATAAGGAAAAATCCGTCTATTATTTCTTTGTCCAAATTAAACAAACTTCTCCTTATTCTTATTCGTTTTCGCTCAAGTTTTTTAATGATAGTGACGACAGATAAAAAACCGATTACACAAATTTTGTTCGAAATAAAAAGTGGTGATAAAAACCCTTTAAATGAACTTCTGCCTTTTGTTTATCAGGAACTGCGGCGGTTTATCTGAAAAATGAAAGAATCAATCCCACGCTTCAACCGACGGCTTTGGTTCACGAGGCATATTTGAGGCTGGTCAGGCAAAAAGAAATCGAATGGCAAAACCGCGCTCATTTTTTCGGCGTTTCGGCGCGGTTGATGCGCGAATGAAAAATCGCTAAAAGCGCGGTGGCGAACACAAAAGGTAAACCGCGCTTGATGATACCGTGAGTTTTGTCAACGAAAAAGAACTCGATGTAGTGGCGGTTGACGAAGCCTTAACGAAATTGGAAAAATTAGACTAACTTCAAGCGAGAATTGTCGAAATGAAATTCTTCGGCAGCTTAAACGTAGAAGAAATCACCGAAGTTTTGAGCATTTCGACCGCAACCGTCAAACGCGAATGATCAACTGCGAAACTTTTACTTTATAAAATGCTCAATAATTGAATGATAAGATTAATTAAGTGGACAAAAACAATGCAAGAAAACTATCGGAATAGCTGACAACTGATAACGAACAATTGATAATGAAAATGCACTTTTAGGTATCTGCTATTCGCCGTCAGTTATCTACTATTCAAAATTAAATTAAATTTTTGTGTCTGATTATTTAATTTAAATCACAGCAGAAAATGAATCCCGAACGCTGGAAACAAATTAAAGTTATTCTCGAAGAAGCAGTCGAAATCGTACCTGCTTCGCGTTCCGATTTTCTTGAAAAATCTTGTAACGGCGACGAAGATTTGCGCCGCGAAGTCGAATCACTTATCGAATTTGAGGATAAGGACGAAGATTTGCTGGAAGATTCGGCGTTTTCCGCTGTTTTCGGTGAAGAATCGCAAATGCCCGCCGGAACGCGCATCGGGAAATATGAAATCAAGGGCGAACTCGGCGCGGGCGGAATGGGCGCGGTTTTTCTCGCCGAACGCACCGACGGCGATTTTGAGCAAAAAGTTGCGATAAAACTTATCCGGCGCGGCATTAATTCCGAAGCCGTGCGCCGCCGTTTTGTCCGCGAACGCCAGATATTAGCCTCGCTCGAACATCCGAACATTGCGCGTTTGATTGACGGCGGCACGACCGACGAAGGCTTGCCGTTTCTCGTGATGGAATATGTCGAAGGCACGGCGATCAACCAGTATGCGGACGAACAAAAATTGAATCTCGAACAGCGTCTCGATCTATTCCGCGAAGTTTGCGCGGCGGTTTCATTCGCACATCAAAAACTCATTATTCACCGCGATTTAAAGCCTTCAAACGTGCTTGTTACCAAAGACGGCAAAGCCAAACTGCTTGATTTCGGCATCGCCAAAATCTTAAAGACCGAAATTGGAAATGAAACACGCACACAACATTTCGCCTTCACGCCCGAATACGCCTCGCCCGAACAAATTCGCGGCGAAAATCTCTCGACCGCAACCGATATTTACTCGCTCGGAACAATTCTCTACGAACTTCTCACCGACTCGCGCCCATTCCGTTTTGAAGGTAAAAATATCGGCGAAATTATCAGCACGGCAACTCAGATTGAACCGCCGATGCCTTCGGCAGTTTCAAATTCCAAAAATCAATTAAATCCAAATTCTAAATTCCAAATTCCAAAATTGAAAGGTGATTTGGACAATATTATCTTAAAAGCCTTGAACAAAGAACCGGCGCGGCGATATTCGTCGGTTGAACACTTATCCGAAGATATTGGTCGGCATTTGAAAGGTTTGCCCGTGTTTGCGCGGCAGGATACTTGGCATTATCGCGCCGAAAAATTTGCGCGGCGTAATCCTTTGGTTATCGGCGCGGTCGTGATCGCACTTTTAATTTTAATCGGCGGAATTTCGGCAACGGCGTATCAGGCTCGAATAGCGAATATCGAACGCGGAAAAGCCGAACGTCGGTTTAATGACGTTCGCGCTCTGGCAAATTCGTTTATGTTTGAAATAAACGAAGAAATTGCGAAAAGTCCTATCAAAGCGCGTGAACTACTCGTGCAGAGAGCCGTTGAATATCTCGACAAACTCGCGGCGGAATCCGAAGGAAACACGGAACTCAAAAGCGAATTGGCGGCGGCTTACGAAAAAATCGGTGAAGTGCAATCCGAAATTTTTAGACCATTTACGGGCAAAACGTCGGAGGCACTTTTGAGTCATCAAAAATCACTCAAACTCCGCGAAGAAATTTTCGCCGCTGAGTCATCTGCGGCACACGGAATAGATGTTGCCAGTAGCCGCCTGTCTATCGGTAATGTCTTTTTGACAAGCGGCAAAGTCGGCGAAGCGCGTGAAAACTACCGCGAGTCTATCCGTATTCTCGAATCTCAATTTGCCCTTGAACCGACAAATATCGAAGTTCGGAAATATCTCGCCCGTAGCCTTTCAATGCTCGGTCAGGCAATCGTGCGAAGCGGCTCTCTAGCCGAAGCACTCGAAAATTACGAGAAAGCATTGGAAATTTACCAAAATCTAGCCGATGAAAATCCAGACAATAACAGATTTCAACGCTCCGTCGGTATCGTTTTATCGTATATCGGATTTGTCAAAATGGAGATGGGAAAGACGGAAGAAGCCGCTGAGAATTACGGAAAGTGGCTTGAAATCGAGAAAACATTAGTTGAAAAGGATAGAAATAATATCGAGTTTCGCAACGATTTAAGTACTGCACATATTTGGTTCGGCGTAGTTTTAAGCGAGCAAGGCAAAATAGCTCAGGCGCAAGAGAATTTTTACGAAGGCGTAAAAATTCAGGAAGAGATATTCGCGGCGGATAAAGATAGCGTCGGCGAAGAATATTCACTCGCCGATTGTTATCTGGAGTTTGGCAAGGCGATGGTCAGAAATAATCTGGCAGGCGAGGCGATAAAAAATCTCGAAAAAGCAATCGAAAGTTACCACCGAATTTGGCTGAAAGACACGCAAAATCTGCTGACCCGCCACCGAATTGCCAACGCGCAGAGATTTTTGGCAGACGCATTTTTCAAAAAAAATGATTTGTCCAAAGCTCTGGAAAACTATGATCAAGCGCATGTCGTATTTAAAGAATTAACCGATGCCGATCCAGAAAACATTGATTGGCAACAAGACATGGCAATGAGTTATGTGCGGCGCGGCGAATTCGCGCTGAAAAAAAATGACAAAGCCACAGCCCTAACGAACTTCGTGTCAGCATTGCCGATTTTTGAAAAATTGGCAATTAAATCGCCCGAAAATATAAAACGCAAAGATGAGCTGGAAACAATTAAATCACATCTTGCCGGATTGAAAAGCTAAAGACTCAAAGCCTCTTTCATTCTTCGCACGCCTTCCGCAATTTTTTCTTCCGTGTTGCAAAATGAAACGCGCAGAAAACCTTTGGCTTCATCACCGAAAGCAATTCCCGGAACTGTAATTACGCGATTCGCCAGAAACTTTTCGGCAATTTCCAGATCATCACCCAAATTCCGCACATCAACCATCGTATAAAACGCGCCTTCCGGCGAAGTTCCGCGTAGATTCAATTCCTTTTGAAGTAAATCAATCAAATAATCGCCACGCCGTTTGTAGATTTCGCGAGCTTCGTCTTTTGCTTTTTCGGCTTCTTTCGTCCAACCCAAAAGCGATGCTTTTTGCGTAATCGTCGAAGTGCAAACCGTCAAAAATCCATGAACGGTCAAAGTCGCTTTGACGACATCGCTTTGCGAACTCGCCAACCAGCCTATGCGCCAGCCCGTCATACTTAAAGATTTTGATAAACCGCTGATAATTAATGTTTTATCGTAAAATTCTGAAGCCGAATGAGGTTTTTCCGTAAAATATAATTCGGAGTAAATTTCATCGGACATCAAATAAATTCCCGTTCCTTCCAAGGTTTCGGCAATTTGTTTCAAGTCTTCTTCGGTAAATATCTTTCCCGTCGGATTTGAAGGCGAAATTATCACAACAGCTTTGGTTTTCGGCGTGATCTTCGATTTGAACTCTTCGATGTCGAAACCAAAATCTTTTTCCGCCGGAAGTCTGTAAAAAGTCGGAACGCCGCCCGCTAAATTTACACAATTAACATAAGCAGGAAACGAAGGGTTCGGAATCAAAACTTCGTCGCCATCATCTAAAATCGCCAAAAAAGCGGCGGTCATCGCTTCCTGCGAACCGACCGTTACGCAAACTTGATTCGCATTTAAATCAAGATGCGGATATTGTTCGGCGATTTTTTCGCGCAACGCCGGAAGTCCGGCGTGCGCCGTGTAACCGTTTTGTTCTTCAAGAGTTACACGCGCCGCTTCTTCGCGGATAAACTGCGGAGTCGGCAAATCGGGTTCGCCCAAACCGAAATTAATCGAATCAGGCAAAGCGCGTTCAAAAATCCGCCGAATCAAAGTCGGCTGAACATTTTGCAGACGACGCGGCAATTTAAAATCTTCGTTTTGTTGGATTGGTTTCATTGATATTTTTAGAAAGAATTTTTGTGTTGATTATATTAACAGATTTGGTAAATCTAAAGAAACTGTCGAACTTGAACTGAGATTTGCGCCTTAGACGTTTATTTTGAGTAGTTTGAAATTCTATTGAAATTTTCTCGATAACGATTGATTTAAGTATTCAGCAATTTTATTTTGTGAAAGTTTTGTTGCAATAAGTGTATTTATTGAAATATAATTCAGGTCAATCAAATTGACTTGAATTTTTATTTTGTTTTCACACTTTAGGAGTATTTTATGTTCACCAAAAACTTACGTTTTTTTATTTTATTTGTTTTATTTGCTCTTTTTTTCACGCAAGCAATTCTTGCCGAAACCGACGATCTTAGAAGAGGCGGCGGACAAATTGATTTTTCGTTTGCCGCGCCGCGCATTTATGGTCCGGGTGATCCCGGACAAATCGTGTTTCAACCCGACGGAAAACTCCTCGCAACCGGAAATTTTTCAAGTAATTATGTTTATCCGGCTCGGTTGATTTACAGATTTTTGCCGGACGGACAACTCGATTCTTCTTTTAATCCTTATTTTCCGGCAGCAAATACAAGAGTCGAAGATTTCATGGTGCAACCTGACGGAAAAATAATTTACACCTATCAATTTCTCAATAGTGGACTTAATTCATCAGTCGGAGTTTATCGTCTTAATTCTGACGGAAGCCGCGATAATTCCTTTGATTTTAATGTCCAATTTTTCGGTTTACCCAAAAATATTTCAATACTTCCCGATGGCAGAATTCTGCTCGGCGGGAGTTTTAAAGAAGATGTCGCAGACTCAGTTAATAAAATTTTTCTACGTTTAAATTCTGACGGAAGTGTAGATCGCAGTTTAGATGTTAGCGGTGGTCCATATATCTATAATAGTTCTAAGATTTTAAGCGATGGAAAGATACTTTATACGACTTATGCCGGCACGACTAATAGTTCACTATTGCTTCGCCTAAACACCGACGGCACTTTAGATACAAGTTTTTCTGCGCCAAATCCGATCACTAATTTTTACATTTCACCGGATAATAAAGTTTATGTAATAAAAGATTCCAACTTTTATCGACTTACCGATTCAGGTGAGTTTGACACAGGTTTTCAACCTCAAGTTACATTTCCCCCTTCAGATGTGGATTTCCAATCAGACGGCAAAATATTGTTGACTTCTTACAGTCCTTGCCAGATTAATACCAATTGTGTTTCATACCGATTATTTTCTGTTTTTAATTCTGACGGCTCGCTTTTCAGGAGTTTTAGATCTTATTTTGCTGTTGGTACTGTCTATGTATCTCCTGATAATGAAATTTTCACCCGGACACATTTTACATTTCAAGGAACTCCGAGAGGCATTTTTAAACTCCATCGAAATTATAAACCGACTCGCAAAAGAGCTGTTGATTTTGACGGCGATTTAAAAGCAGACATCGCGGTTTACCGTCCGTCCGAAGGTAATTGGTATATTCTCAACAGTTCAAATCAAAATTACAACGTCGTCAAATTCGGAATTGCCGAAGACAAACCAGTTTCCGCCGATTATGATGGCGACGCTATTGCGGATATTGCAGTTTATCGTCCATCAAACGGCACTTGGTATATTTTGCGAAGTTCGGATTTGCAAGTGCAGATCGTCCGATTCGGTTTAGCGGAAGACATTCCGGTGCAAAATGATTTTGACGGTGATAACAAAGATGATGTCGCGGTATTTCGACCATCAACCGGCGTTTGGTATTGGCTAAACAGTTCGGACGGCAGCGTCGGAGCGCGTCAATTCGGCGGTTCGCAGGACAAACCTGTTGCCAACGATTTTGACGGCGATCAAAAAGCCGATCTCGCAGTTTGGGAAACTTCCACCGGAAAATATAAATATCAATCGAGTCTGAACGGAGCGATCAAAGAAATTATCTACGAATATTACGATGGATATTTAGCGACTCCGGCTGATTTTGACGGCGATGGGAGAATTGACATCGGCATTTGGAAAAATCTCTCCGGTTCTTGGTTCGGCACGTCAAGTTTCTCCGGCGCGGGTTATTACACTCCGTGGGGAAAAGTATCGGATATTCCGATTCCGGCAGATTACGACGGCGACGGAAAAGACGATTTTGCCGTCTGGCGACCTGCAACCGGCGAATGGTGGATCGGTCAATCTTCAAACGGATATTTTTACTCTTACCCGTTTGGAAAAGTTGGAGATATTCCGATTCCTTCGACATTTGTCAGATAAAATAATTCTAATACCAAGTTGCGTAAATAAGATGATGTAGAAAACGAGATACGAGGCGGAAACGCGACTGCAAAGGAGCGTGTTCAATAACACTAACCGCCCGCTCCTTTGCAGTCGCGTTTCCGCCATTTTAATCATTCTTTTCACGCAACTTGGTATAAAAAAAGCGGCTTCGATCAAATTGACTGAAGACGCTTTTTTAATCAAATTTTCTTACGCGCTATTTAGCCTGAATTCCCAGATTTTTCATTCTTCGATATAAATGACTGCGATCAACGCCCATTGATTCGGCGGCTTTTGATACGTTTCCGTCAAATTCAGCCAATTTATGCAAAATAAATTCGCGCTGATATGCGTCGGTCGCTTCTTTAAATGAAGGAAAACGGAATGTCGAAGCCGGCAGTTCGCCTTTCGGGTTAAATTCCGGCAAATCGTCGGCTTTGACCTTTTGTTTTTCGTGCATAATGACAACGCGCTCAATCGTGTTGCGAAGTTCCCGCACATTTCCGAGCCACGAATAATTCTGCAATGCTTCAATTGCTTCCTCGATAAAATTTTTCGGCTTTTTGCCGTAATCAACTGAAAATTTTTTATTAAAATGTTCGACGAGAAGCGGAATATCTTCAAGTCGTTCACGAAGCGGCGGAATTTGAAATGGTATGACATTAAGGCGATAAAACAGATCGGCACGAAAATCACCATTTTCAATCAGATCGGAAAGCGGTTTGTTCGTTGCGGAAATTACGCGAACATCGGTTTTTATAAGAGTGTTGCTTCCGACGGGTTCAAATCTCTGTTCTTCTAAAACGCGCAGCATTTTTGCCTGAACGCGCGGCGACATATCGCCGATTTCGTCAAGAAAAAGCGTTCCCGAATCGGCAATTTCAAACTTACCTTTTTTTGATTTGATCGCGCCGGAAAACGCGCCTTTGACGTGACCGAAAAGTTCGGATTCGACTAATTCTTCAGGAATCGCGGCGGAATTTATCTCGACAAATGTTGCGTTTTTGCGCTTAGATTGAGCGTGAATCGCCCGCGCGACGAGTTCTTTGCCCGTTCCCGATTCGCCCGAAATTAAAACTCTGCCGTCAGTCGGCGCGACGATGGCGATCTGCTTTCTAAGCGCACGCATTCCCACAGATTCGCCGATCATTATATATTCCTGACTGAGTTCTTCCGTCAACTGCGCGTTGACGCGCTCCAATTCTCTCTGTTTGGTCGCGTTTCCAACAGTAAGAATAGTTTTTTCCAAACTCAGAGGTTTTTCAATAAAATCAAACGCGCCGAGCTTTGTCGCATTGACGGCAGTTTCGATATTTCCGTGTCCTGAAATCATCACAACCGCCGAATCATTTCCATTTTCGCGCAGTTTTTTCAGAGTTTCCAAACCATCAATTCCGTCGCCAAGCCAAATATCCAGCAAAATGCAAGCGAATTGATTGGTTTCGACGGATTTCAAACAATCTTCGCCGCTCACGACGGTTTCGACTTCAAAACCTTCATCTTCCAAAACCCCGCGCAAAGTCTCACGAATTCCGCGCTCGTCATCTACGATTAAAATTGAATTTGACATAGTTTATGGAACAACGATGATCGTTCCGAATTGGCGAAAATGCTTATCAAAAGAAACCGCGTGAGTGATTTTAAACTTTTCGCAAACATATTTGCTCGAACAATCGGTAAAACTCCAATCTTTATCGGAGAAGGTTTTAAATATTTCTAAAGTCTGCAAAATGTCATCTTCACTGAGAAAACAAACTTCCGCTAATTTTCCGCCAAAAAACGCTTCGGCAATTTGAAGTGAACGAGTATTTTCTCCGCGAGCTTTAAAAAGTGTCAGTGTTTCGTCAATCACATAATCGGTTGTAAATAAAAGCTCACGATTTTGCAAAAACCAATCCCGCGCCATTTCGTGGTCTTGATCGGTTGGAACAATTGCGGCAAACCAACTGCTTGTATCAACAAAAATCATCGCGTTCTGTCTTCTCCGTAAAGAATTTTATCGTGATCGCGTCCTGAAAATTCGTCCGTTTTCCCTTCAAGTGGTAATGCGGCGAGTTCGGCTAAAAATTCGGCAGATGTTTTGTTGTTCGATAAATGAGAAGAATTTGAAACATCTTGTAAATCTTCATCCGTCCATTCATCGCCTTCGTCAATAACTTCACTTTTTCCGTAGCGTTCGCGTAAAAAAATTGCAAAATCTTTCACTTCATCAACTTTGTCGGAAGGCAATGATTTTATCACTTCTAAAATTTCTAAAGTTTTTGTTTCAATCATAATTTTCGAATTATACAGCTAATATCTGAAAGTTTCACGAATTCCTCTTTCATCATCTACGATTAAAATTGAATTTGACATCTATTTTTTACTAATTTTCTTAATGAATTGAATTCATTAACTCTTGAATTCTCTTTTTAGTTTTAATTACGGCTGATTTGCAAAGTCTGTTATAAAATTCCTGCCATTTATCATGAAACTCTTTACGATTGAAATTCATTACTTGATTGTCTTCAACCAATCCACCGCGAAATAAAAATACCAAAATTTGATTTCCATTAGTTACGATATAATAAGGAGTTGATAAATATGATGCGTATGAGCGTGCTTGACCGATAGAATCTAAAGTCAAATTCTTTTCACTTGATTTAGCTTCTACAATCATTAAAGCATTTTCTTTTTCTCGGTTTATGCCGTTAAAAACAGCAAAATCAACTTCTCTTCGTTCTTTTTTTACGCCACTATAAGTATTTAAGCGATGACCTATTGCACAATCTTCTTCGGTATAATCTAACTTTTGTAAAATGGGTGAAATAAAATATTGTTCAACTTCTCTTTCACTTGAAAAAATTCTGTTTTCTATATTTTCAAACCAACTTTCATCACGTTTTGGTAATTTATTATCAACTTTATAAATTACTTCAGAAATTGTCGGCTCAAGATAAGAAAGTTTTATCATTTTGTCTTTAGACTCAAAGCCAATTTCTTCATCCGCTTCGAAAAATATATTATTTTCTTCAAGAGCAATTTTTACCAAACTAATTTTGTCTTTATTTCTTCTTTCTACCCCAAACATCCGCCAAAATGTCGAGCTTTTTAATCGCTTTTGTTTTTTTGGTGTTGAAATAATTGATTGCAGTATTTCTTCTGTTATTTCATTTATGGAAAGATTTCTTTTCATTTAACTTTCTCCCGAATATTGGATTTGTTTTTTTGTTAATTTATTACAGGTAATTCTACAATAAATTTCGCGCCTTTTGGAGAATTGTTGACAGCTTTGATCTTGCCGCGATGTTCGGAAACGATTCTTTGAACGATTGCCAAGCCCAATCCTGTTCCGCGTCCTTTGGTTGAAAAATATGGTTGGAAAAGTTTTTGAAAATCGGACGGTTTGATTCCTTTGCCGTTGTCCGAAACTTCGGCGACGATCAGATCACGCGCCGCGTCGTGGAAAGTTTTTAGTGAAATTCTTTTATCTTTCTGCGATTCATCAAAACCTTCGGTCGCATTTTCGATTAGATTTACAAAAACGCGTTTTAATTGTTCTTCATCAATCATCGCATTCGGCAGATTTTCGGCGAGATTTAATTCAATGAGCGCATCGCGGTCTTCATATAGGGCGGCGGATTTTTTGACGATTTCGTTGAGATTTCCGCTTTCGAGTTTCGCATCTGGCAAACGCGCAAAACGTGAAAATTCATCAACCATTGCCTTTAAACTCTGCACTTCACGCAAAATAGTTTCCGTTCCGTCTTTGATAACTTTCGCATTTTGGGCTTCGGTTTTTGAATCCTTTTCGGTATTTTTCGGCTTAAAAACTTCCAAAAAACTTTGAACTTTTGATTTCGGGCTTTGAAGCGAATTAAATCTTTTCGCAATTCTTTCAGCCGAAAGTTGAATCGGTGTGAGCGGATTTTTGATCTCGTGCGCCATTCTTCGTGCAACTTCCTGCCACGCGGAAGCTCTCTGTGCGGTAATAAGTTCCGTCAAATCTTCAATTACAAGCACAACGCCTTTTCTCTCGCTTTCTGTTTCCGATAACGCCGCCGCGCTCAAAGCAACTGGCAGATTTTCGTTTGTTCCGCCATTTCCCTCAAATTGTTCGCGCTGCAATACGGTTTGTTCGCTTGCTTGTCCGATTCTTCTTGCGCGATTTAAGAGTTTCTCAAGCACCGCAAAATTTTCCGTGCTGACGAGTTTTTCGAGTTTGATATTTTCAAAATCGGCTTCTTCAAGTTTGAAAATTTGAATCGCGGCTTTGTTGATCGTCGTTACCCGATTTTCCGAATCAAACGAAATCACGCCGGTTGAAAGCGATTGCAAAACCGTTTCGATATATTTGCGCCGTTCTCCGAGTTCAGCTGAATTACGCGCAAGGGTTTCAGACATTTGATTAAATGCGGAAACGAGCATTTCCAGTTCATCTTCGGCTATAACCTCGACGCGATAACCGAGATTTCCTTGAGAAATTTCGTCAGCACCTTCCGCCAAAGCACGGATCGGGCGCGTCAAACCCTTGGCAACATAAAATGCCGTCCACGAAGATGCAAAAATCAGCAAAAACGTCAAAACTCCGAGCGTTAAAAAGCCGATTTGCCTGATCGTGTTCTGTTTTCCTTTGAGCCGGTCCAACTCTTGCAAAGTGCTGTCAACAAGTTGATTTACGCTTCCGTCTGATCTTGCATCCGGCACTATTATCAATAATCTGCCATCGGAAAACCTAGCAAAAGTCGCATCAAAACCAATTCCGTCGGTCAAACTTATTTCATTTAATTTATTTTCGCGTATGAGTTGAACTATTTTTTCAAGTTCAGATTTTTGCTGTTGATCTAACTCTTTTTCACTTTCAGCTAAAACTTTTCCTTCACGCGAAATTATCTCGATTCGCGTTAAATTCCCGGCTTGAGTAATTTTTTGAAGTTCTTGCGAATCGGGAGTCTTTCCTTCCAAAACCTGCACCAACATTTTGGCAGTTTCATTTAGTTTGGCATTTTGTTCGGCAAGTGCTTTTTCCTGAACTCTGACCGGGGCGCGAACGACATTTTCGGGAATCTGCGTGAACCAACGCTCGATGGCGCGGTTCATAAAAAGGTAAGAAAACCCAGCCATTGCGACGGTCGGCAAGATGCTGATAGCGATAAAATAGATCAAAAGCCGCGTTTTCAACTTTGAACCAAGTTGCAAAGCGCGTCGTTCGCGTGCGAGCTTTAAAATACTGCGGATAAAAATAAATCCGAAGATAACAAATGCAAAAAAATTAAGCGACGAAAGCGCATATAAAAGAAGCGTATCGCCGGCAGATTCGACCGAGAGATTTTTCCAGACGTTCGACGATTGCAAAAGCACGAGCAAAGTCAAAGAAATCAGCACAATAAGTCCTAAAAACCAGGGCGGATTACGTTTTTTCTCTTTACTATGCGGTTCGTTCATCTTAAATTTAATTTTTCGTAAAATCTCTGCGAACTAATGTTTCTCAAATGATAGATTATAATTGAAAAATGATAAATGATAGAATTTGCCTTTTCGCCGCGTTTGGCTTAATGTTCAACTATTTACAGGCACTCTAAATGAATATTCAAACCATTTTTTTCAATGATTTCGGACGATTGCGAAGCGGTTGGCGATTTTTGATTTTCTTACTTTTAACCGCGCTTTTCGAGATTTTATTTCGCGGAATTGCGTTCGCGGCTTTAAATAATTTGCCTGTCGGTTACAGCGATAACGGAATTCTAAACGAAATAGTCTTCAGATTTATTTCGCTTTTAGTTTCTGTTCTCGCAGGTTGGTTGTGCGGCAAATTTCTCGAAAATTTACCGTTTCGTGCGCTGGGCGTTTGGTTCACTAAGAATTGGCTGAAAGATTTAATTTTAGGTGTGGTTTTCGGCGCGTCGGCGGTTTCTTTTGCAGTTTTAATCGCTGTAATTTTCGGCGGTTTGAGTTTCACTTTTAATGAAAAAGCCGGACAATCAGCGATTTTGCTAACGCTCGGCGTTTCATTCGCAATTTTTGCAATTGCCGCCGCCGCTGAAGAAGTTATTTTTCGCGGTTATATGTTGCAGACCTTTGCACGCGCCAATCTTGCGTGGTTTGCGATCATTTTAACCTCGTTTTTTTTCGGCGCGGTTCATCTCGGAAATCCCGATGCAAGTTGGATCTCGACCGTCAATACAGTAATTGCAGGGATTTTGTTCAGCATTGCTTATCTGAAAACCCGAACATTGTGGTTTCCGTTCGGACTGCATTTTATGTGGAATTGGATGCAAGGTTCGTTTTTCGGTATCGAAGTCAGCGGCACGACCGACATTTCAACCGCGCCATTTTTAACCGAAATTGATCTCGGTCCCGTTTGGCTGACCGGCGGAAACTACGGCATCGAAGGCGGAATCGCCTGCACGATTTCTCTGATTATTTTTATATTGTTGATCTGGTATTTGCCGTTCTTAGAGCCAACCGAAGGAATGTTGGAACTGACAAGCAAGGAAAATCAGAAAGCGGAAACATTAACCAAAAATATCAGTAACTTTTATCTTTAATTCAGGCGCAAACTTCGGAGAAACAGTTTGATTTTTACTTAATTTTTCGACGCTTTTATATTTCCCTTTTTCGGGTTTGGAATAAACTTCGATAATCTGTTTTGGTAAATTTATCAGCCAAACTTCTGTAACTTCCGCTTCGGCATAAAGTTTAACTTTTACATCGCGGTCATACTTTACGGTTGAATCCGAAACTTCAATGAGCAATAAGACATCTTCGGCAGTCGCTTTGCCCGAAGCGTAAAAATCTTCCTGAAATTTGAAGATAGTAACATCTGGTTCGGGTTCGGAAATATCACCGATGACGACCGGATTTTGAACGCTGACAATTGCTTTTCCAACTAAAAATGGAACAAAAATAGTGGTTAATCTATTGACACAACTTATATGATAATCGCCGACAGTCATTTTTTTAAGAATTTCTCCTTCGATGAGTTCAAAATCGGAGTTGCCGACAAAAACGCCGGCATCAATCATTTTGTGATATTCGGAAACCGTAAAAATTTTGCGTTTCGGCAGAGATGTCATAATGTTCGTATTCTACAAGAAAAATTACGGATTCCCAAATTTTTTGTCCATTGCGTCCAAAATCTGAACGATGTGGCGACGATTTTCCCCAAAATCGCTTTTGCCGACGCGCGAATTTGAATGAACATCAACTTTTACTTCACCTTCATTTTCACTTTTCGTAATTTTCACTTCCAGATCATCCGTAAAAAACACGACCGGAACTTCCGCTTTAATAATTGCCGAGTTTCCTTCGACTTTATTTTCAGTCAATTTCCAACTGCTTCCCCAAGTCGAAAGAGTCGGAATAATTTCCGAAACAGCTTTCGCAACATTTGCCAAATCATTTTTATAAAATCGCGTTTTCAAATCTTTCTTGCCGCCATCGGGCGCGGTTTCAGCAATATTGTCAGGATAAAAAATCGCACTAACGACAAGCGTTACCACGATAAAAATACCAAAAAGAATCGCCAAAAATATAAGAATGTTTTTCATTTATGTTAAGTCATCAAAAAATGCGCCCTTACTTGTGTGCGAGTTTTCAACTTCAATGTTAATACTTTTTCACTTTTAATCTTTTTCACTTTACAAAGTTTTGATTTTGAAACTAATATCAACCGCTTTTGCCGAATGTGTCAAACGTCCAACCGAGATTAGATCAACTCCGGCTTCGGCGAAACCGCGCACCGAGTCGAGATTCATTCCGCCTGACGCTTCGATGATGACATTCGGATTCAGATTTCGCGCCATTTCGACAAGTTTTTCGGCTTCTTCGGGCGTTTGATTATCAAGCATTACAATATCAGCACCGGACATAATCGCTTCACGAAGTTGCGCCCAATTCGAGATTTCGACTTCGATTTTATGAAGATGTCCGACTTTTTTCTTTGCCGCCGTGATTGCTTCGGCAATTCCGCCCGCGAGTTCGATGTGATTATCTTTAATCAAAACGCCGTCGTCCAACCCGAACCGATGATTCTTTGCGCCGCCGACCGTTACAGCGTATTTTTCCAACATTCTAAGTCCCGGCGTTGTCTTTCGCGTGTCAACAATCTGTGCCGTCGTGCCTTCAACCGCTTTGACATATTTGCGCGTTTCGGTCGCCACGCCGGACATTCTCTGGAGAAGATTCAGCGCGACTCTTTCGCCAGTCAACAAAACATCGGCATAACCTTTCAAAGTCCCGAAAACCGCGCCGGATTTTACCTCATCGCCGTCTTTTGTATGTGTTTCGATCTTAGGACTTTCTTCATCTAAATGCAAAAAAACTGCTTCCGCCACCGCCAAACCGCAAACTACAAGGTCTTCTTTTGCCAGAAAACTTCCCTGTCCGCGCACATTTTTCGGCACGGTTGATTGCGTGGTAATATCGCCGCGCCCGATGTCTTCCGCCAAAAATTCGCCGATTGATGCGAGAATCTCGCTCGTTTCAAAAAGATTCATATCGAATTAAATTAGCACAAAAATAATCGAGAATGAAAAATTGATAATTGAAAATGAGTGATTTCTTAAATTTTCTTAACAATTACCAAGGTAATATCGTCATTCGCGGGCGCGGTTTGCGTGAATGAAGAAAGTGCTGATTCAACTTTATCCCGCATACCTGAAGCGGAGGCTTTAATATTTTTGCCGACGACTTCGATCAGACGTTCGATGCCGAATTCGTCTTCTTTGAGATTATTCGCTTCGGTTACGCCATCGGAATAAATCACGAGCGAATCGCCCGCATTTAATTGAGTTTGTCCGAGTTCAAATTCTGCTGTCGGAATAATTCCGAGCGGAAAACCGCCGGATTCGAGTTGTTCGACACTGCCGTCAGCGCGTCCGACAAGCGGCGGATTATGTCCGGCATTTATGTAATTGACGATTCCTGTCGTCGGATCGAGTTCGGCGATAAATAAAGTAATAAAACGATTTGAAGGCGTGTTTTCCGCCAAATATAAATTTATTGCTTCAACCGAATTTTTTAGTGAAGAATTCGCCACGACTTGCGCGTGAATAGAGGCGTGAAGACTCGACATCAAAAGCGCGGCGGCAGTTCCTTTGCCGGAAACATCGCCGAGTGCGATCAACATTTTACCGTCTTTTTGCGGAATAAAATCGTAATAATCGCCGCCGATTTCGTAGCAGGAAAATGATATACCCTGAAATTCGTAACCAACCATTATCGGCGGCGCGGAAGGCTGGAAGGTCTGCTGAATTTCCGTCGCAAGTTCGAGTTCGCGTTCCATTCTCTCCCGTTCAAAACGCTCTTCGAGAAGTCTGGCATTTTCCACGCGAATTGAAGCGACCGAAGCCAAAGTCGTTAAAATATTTAAATGATCTTCGCCGAAAGTCGAGGCTGTTGTCGGTGAATCGGCATAAACAATGCCGAAAATTTCGGTTTCGCTGATGCTTAAAGGAACTGCTAAAACCGAACGAATTCCCAAAAGTGCCATCGTTTGGCTGGCATAGCGCGGATCGTGCTGCGCGTCCGAAGTTAAAACGGATTTGCCGTTTTTCATAACTTCGTCCATCACGGTTCGGCTGATACGGACTTCTTCGATGCGGTCTTCGCTGTTTCGTTCCCGCGCCACGGCGATGTGCATTCCGCCTTCGACCGTTTCATCGCGCAGCATAATCACGCATCTTTCCGCCGGAACAGCCTCAAACACGAGACTTGCAACTTGTTCCAGAGTATCTTGCAAACCTTTGGAAGAAAGCAAAGTAATGCCGACTTTGCTGATTAAACCTAAAAGTTCAGTTCTGGTCGAAACCTGAGCTTCGAGAATTTCGGTGGTCGGATTTTTGCGGTGCGAAAAGGCAATCGTCCGCGAAGGATCGAGAGCTTCGGTGTTATCGGCAATTAAAGTCGAATTTTTACTAAGATTTAGTCTTTCGTCTTCAAAAACAATCGAAGTTTCACCGATTTGAATTTCGCCGCCCGATATAAGCGGAATCGGCATCGTTACGGCATTTCCGTTGTAACGTGTCCCGTTTGCCGAACCTAAATCCTGAAGCCAATAAGCATCTCCTTCCTGCCGAACTTCAGCGTGTAATCTCGATGCAAATGCATCTGGAATACAAATATCGCTTCGGGCTGAACGTCCGATTGTCGTGCGTAATCGGGATAACGGCATTTTTTCCGTCGGATGATCAGAGTTTTTAATGATAAGTTGGGGCATATTTTTTCAAGTGAAAAGTGAAAATTGATATGTGATTAAAATTAAATCTCATTTCTCATTTCTCATTTCCATTTCTCATTTCTCACTTTCTACTTCTTTTAAGAGTTTTTCCTCGACTCGTCTTCGACCGTAAACTACAACAGTTCCGGCGATAATATCATTTAAAGAACGACCTTTTTGATTAAAAGCGGAAATAAGAAAACCGATTCCGCCCGTCAAAACAGTTAATGGATAGCCAACAATGTGGCGCAAAAATAATGCACCGAAAGTGGGATTTGTGCCGTCAAGTTTGACAACTCTTAACCCGGTCAACATCTTTCCAATACTTTGACCGGTGAACATCGGGAAAATAATAAAATTCGTCAAACCTAATAGAATCATTATCAACCAACCCGTGTTGTTGAGTTCGCTGGTCAGAAGTTTTGCTCCGTCCTCTCCGCTGAATCTTGCCAGTAAAAGGCTGATAACGGGAATCGAGATTAATAAAATGTAGTCAATCAAAAGCGCACCGCATCTCAATAAAAACGGGGCTTTCAAGCGATCAGGATCAAAATCCACCACGACTTTTTCGGTTTTGATTCTTGGAGAAGGAACAGTTCTTTTTGTTCGTTCAACTTTTTCCACTCTTGCACTCATAAAAAATTATTAGTTTGTGAAATGACAAATTAACCGATTACAAAATGTAAGGTCGTATCGCCTAATTTCAATTTATCTCCGTTAGTTAAAATATGCGGTTGATTAGGCACGAGTCTAAATGCTTCATTTATTACAGGCATAAGAATCGTTCCGTTCGATGAACCTAAATCTTCGACGAGAAACTTATTTCCCTCGCGCCTGATTTTGGCGTGGCGGCGTGAGATTTTCGTCTGTGGATCAAATTTTGACAAATCAACTTCCGGGAAAATATTCGACATCGGATCGCGTCTGCCGACAAGATTTTCATCTTTTTCTATCGGATATACAGGTGATTCGAGTTCGTTTGTTCCGAGAATCATTAATTTTGCGGCAACGGGAACCGAAGAATAATTTTCTCCGTGAACGCCTTTTTGGGCAATCGGTTGCTGTGCGCCGCAAAATGCACAGAACAAATCGGAAGCCACGATACTTTGCCCGCAGAAACCGCAAAATACTTTTTCATCCGATAAAGTAACGGCTTTCGGCGATTCTTGAACGCCGTAAGTTATTTGTCTCGATTTTAAATTATTTAAATGAGCTTCGAGTTCCAGCTTCATTTCCCCCGCCGAGGTGAAGCGTTTTTCGGCGTTGTATTCGACTGCTCTCATTAGAATTTTTTCGATTTGATCTGATAATTGAGGATTTATCTGGCGCGGACGCGGATTTTTTTGAAAATCGAAAATCAAAAGCGGATTGCTTTGCGGATCTGCACCGGTTAAAAGGTGAAACATTGTCGAACCGAGGCTGTAGATATCAGAACGCGGTTCGACGTTACCGCTGAATAATTCCGGCGGCGCATAGCCCATTGTGCCGACGGCTGTAACGCCTTTTTCTTCCTTATTTATCCAGCGAGCAATACCGAAATCAATCAACATTACTTTCCCGGTATTTCCGTCAATCATTATGTTTGCGGGCTTTAAATCCCGATAAACAATCGGCGGTTGGCGTTTGTGCAGATAATCCAACACATCGGCAACCTGCATTCCCCATTCAACAACGCTTAATTCGTCAACCCTTCCTTCGGGCGCAGAACGAAGTCTTGAAGACAAATCGCCGCCATTGATATATTTCATCACCAAATAAAATCTGGCTTCCTTTTCATCATAAAAATAATCGAAAATTGTCGGAATTGCCGTATGTTCAAGGGCGGTCAAAAGCATTGATTCGCGTTTGAAATCATTGACGGCTTTATTTTGTTGCGCTTCTTCGATGTAGGACTGCACCATTTCCTTGACGGCACGCAGAACGCCGCCGAGATTTTTGTCGCTGGCAAGATAAACCGCACCCATTCCGCCGCCGCCGATTTTTCTGACAATTTCATAAC
The DNA here is from genome assembly GCA_038251885.1 of Pyrinomonadales bacterium. Lineage (GTDB taxonomy): Bacteria > Acidobacteriota > Blastocatellia > Pyrinomonadales > Pyrinomonadaceae > JAHCHG01. Next base: position 6,358 of record JBBSAX010000014.1, on the reverse strand, counting down.
GATTGTTAAGAACGGTGCCTTCATCAAGCGGTTTAAGTTTCGATTTCTTACCATCGGTGTCTGACACTCCGATATTTGGAGTTGTATAGGAACGCGATTCTTTCAATTCCTCTTGCGGTGTTGAATGCAAAATCGGGGGATTTGGTTCGCTGAAATCAGTTTGCCGGTTTACCGGCGACTCAACCTGAAAATTATCTACCTTTGGCTCAATCGGCGCATCTTCAACCTTATCTTCCCGGCTTTCCATAATTCTGACGGAATCAAATTCAGAAACACCGGGCGTAGATTCTTCCGCTTCAAACTCAAATTCGGGTTTCGCAATTGAAGGTTCAAAAGATTTATTACTTTCATCATCTAAAGTTACAAGTGATTCTTCCTCACCTGTTTTCAGAGTAGTGCTTTCAGAAATATCTTTCTCGAAAAACCCGGGCTTTGAAACATTTGTCTTTTCTTGAGTAGAATCAAATTTATTTTCTTCCGCAAATGTTTCAGCACTTTCTTCTGCCGGAGTTTGAACCTGTTCTACTTCATTTAATTCTTTTATTTCAGTTTCCTGATAAGACATCATTGAAGATTCTGTTTCATTTTCGATGTCCGCGACTTTTTCCGGCACAAAATCGTCAACAGCGGCATCGGTTAGCGAACCTTTGATCTCATCTTCTATATCTCCTGTATCAGCGTTGCTGTCAGCAAAATAATCATCCTGATCGCTCACAAAAGAAGTCGTTGACGGCGATACAATTTCCGTTTCGATATTTTCATTCAGGGTTTTACTTGATGTTTGCGAAATATCGGAATTTTCAGTTGGAGAAAAAGACTGAATTTCTTCCACGTTATTTTTTGATTCAACAATATCTTCAGGCGATAAATCGTTTAATTTTTCAGGTTCAGTTTGTAATAATCCGGGAGTTTCAACTTCCGGCTGAATCGAGATATTTTCTTCGACAATCTTTTCAGGTGCAACAAAAGCCGCAGGAATTTCCACCGATTCCGTTTTTGTATTGATATTTTCTTCAGTTACAGGATTTGAAAAATCATCCGTTTTCATATCAATTTCTTCAACGGTTTTTTCATTTGTTGATTCCGATTCAATTTCGACCGGACTGCCGGATTCTTCAACCTTCGCAGGACTTGCCGCCGTATTCCCCGAATCTGCTTTAGTGGGAATTCCCGCAATATCGGATTGTTTGATGACAATGGTACTTTCCTGCGATTGTTCCGTTTCATCAGAAACCGCAACGGGTTGCAATGATATTCCGCAATGTGGACAAAAAATATCAATTTGCGCGACCTCTTCGCCGCATTCGTGACAATAAGCCATTTTTTTAAACTTCCAGTTTTATTTAGTGTATTAGTTGTTAATGCTAAACCGCAAAAAAGTTTTACCGACAATTATTTCGTCGCCGTCATTAATGACCTGCGGATTGCCGGGAATCAAACGTCTGCCGCGATTAATATAAGTACCGTTCGTCGAACCCAAATCTTCAATCGAGTATTTGCTGTCGTTAAAATTAATTCGTGCGTGCCGCCGCGAAACCTTGGCTTCCGTATCATAACTATCCAAATCCACATCGGGGAAAATTCCGTTGTCGGCATCCCAACGTCCGATATAAGATTCATCGGTCGAAAGTACAAACTCCGTTCCGACTGCATCGCCGCGTTCAATTACAAGTGTCGCGTGAACGCCTTGTTTTTTATGGGTTAGGGGTTCTCCAACTTCTTTCTCATGTTTTTTTAATTCTTCCCCAATCAGTGGAATGCCGACCGACGTTGCAGTGGAAGATTTAAAAATAGGTTGTTCATTTATTTGCGTTTTATAACTTTGCGATTCAATTTCGGTATTTTCTTTTTGCATTTTGTTTAGAGCAGCACCGCATTCATCACAATATTGTGAACTGTCAATATTTTCAGTTCCGCAAATCCGGCATTTTATCATTTTTAATTTACCTTACGATAATATTGAAAAGAAATCTTTACGACATTTTATTTTAACCTTTAATCCTTTGTTCGTAAATCGTAAATTGTAGGTCGTCATTCGTCAATATTGAAAAAATTTTTCAAATCGGTCTTTGTCAGGCTGTGTTTCAAAAATAACATCAATTTACATTTTTTTGAAACTAATTCTTAATTTTTCACGTAGTTAGGTCTTGACGCACACAAGCTAATATATTTGCGTTATTGTATTATTAATCTATTAAAAATTAAACGCTTAAAGAGGACTAATAAAAATGGCTATTAGCCGTAAAGGTAAAATTATTATCGGAATAACCGCCGCCGTTCTTGCGGTTATTATTATCGTTGCCAGTATTTTTGCGACACGAAAAGACACGCCGGAAGTAACAGTAGTCAAAGTCGAAACGCGGCGCGAATTAAGATCAAACGTGACTGCTTCGGGCGAAATCCGACCGATTCAATTTATAAATTTGACGAGTGAAGTTCAAGGACGAATCGAAGAAATTTACGTTAAAGAAGGCGACAAAGTTGATGCCGGAACGCCGCTTGTCAAACTCGACCCGACCCAACTTCAATCAAGCACGGACGCGCAACTTGCTTCTCTGCAAGCCTCCCAGAGCGAAACTCAGGTAACGCAGAGTCAAATAACTGCCGCACAAAATCAACTTTCCCAAGCACAGCAAGGTTTAAATGCTTCGCAAGCTGCGGTTGACACGGCGTTGCAGCAAGTCGCATCCGCGCGGCAACAAGTTGTTTCCGCGCAAACCGATGTTGACCGCGCCCAAGTTGATTTGAATGTTGCCGAACGCGAGTTGAAACGAAATGCCGAATTACTCGAAAGCGGCGTTATTTCAAGACTCGAATACGATCAGAAAAACGATACGGTTTTACAAGCCAAAGTTGCTTTGAGAAATGCTCAGGCACGGCTTAAATCTCAACAACTCGCAGTCAACGAATCAGAATCGCGCGTCAAGGAATCGAGAGCCAGAGCAAATCAACAAGAAGTTGCGGTAAAAGATGCGCGACGCGGCGTTGATACGGCAGGTTTGAGCGCAAAAGCGAGTGCTAACCGTTCCGTCCAACAAGCCGCTTTGCTTCGCGGGCAACGAACACAGCGGGATAAAACTTTGCAAGTTGCACCGATTAATGGAGTCATTGCCGATATTCCTTCAAAAGTCGGAACATTTGCGGTTGCCGGTCTTTCAACCACGCCACTTTTAACTATCGCCGATATGTCAACGGTCAATGTGGAAGTAAAAGTTGATGAAACCGAGATTGATAAAGTTGCCGTCGGTCAGCCTGTAAAAGTTAAAGTTGATGCTTTAGGCGAAAGCGAAGTAAGTGGAAAAGTAACTCAAAAGACACCGCTTGCCGTCGGGAAATCCCAAACAAGTGGTGGACTTTCAACCAATATCAACGTGCAGGAAGCCAAAGAATTTCGCGTTGTGATCGAATTAACCGAATTAACCGAAGATGTTCGAAACAGTCTTCGCCCGGGAATGAGCGCGACTGCCGTAATCACAACCAAAACAGCGGAAAATGTGATCGCTGTTCCGCTTCAGGCAGTAGTGGAGAAAAAACCTGATGCATCGCCGTCGCCGACTGTCGAGGGCAATGCACCCGAAACTGCCGAAAAACCCAAAGCTATCAAAGGCGTTTACATTTTGGACGGTAATAAAGCCAAATTTATTGAAGTTGAAACGGGAATCACAGGCGAATCCGATATTCAAATTACTGCCGGACTCTCCGAAGGTCAGGAAGTAATTACCGGACCGAGCCGCATTCTAAATACGCTTAAAGAAGACACAGTTGTTAAAAAACAAACCAAAAAAGAAGGAGGAAGCGGTTCACCTTCATAAGCAGTTGATATTAGGTGCAAGGTATTTTGGATATGAATTAATCTTTATTTCCAAACTACCTGAAACTTTCTGTAATTCGGCTAACTTTCCGTCAACTATTCATTAATTTTATGGCAAAAGAAGAAGAAGTTTTAGAATTTGAAGGCAGCGTAACCGATCAGCATCCGGGCGCATTGATCTCGATGCGAAACATTTGGAAAACTTACCAAATGGGAACCCAGCAACTTCACGCTTTGAAAGGTGTTACATTTGAAGTTCAAAAGGGCGAATATCTTGCGATTATCGGACCTTCGGGTTCGGGGAAATCAACTTTAATGAACTTGATCGGCTGTCTCGATTCGCCGTCGAAAGGTCAATATTGGATTAACGGTAATCTCGTTTCGACAATGACCGATGACGAACTTGCGACGATTCGCAATAAGGAAATCGGATTCGTTTTTCAAACATTCAACCTTTTATCACGGGCAACCGCGCTTCATAATGTCGAATTGCCGCTCATTTACGCAGGCTTGAGGGCAGGCGAAAGACATGAAAAAGCAACTGCGGCATTAGCTTCCGTCGAACTCGGCGACCGCATAACGCATCGTCCGAACGAACTTTCCGGCGGACAACGCCAGCGCGTTGCAATTGCTCGTGCGCTCGTTAATCATCCGTCAATTCTACTTGCTGACGAACCGACCGGCGCACTCGATTCAAAAACGAGCGTCGAAATTATGGCTCTTTTTGAAAAACTTTACGAAGAAGGAAATACGATTATTCTCGTAACGCACGAACACGACATCGCCGAACGCGCCCATCGAATCATTACCATCCGCGACGGCGAGATCGAAAGCGACGAAAAAACAAAATGATCGAAAACCTGCCGTTTTATATAACAATTACTTTTGTTATAACGACATTCCTCACGGTCGGTTTTCTATTTTATGCAGTTCGACAAACTGCGATTCAAACTACTCCCGCAAAAATTCTCATAGTATTAACATCATTTTGGATATTTTTCACGGGTTCTTCCGCAATCGGCGGTTTTTACACAAATTCAACCGCAATGCCGCCGAGAATTTTCGCATTCGGCGTTTTACCTTCGGTTTTGCTGATATTCGCTTTCTTTATTTTCTTCCGCAAAAACTTCATTGAAAAACTTCCGATAAAAACCCTGACATTGCTTTCAGTTATTCGAATTCCGGTTGAATTTGTAATTTTCTGGCTCTACCAAAACGGTCAAATGCCCGAAATTATGACTTTTGAAGGCAGAAATTTCGATATTTTGTCTGGAATAACCGCACCGATCATTTTCTGGCTTGCGTTTAGAAATAATAAAAGCAATCGTCCGCTTTTGATCGTTTGGAATATTTTTGCACTTTTGCTTTTAATAAATATCGTTACAACTGCGGCAATTGCGATTCCTTCACCGTTTCAGCAAATTGCTTTCGATCAACCAAATCGCGCCGTGACATATTTCCCTTTCATCTGGCTTCCGGCGATTATCGTACCGATAGTTTTATTCTCACATCTCGTCAGTCTTTGGAAGTTAATTTTCAATAAAATCAAATAGTTAAACTCATTTGTAACTATTAGCGTAAAATAATTTATAATTGTTTTATGGATTATAGTTCAAAAATTTTATTGCTTTCCGAATCTTTTAGTCAGGCTTTAAGAAGTTTGCGAAGTAATAAATTACGGACTTTTCTGACACTTCTTGGAATCATTGTCGGCGTAACATCTGTAATTGCCGTAATGACAATCATCAACGGTTTAGATCAAACTGTCGCCACCACATTCTCCGCGCAGGGTTCGACGGTTTTCAGCGTTTCAAAACGTCCGCTGGTTATTACTTCCCGCGAAGATTTGATCGAATTTAACAAACGCAAAGACGTTACTAAAGAAGACGCGGACACGATTCAAAGGCTTTGCAAACTCTGCTGGCGTATCGGAACTGCCGTCAATGGAAGAGGTTTGGTCAAATATCGTGAAAACCGTTCGGAAAATGTTTCCGTTCGAGGACTTTCGCTTTCGATGTTCGATATTGAAAATGTAACTTTGCAAGCCGGCAGAGCGTGGACGAAACAAGAAGGCGCGGCGGGCAGAAATGTCGCTGTTATCGGAACAGATTTGCTTGAAAACTTGTTTAATAATCGTTCGGCTGAAGATGTTTTGGGCGAAGAAATCCGAGTTGACGGAATTCCTTATAAAGTTTTAGGTGTTGCCACGCCTTTCGGAAAAGTTTTGGGGTTTTCGCGCGACAATTTTGTTTATCTTCCATTCGATACAGGTCAGCGTTTGTTCGGAGCAAGAGATTCGATCACGATTCATATTCAGGTTGAAGATTCCCAAAATTTTGAAAATGCAAAAGATGAAGTTCGCATGATTATGCGAAATCGGCGCGGAAAGACTTTTTCTGATAAAGATGATGGTTTTGCCGTCGAATCGCAGGACGCATTTATCGGCATTTATCAAAACGCGACCTCTGGAATTTATTTTGCGACATTCGGCGTTGCGGTAATTTCACTGGTCGTTGGCGGAATTGTTGTGATGAATATTATGCTCGT
>JBBSAX010000013.1:0-46017 GCA_038251885.1 Pyrinomonadales bacterium | reverse complement strand
CCGGGCGATGCGGGAATTGATGTCACGCGAAAAAGTCTGGAAATGACGGCTCGTTGGGCGCAAAGATCGAAAAATCGGTTTGATAAATTACAAACTCAAAGTTCAAAGTTCAAAGTTCAAAGTTCAAAGTCGAAAGAAAATTCGGATTCCGAACTTGGGACTTGGGACTTGGGACTTGGGACTGATTTATCTGGAAAACAATCTTTATTCGGTATTATTCAAGGTGCAGGGCATTTAAATTTAAGACAGGAAAGTTTGGAAAAAACAGTTGAGATCGGATTTGACGGTTATGCCATCGGCGGTTTGAGCGTTGGCGAAGAAAAATCCGTGATGTATGAAGTTATAGATTTTCTTGCGCCGCAAATGCCCGAAGATGCGCCGAGATATTTGATGGGCGTTGGAACTCCCGAAGATTTGGTCGAAGCCGTTTATCGCGGCGTTGATATGTTTGACTGCGTGATGCCGACGCGCAACGGGCGAACCGGCGGCGCATTCACTTCGCACGGAAAAATCAATATCAGAAACGCTCAGTTTGCAACCGATGCGGAACCTTTGGATAACGAATGTCCGTGTTCCGTTTGTCGAAGATATTCGCGGGCTTACATTCGTCATCTTTATCAAGCGAAGGAAATGCTCGCGGCGATTCTGATTTCGCACCATAATCTCGCTTTCTTCCTTGACACAATGAAAAAGGTTAGGCAAGCTATCAAATTTGGTGAATTTAATCAATTTCGACACAACTTTATAAATAAAATTCAAGAAGGAAAAGCATAATTAAAGGCAACAGAGGTTTGATAAAGTGCCTCTAAATGTATATTATTGTCTTTTTCTTTTCAGCACATAAATGATGAATATTTTAGTTCTACTTTTTTTACAAGGCAGCGGTAGTCTTATTTGGTCTTTATTGCCGTTTGTTGCTATTTTTGCAATTTTCTATTTTCTCGTGATTTTGCCTCAAAAGCGCAAACAGCAGGAAGCAAAGGATATGGTTGCTCAGTTAAAGATTAATGATGAAGTTATTACAAATGGCGGTTTAATTGGGAAAATTAAAGAAGTCAGGGATACGAGCTTCATTATTCATAGTGCTGATAAATCTTTTATCGAAGTTGCGAAAAGCGCGGTTATCGGTAGAAAGCCCGAAGCTGAAGAAAAAAATTAAAAGTTTATGTTTGGGAAACGGCGGAAAAATCGTCCGTTAAAGTTTAATAATGAAAAATAGCAGTTTGATAGTCAGAACAGTCATAATCTTAGCGGTTACACTTATAGGAATTTACCTCGTTATCGGTCCGCGAAACTCCTTTACACCCGGCGATTTTTCGTGGTCTGGAATTAAGAAAAATCTTTCGGAAAATATAAACCTCGGTTTGGATTTAAGAGGCGGTTCGCATCTCGTGATGCGCGTGAAAACCGACGAATATCTCAAAGATTTGACTGAAAATAATCGTGACGCGGCGTTTAATGCGGCGAAGGAATTGCAATTACCCGTTACGGATGTTAATTCGACGGCTGTGAACGGAGATTATCAATTCTCTGTGAATGTATCGGATTCGGCACAGATAGATGCAGTAATTGATGCCGTTAAAAAGAAAGTTGATGTTGTAAATTGGACTGAAAGTTCAAGCGGCAACACGATCACCTGGTCTTTGCCTTTGCAGATTCAAAAAATTCTTAAGGAACAGGCGACCGAGCAGGCAATGAAAATCATCGAAAGCCGCATCAATGCTTTCGGTGTTAAAGAGCCGACCTTACAATCACACGGAGCGAGTGATTCAGGTCAGATTTTATTGCAAATGCCGGGTTTGGACGATCCGCAGCGTGTAAAAGAATTAATAGGAACATCATCAAAATTGGAATTGATGAAAATTGTGGGTCCTCCGAACCCTTCACCTGTCCAAATTTACCCGACAGAAGATGCTGCCAAACAATCAATTGCCGGTGCTCCAAACAGGCAAGTTATGGAGTTTGTTGATCGCGACGATCCGGCTACCGCCAACCAGAATCCAAAAGAAGAAAAGCCGAAACAATATGTCGTGGTTGAAACTCCGGCTGTTGTTGACGGAAGTGAATTGCGCGATGCGGCAGCGGTGCAAGGTGCAGGAAATCAGGGCGAATATCAAATTTCTTTTTCATTCAAGCCTGCCGGAGCGCAAAAATTCGGTGAATGGACGGGTAAAAATATCGGAAATTATATGGGTGTGGTTTTAGACGGCAAAGTTAAATCCGCTGCTTATATTAAATCGCAAATCTTTGACCAAGGACAAATTGACGGAAGATTTACCAAAGAATCCGGCGATGATTTAGCTTTGACACTTAAATCAGGAGCACTTCCCGCACAGATCGAATATCAGGAAGAAAGAACGGTCGGACCGAGTTTGGGTGCGGATTCGATTCGTGCCGGTGTTCGGGCATCTGCCGGCGGTCTGGTTTTCGTAATTGTATTTATGCTTTTCTATTATCGCGGGTCGGGAATTAATGCGGTTGTTGCATTGCTGTTAAATATGCTTTTGACGCTTGCCGCTTTAATTGTGCTGGATTCGACTTTGACTCTGCCGGGAATTGCCGGATTGATCTTGGGAATCGGTATGGCAGTTGACTCCAATGTGCTTATTTTTGAGCGTATGCGCGAAGAACTCCGCGATGGTAAAGCCGTCCGAAAAGCGATAGAACTCGGTTTTGACCGCGCATTTATTACCATCATTGATACGCACGTAACAACGATCATCGCTGCGGTTATCCTTTATCTTTACGGTTCTGGACCGATTCGGGGGTTTGCCGTAACTTTGGTTTTAGGATTGTTGATCAATCTTTTCTCAGCGGTCTTTGTATCAAAAACGATCTTTTTATGGTTGCTGGAACGTAACCCTGATATGAAAAAAATTAGTGTTTAGCTTTTAATTTTCGATTTGCAAATTACAATGTAGGATTATTTCTAAACTCAATTTAGTTTAATCACCATTCATAAAAATTAGTGATTAACTTAGTCAATCTGAGAGTCGGCAATCGAAAATCGCAAATAAAAATATAATGTTTGATTTATTTACTAAAATTAATGTTGATTGGATGGGAATTCGCCGTCCATTAATCGCAGTTTCCATTTTTGTCCTTTTGGCTGGTTTAACCTCTGCCGTTGTGCGGCAAGCAACGCCCGGCGGAACGGATGCGTTTAACCTCGGCGTGGATTTTCAGGGCGGAACTGTTATTACTGCCAAATTCAAAGGTCAAAAGCCTGCGGAAGATGACATTCGCGCTGCATTAGCTAACACGGGTGTTGCGGATTCGGTTATTCAATCTTCGATTGATAAAACCGACGAAGTACTAATCAAAGTTCCTTTGCTTGAAGGCGAATCGGCGCAAGCACCGCAAAATCCTGAAACTCCGGCAAATGCCAACACTAATTCTGCGGCAAATACGAATACGCAAACACCTGCAACTTCTGAGGATCAAACAAATAATAAACTGGTAAGTTTAGGGCGCGAAAAGGTTAAAACCGCGCTGAATACTTTCGGAAAAGAAGCAGAAGCAACTTTGCCTCTAGATCAAGACGCGAATGCGACTTATAAAATAATCGGAACAGATTATGTCGGACCTGTTGCCGGAGCGCAATTAAGAAATCAGGCGATCATCGCTACGCTTTTGGGAATGGTTGGAATCCTTTTATTTATTGCTTTCCGATACGATTGGACCTACGCTGCCGGTGCGGTTATCGCGGTATTTCACGATGTTTTGATCACTTTGGCGTTTTTCACGATGTTCCAATGGGAAATCAGTTTGACGGTTCTTGCCGCACTTCTTACGCTCGTCGGTTTCTCGGTTAATGACTCGATTGTTATTTTTGACCGGATTCGTGAAAATCTAACCTTAAAACGTGATAAATCTTTGTATCAATTAACAAATGATTCAATTAATCAAACAATGTCGAGAACAATCGTCACAAACGGTTTGGTTTTTCTGACAGTTTTAGCTCTTGTTCTTTTCGGCGGCGAAGTGTTGCGCGGGTTTTCACTTGCGCTTTTTGTCGGGGCAATTACCGGAACATATTCAACTATTGCAATTGCCAGCCCGATCGCGGTTTGGTGGCAAAGCAAACTCGGTGAAGCTAAAATGAAACAGCCGGAAGCCAATAAACAAGAAAAACTGGCTTCTGCCGCAAGGCGTTCCGCAACGCGCAGACCGATTGCGAGAAGCTAATTTTATTGAATTATAAGCCGATTTTATTTTTTATAAATCGGCTTTTAGTTTTTACCCGTTATTAAATTTTTTCGTCCAATTTTATTAATAAATTTTCAAAATAATGAAAAAAAGAGGAATTATTTCTTGACTTTCTCGGAGTAAAACTTTAGACTTCAAGACGTTGCTGGTCAATTAAATAATTTACATCTTTTCTCGTTTCGCTTCTAATTGCGTTTTCGGAATAGGTAGAACTTTTGCATAAAAGACCGGCAGAAGTCTGTCTATCCCACGCTGAATGTTATAAGAAGTTAAAACGTAAAGAATTTTAGTAGTTTTCAAGTGAAATCGAGTTGTTCTGTATTTAATGATTACGACTTGCAGGTTTAATTTATAACATCTATATAGCAATAATAAGGTTTTGTAACCCTTGACCCAAAATGGCACCGGAAATAGGGAGGAAAATAAAAAATGTTTGATCAATTAGTTGAATCAAAAAGTTCGGCAAAAGAAAACACGAGACGTAGTAGCTTTATGCTGACTACAATGGTTTTAGCGGTTGCTTTGTTGATGGGAACTTGGGTATATAGTCTTTTTGCAAAAGATTATGGTATGGGTGGAAGCGATTTAGAATTATCAACGCTTGTTGCTCCGGTTCCGCTTCCTGAAGACGAACCGCCGCCGCCGCCGAAACCGGAAAATGAGCCGGAAAAGAAAGTCATTGAAAAGACGGAAACAAATGTTGACGTTCGGACGGAGATTATTAAAAATATTAATGAGTCTCCGACTGAGCCGCCTAAAGTAAATACTGAAAAGGCAGACTTTCTTTCACGCCGTGAAAATGCGTTAACTAAGCTAGGTACAAAAAATTCTGATGCAGCAGGTTCTCCGTCAGGAACGTCCCGAACGGTTGATAGCGGCGGAGGAACCGGAATTGTAACCAAGCCGCCGCCGCCGCCTGTTCAAAAAGATGAGGATGATCCGCCGCCGCCGCCGCCGAAGCCGACACCAAAACCCGCACCGAAAACCATCTCCGGTGGTGTAGTTAATGGTAAAGCGATCAGTTTGCCCGCGCCGCCATATCCGGCTGCCGCGAAAGCCGTTGGTGCAAAAGGTTCGGTGAGTGTTCAAGTTTTAATTGATGAAAATGGTAATGTGGTTTCTGCCGCTGCGACAGGCGGGCATCCGTTACTGCGTTCCGCAGCGGAAGGTGCAGCCCGTCGGGCGAAGTTTAGACCGACAGAACTTTCAGGACAACCCGTAAAGGTTTCGGGAGTTATTACTTACGTCTTTAATTAGTTTTTTGATTAATTAAGCGTAACCATTTTATTAAAGATTATGAGAAATGATTGTTCAAATCATTTCTCATAGAAAAAAAGTTTTTGCAATAATAAAAAATTTACTGATTTCTTTGGAGGAAAAATCATGACCTTTTTAGTTAGCCTTTTCGGCTTATTCTTTATGTTCTCCGGTGAGGGTGCGCCTTCATTCGGATTTTACGAAATTGTTAAAAGTTTAACGATTCCGGGTTGGGTGGTTATTATCATTCTTTTGCTGCAATCAATTTATATGATTGCCGTCGGTATCGAACGCATGCTTACATATAACAAAGCGAAGCAACAATCCAGACAATATGCCCCGAAAGTTGCACAAGCGTTAAAAAACAGCAACATTGACGAAGCCATCAATATCAGCGACAAACATAAAGATTCTCACCTTGCAATGGTTGTATCTTCGGGTTTGAAAGAATTCGCAGCGCATCAGGGCAATGTCGAAATTTCCGGTGACGAAATGGAAGCATCAAAACGCGCTCTGCAACGTGCAATTGCCGTAAAAACCGCTGAACTCAAACGTGGACTTTCCGGTTTGGCAACAGTCGGTTCGACAGCTCCGTTTGTCGGTTTGTTCGGAACGGTTGTCGGTATCATCGGTGCTTTTAATGCGTTGAGAAGCAATGAAACAGCCGGTATCGGCGCGGTCGGCGGATCAATTGCCGAAGCTCTGATTGCCACGGCTTTCGGTATTGCGGTAGCAGTTCCTGCGGTTTGGATATTTAACTATTTCACAAACAAAGTTACCAGCTTCAGTATTGAAATGGAAAATTCGGCTTCGGAATTAGTTGACTACTTTATCAAGCAGAAATCAAAACAATTAAACTAAGCAATAAATCATAAATCTTAGAAATTTTAAGAATGGAGAACATTTGCTATGGCAATGACAGTCGGTGGAGAAAACGAATATAATTCGGAAATTAACGTAACTCCGATGGTTGATGTAATGTTAGTGTTATTGATCATTTTTATGATCGTTACACCGTTACTTCAACAAGGTGTATCGGTAAATCTTCCGAAGAATATGATTAGTCCTGACGAAGACGGAGATATTGCGAAAGATACTTCGGTAGTAATTGCAATACCGGATAACAGCAATTTTTATATTGGAAAAGACCCATACCCGTTAGATGTTTTGGGCGAGAAGATCAAAACTTTGATGAAGGATAAAACACCTGATAAGAGAATTGTTTATATCAAGAGCGGGATTGATGTTGATTACGGCAGAGTAGTCGAAGCAATTGATACGATTCGTAAGCAGGATATAGATAAAATAGGTTTGGTTGCCGATAAGAAAAAGGGCGACAAACCGAAGGAATAGTTTAACAACTTCGGACAAAAAAAGTTGTAGGAGTAAAGAGATTATGGGTATGTCATCAGGTGGTTCATCAGGAGGATCAGCCACACCAAGTATTAATGTAACACCTTTAATAGACGTTTTGCTTGTATTATTAATTATCTTTATGGTTATAACACCGCTCAAGCCGAGCAGGTTTGAAGCCAAAGTTCCGGCAGAGCCGAAACCTGAAGATACAACTGTTGCAAAACCGAATCCGAACACGCTGGTTGTTGCCATTAATAAAGCAGATATGAAAATCACCTTAAATAATGAACCTTTTGGTGATGCTTCGAACACTGAACCCTTAACCGAACAACTGACAAAGATTTTCAAAGATAGAGAAACAAACGGTGTGTTAAGGGATGGAACAAATGAGGTTGAAAAAACTATTTTTATCAAATCTCCGCGTTCCATCAAATACGGTGATGTTGTAAAGGTAATTGATGCGGCAAAAACAGCCGGAGCGCAACCGATCGGTTTGCAAATTGATGATTTAGCACAATAATTTTGCTGGAAATAACAAAAACTATGAGTGTATAGTAAATAATAGTTTTTGTTATTTCAGCGGTAAATTGGAGACGAAAAATGAGATTCTCTCGTTTAGGGACTTTAGTCTTAATACTAATAACAGTTATTATCGGAGCAAATTGCTCATATTATAATCGAATTATTGCGAGAAAGTATTTAGTTGATGGGGCGGAAGCCTACAAAGCAAGAAAGTTCGATGAGGCAGAAAAATTATTCCGGGATGCCGTTACCCGCGCCGAAGGCAAAACCCTTGAAGGTAAAACGGCGCAACTATTCTTAGCCAGAACTTTGCATTCGAAGTACATTGGAAATCGTCAAAATTCACCATTAGCCGAGGAAGCGATTCAAGAGTATAAGAAGGTATTAGCCGAAGATGTCACTGACAACAGTTCATTTAAAGCCATTGCACAGCTTTTGGAAAATCTTAACCGGAAAGAAGAGGCTGAAAAGTGGGTAACAGACCGGACAAACAACAATGCAGTACCGCCCGATCAGCGTGCCGAAGCCTTGACTTCTCTGGCATCCAAGCAAATTACTTGTGCGAATGAAATTTCGGATGTTGAGCCGGTTAAGAAAACGGTCGAAAAAGATGGCATAGCTTCATTTCAATTTACGAAACCGACCGATGAAAAGACTTTTGAAACCTTTCAGCAATGTATTTCCAAAGGTACTGAACTTATTGACAAGGCTATTCAATTAGAACCCGATGGTATCAAGAATCCCGGAAATATTGATATTAAATCTCGTTCTGATAAGGAACTTGTTGAACTTTTGGATTTAGACAAAAAGTTTCAATCATCCTGGTCATATAAGGCAAATGCTTTAATCCAAAAAATGCGTTTAGCTGAGATGTCAGGCAAAAGTGATGAAAAAGACAGTTTCAAGAAAGAGGCAGAAACAGCAAGAGATAAATTTACTGCGCTCAACGATCTTGAAAAGAAGATACTTGCCGAACAAGATGCTCGCAAACAAGCTGCGGCAGAAGCGGCTAACGCCAAATAATTAACATAAAACACTTTTAAGAAAGGTGATACTTGATTACAATAATTAAGTGTCACCTTTTTCCTATTGAGTTTGTAAACTTTTAATATGAATTTGAGGTAATTTAGGGATCAAATTAATTTTGAAACTATTTGTAAAAGATGATTCGCATTGAAGATGTAATCGAAAAAGTAGGAAATAACCGTCCGGAAGCTGATATTGACCTGATTCGGCGGGCATATATGTTTTCTGCATTGCATCATCGCGGACAAAAACGCGCGTCCGGTGAGCCTTATCTGGTGCATCCGATAGCAGTAGCAGACATCTTGGCTGAAATGCGCCTTGATGAGGTCAGCGTTTCAACCGGACTTCTTCATGACGTGGTCGAAGATACTTTAGTTGATCTCGCTACGATCAAAGAATATTTCGGCGATGAGATAACCAGACTTGTTGACGGTTTGACCAAAATCGCTCACATCAGCAATCTTTCAAAGGAAAAACAACAAGCCGAAAATGTCCGCAAAATGGTTTTGGCAATGATTACAGACGTTCGCGTTGTTTTGATCAAACTTGCTGACCGTCTTCACAATATGCGGACAATGCAGTTTTTAAAACCCGAAAAACGCGCTCGAATCTCGCAGGAAACTCTCGATATCTATGCTCCGATTGCTCACCGTTTGGGTATGGGAAAAGTCCGTAGCGAACTGGAAGATTTGTCTTTTCAAAATATTTATCCGCAAGAATATAAGAAATTATCTGTAGAAGTCGAAGCCCGCCGACCGGAATTGGAAGCCGCGCTCGATAAAATTAAAACAACAATCAGAGAAAAATTAGACGAAAATGATGTTCCTTTTGTAGAAATCGAAGGTCGTGTCAAACGTCTATTTTCGCTCTGGAAAAAACTCAAGAAACAAAAATTAACAATAGATCAAGTTTATGATTTGATTGCGGCGCGAATAATTACGACCAACGAGAAAAAGAATTGTTATCTGACACTTAGCGTAATTCACGATGTTTGGACACCTGTGCCGGAAAGATTCAAGGATTGGATTGCTATTCCGCGTGATAACTTATATCAGTCGCTTCACACATCCGTCATCGGCGACAAAGGACAAGCCTTTGAAGTTCAAATAAGAACCGAAGAGATGCACCACATAGCAGAGGAAGGTGTGGCGGCGCATTGGAAATATAAAGAAAAAAAACTCGGCAAACAGGAAGAAGACGAAAGTTTGGACGAATTGCGAAAAACCGTCGAAAAACTCCTACTTCCTTTAGTCGAAAATACTAATGAGGATCAGGATTCGGAAGAATTTATTGAATCCTTAAAACTCGATCTTTATCCAAAAGACGTTTATGCTTTTACACCGATGGGAAAGGTTATACAACTTCCGCGCGGCGCAACGCCGTTAGATTTTGCCTACGCCATACACTCGGAAGTCGGCGATAATTGCACTGGAGCGAAAATAAACGGACGAATCGTTCAGCTTAAAACCGAATTGCAAAATGGTGATCTGGTAGAAATTTTAACTACTTCCAATTCAAAACCATCACGCGACTGGCTTAATTATGTTGTAACTTCGCGTGCAAGAAATCGCATCAGACATTTTATTTCCGAACAGCAACGCACCGAATCAATCGAAATCGGACGTAAACTTTTGGAAAAAGAAGCCGAAAAATTCAGCATTTCACCGAAAAAGTTAATTAATAACGAAACCGAAATGAAGCGCATTGCCAACGAATACGGTTTAGGCAGACCGGAAGACCTTCTGGCTTCGATTGGTTACGGTAAAACTTTGCCGCGTAATGTTTTGGGGAAATTTCTTGGCGCAGAAAAACTTGCCGAACTCGATCCTGATAAGAAAAAGGAAACTCGCTTACAGAGCAGTGTCAAAGCCGTCAAAAAATTTATCGGTTTGGGCGAAGACGCGATTGTCGTCAAAGGTGTTGACAATCTTTTGACAACCCGCGCACGCTGCTGCAATCCTCTGCGCGGCGAAGAAATCATTGGTTATATTTCGCTTGGAAAGGGTATCGTCGTTCACAGCAAACGCTGTAAAAATGTCAAATCTTTGATGGTCAATAAAGATCGAATTGTCGAAGTCGAATGGGCAAAAACCGAAAAAGAACATATTCAATCGGTGCGGCTTCTGGCAACAACGGAAAACAGAACCGGAATGCTTGCCGGGATTATGAACGCAATCGCGGATATAAAAACCGGAATCCGTGATGCACGGGCGGAAGTTTCAAATGATGACAAAGGTTTGATCGAAATTACAATCGAGGTTTTTGATAAAAAACATCTCGACCGCGTAATCGGTTCGGTTGAAAGAGTTCCGGGCGTAATCGCCGTCGAAAGAGTTAATTCTTGATAATAGACTGGGGCGCGGGGCATTTCCCGCTTGCCGTTCATTCGGGGCGAAGCACGAACGGACGCACACTTCAATTAGAACAAATTTTTAAGAAAATAAATTCCTCTGTCGTTCTTGCTTCGCTCAAATGGGCAAGCAGGACGCTTGCGCTCCAGTCATTTTTAAAATTTACATTGCCGCTCAAACTTTGCTTTTAGCGTGTAATCTGTTAATATTCGCCTTTTGCGTTATTAAACAAAATAAAAGACGAAACTATAAATTGTGAAAGAAATTATATCAACAGAAAATGCACCGGGAGCAATCGGACCTTATTCGCAAGCCGTGAAGGTCGGCAATTTGGTATTTTGTTCGGGACAAATCCCGATTGATCCGAAAACAGGGGAATTTGTTTCCGAAGATGTTGCCGAACAAACCGAACAGGTTATAAAAAATCTGAGCGCGGTTTTGGAAGCGGCGGGAACTAATTTGAACAATGTCGTGAAAACAACCGTATTCTTAGCTGATATGAATGACTTTGTTGTAATGAATGAAGTTTACGCGAAACATTTTACTGAAAAACCGGCGCGGGCAACCGTTCAGGCGGCGCGTCTGCCGCGTGATGCGCGAGTCGAAATAGAAGTTATTGCAGCGGTTTAAAAATGAAAGCCAGACCGCAAAATTAAATTTTGCGGTCTGGCAACTTATGTTATGAGTTGTTACTCAAACAGTTTTAAGCCGCTTTGACAATTTTTCCGCCCTTGATACAACGGGTGCAAACCTTCATCCGCATATTTCCGCCCTGCGGACGTTGAACGCGGATTCTTTGCAAATTCGGATTAAACCGACGGCGTGTTTTGTTGTTAGCGTGTGAAACATTGTTTCCAAATTGCGGACCTTTTCCGCAGACTTCGCATCGTTTTGCCATAGTAATTAGCCTCCAAAGATATAATAACGAGGTATAAAATAGAGTTTGATAAATTTTGCCAAACTCAAAAACTGAAATTATAACAAATTTTTTAGGATAATCAAGTAATGTCAGATATTGTTAATTTTGAAGGAGTAAATGCCAAAGTGCAAATAACTAATTTTAAGTATTTTACGATTGCCGTTTTAGCGGTCGCAATTTTAATCATCAGCGGTTGTAATGGAACAGGAACGCCGTCACCGACAAATGGTGCCGATCCGAATGAGGTCGCCGCTACCGTTAATGGAAAAGCCATTAAGCTCGAAGAAGTAGAGCGTGTTTTGAAACAACAGTCGCAGGGACAGGAAACCAAATTGTCGCCGCTTGAATTAGCTCAAGCACGTCTTCAAATTCTCGACGGTTTGATTCAACAGGAAGTAATGTATCAAAAAGCCGAGAAGGAAAATACAGTTCCGACCGATGATCAAATTACGGCTGAGTTTAACAAAAGAAAAACCGCGACCGGACTTTCAGCCGAGCAATTCGACGCAAAAATGAAGGAAAGCGGCGAAACCGAAGCCTCTGCCCGTGAAGTAATTAAAAAGTCTTTGGCAATTCAGAATTTGACCGATAAGATCACAGGCAAAATCGAACCGCCGAAGGATAAAGAAATTGATGGTTTTTATGCCGGAAACAAAGAAGCCTTTGTTAAGAAAAAAGGTGTAAAACTCGCGGCAATCGTTGTTGATCCGACAAATAGCGGCGAGGGCGATAAAACTACTGATGAACAATCAGCCGTTTTAGCCGGAAACGAAATTATCAAACAATTACAGCAAGGAATGGATTTTGCTGCGTTGGCGCGTGAAAAAAGTGAAGACCCGCAAAGCAAATTACAAGGCGGGGATTTAGGATATATTTCCGAAGAACAGATGAAACAAAGTTTTCCTCCACAAGTTGCCGCAGCATTGATGGATCCAAAATTCAATGTCGGTCAGATTTTGCCGACACCGATGCAAGGAAAGTTTTATATTTTCAAATTGCAGGAAAGAAGCGATAAGGACGAAGATGTAACTTTGGAAACACCGGGAATTCGGCAACAGGTTACGGATCAATTAATAAACTCCCGCAAACAGCTTCTCGCAGCTTCATATCAAGCGGTTGCGATGAATGAAGCGAAGATTGAAAATTTGCTGGCGCGTAAGGTTGTTGACAATCCGAATGAGTTGAGCGGTGCGCGTCCCGCAGTTGCCGGAACTCCGAACACAAATGCGAATACAAATGCAAATGTTGTGAATACGAATGTAAATTCCGTAACAAACGGAAATACCGAAACAAATAAAGCGGCTGATGCAAATGCAAACAAACCCGCAAATTCGGCAAATGCCAATTCAAAATAATTTTGATTTAGAGTGTTTCGAGTCTCGCTTTCAGTCGTCTTTTCGCCGCGTTTCAAGGGCGAAAAAAGCACGCTAAAAGGTGAACCCAAAACACTTGATTGATTTTTTAGAATATTAAAAAGAGGCGGCTTTTTAAGGCTTGCCTCTTTTGATTTATAATTTAAAGAAAATGCTTTTCAGATTGTCAGAAGTTTATAAATCCTACGGCGGCACGGAAATTTTGCGCGGTGTTTCTTTTCAGATAAATCCGGACGAAAAAGTCGGTCTTGTCGGAAGAAACGGTGCGGGAAAAACGACGGTTTTTCGTTTGATTACCGAAGAAGAATCGGCGGATTCAGGTGATGTTTTTAAGACAAGCGGATTAAAAATCGGACTTTTAGAACAGCACGTTGATTTTACGGAAAGTGAAACCGTTCACACCGCCGCGCTTTCCGCCTTCAAAAAACTCCACGACATCGAAGCCGAAATGCGCCGACTCGAACACGAAATGGCGGAAAACGCGACTGAAGAAATTTTGGAAGAATACGCCGAACTGCAAACCGAATTTGAACACGAAGACGGTTTTACATATACCGCAAAAGCCGAATCAATTTTGCTCGGACTCGGTTTTAGCAAGGATAAATGGGATTTGAGAACTGAAACACTTTCCGGCGGACAGAAAAATCGTCTGGGATTAGCTCGGCTTTTATTGTCAAATCCAGATATTTTACTGCTCGATGAACCGACAAATCACTTGGACGTTGATGCCGTCGAATGGCTTGAGAATTTTCTGCAAAGTTTTGAAAAAGCGCACATAATTATCAGCCACGACCGCTATTTTCTCGATCGAACTTGTCGAAGAATTATCGAGATCGAAGCCGGAAAAGCAGTTACTTACGTAGGAAATTATTCAAAATTCCTCGTCGAACGTGAACTCAGGCGCGAACAACAGCAACGGGAATTTGAAAATCAGCAATCTTATATCAATAAAACTCAGGAATTTATCCGCAAAAATCTTGCCGGACAAAAAACAAAACAGGCAAAATCACGCCGGACAATGCTTGAAAAAATAGATCGCATCGAAGCCGTTATCTCCGACAAGCCGAGCGGAAATTTCAAAGTCAAAAATGTCGAACGCGCCGGCGGAAATGTTTTGTCGGTTGAAGAGTTGAAAATCGGTTACGGTGAAAAAGTTCTGGCAAAAGACATAAATTTCACGCTTCATCGCGGTGAATGTCTGGGAATAATCGGCGGCAACGGCACGGGAAAAACTACATTTTTGAAAACGATTTTGGGACATATCCGGGAAGTTTCCGGCAAAATGCTGTGGGGAACAAAAACCGAAATCGGTTATTATTCGCAACAATTGGAAGATTTAGAAGACCGCAATGAAATTATTAACGAACTGCGAAGAGTCGCACCGCTGGCGGAAAACGGCGCATTGCGTTCATTTCTGGCAAGATTCCTGTTTTTCGGCGAAGACGTTTTCAAACTCGTTTCGACACTTTCCGGCGGCGAAAAAGGAAGACTTGCGCTGGCGAAATTAATTTATTCAAACGTCAATGTTCTCGCGCTTGATGAGCCGACAAACCATCTCGACATTCCTTCGCGCGAGGCTTTGGAAGAAGCCTTGCAAAGTTACGAAGGAACAATTTTAACAGTCAGCCACGATCGTTATTTTCTCGACCAGATTTCTACCCAAATACTGTCTTTTGAAGAAAATCAAAAAGTGGAAATTTTCAACGGAAACTATTCCGAATTTCACGAATGGAAGGAAAAAGTTCAAAGTTCAAAGTTTCAGGTTCAAAGTCAAAATGGCGTTAAATCAAATGACGTAGAAAAAATAAGTGAGCCGCAAAAAAACAAAAATCATTTATCCAAAAATGAACTGCAAAAAACCGAAAAGCACATAAAAGAAATCGAAAAGGAAATTTCGCAAAAAGAGAATGAATTATTAAAAATCGGTTTAGAATTAAATTCGCCGAAAATTATTGCAAATCACGTTGAATTTCAAAAATTGACGGAAAAATATCAGAAAACCGAATCTTTGATTCAAAAACTTTATGAAGAATGGGAAGATTTATCGGAAAGTTTGAATTAAAAATCTAAAATAAGATAGAGTTGAGAAATAAATTTCAGGTTTTCTAAATATATGTCAAAGACTCAAAGCGGTTCAGAAATCTTCATTGTGGACAATTCCGAAAGGGATTGGAAAGTCCGCGAGTATTTGAAGGAATGGTCGGATATTTCGCATCAGTTCGATATTGCTACCGGATATTTTGAAATCGGTTCTTTGCTCTCGCTCGACGGCAATTGGCAGAAACTCGACAAAATTCGTATCTTAATGGGCGATGAAATAACTCGCCGAACAAAAAAATCATTTGTTGATGCTCTTAAAAGCGAAATTGCAAATAAACTCGACAATAGCATTGAATCCGAAAAAGAAAAAAATGATTTCTTAAAAGGCGTTCCGGCAATTGTTGAGGCTCTCGCGCAAAAGAAGATCGAATGCCGTGTTTTAGTTTCGACCGATGTTTTAGCCGAAGGGTTAAACTTGCAAGATGCCACGCGGCTTATCAATTACGATCTGCACTGGAATCCTGTCCGCTTGATGCAAAGGATCGGACGTGTTGACCGCCGTTTCAATAATGAAATCGAAGATGAAATAAGAAAAGAGCATCCCGACCAAGTAGAAATTCGTGGAACAGTTGTTTACTGGAACTTTCTGCCGCCCGACGAACTCGATTCACTATTGAACCTCTACACTAGAGTTTCCAACAAAGTCTTGAAAATCTCGCGCGTGTTCGGCATCGAAGGCAAAAAGCTGCTTAAACCCGAAGACGATTACGAAGCCTTAAAAGATTTCAACCACGAACTCGAAGGCGACGAATCGCCGCTTGAAAAACTGCATCTCGAATACCAGGAACTTTTAACCCAATTTCCCGAACTCGATAGTCAATTAACTAAATTACCGAACCGCATTTTCAGCGGCAAGAAATTACCCGACAGTAAAACACGCGCCGTTTTCTTTTGCTATGAATTGCCGGAAATGCCCAAAGACGGAACGCCTGAAACATCGGTTGAAACAAACGGCAATGACCTTGAAATTCTGCCGACCGTCAGCCGTTGGTATTTATACAATCTCGAAACCGAACAAATCGAAGAAGACACGATAAAAATTAACGAGATAATTCGCTGTTCGCCCGACACGCCGCGTTTTTGTGTTCAATCGCAGGAAACGCTCGTCGAGATTCGGCAAAAGATTGAAAAGTATTTGAAAAACGGTTATCTCAAACGAGTCCAAGCACCAATCGGAACACGCCCGATTTTGAAAGCGTGGATGGAAATCAGCTAAAAATTTTTCCGAAAATGAGTTAAACTCACCTAACAGGAGAATTTAATATTATGTCGGTCGGAACACTTGAAATCATAAAAAAGCAGGCAGTCGAATTAACTTTACAGGAAAAATCGGCGTTGGCTGATTTTTTGCTGGAGGAAGTTGAAAGTGAAAGGCGCGAAAAAATTTCCGCCGCCGAACTTAAAAGAGAAAAACGCCGCCAATGGATTAATCTTAACCGCCAAAAATACGGCGGAATGTATGTCGCGCTCGACGGCGACGAACTCCTCGGCACGGGCGCAAATTACGCCGAAGCCTTTGAAGCGGCACGAAACGCGGGCGTGAAAGATGCTTTTGTTGATTTTATCGCGCCGCCCGATTACGTCGGTGAGATCGGAGGTTTTGAATAAATGCCGCTCACTCTCACGTTTGACGAATTTACCGAATACGATGCCGGACTGCCCGGAATTACTCTTTCAATCAAATTAAAATTATCCGACAAAACGGTCAAATTTCCCGCTAAAATTGATACGGGTTCGACGGATTGTGTTTTTTCAAGAAGGTTTGCCGCCGAGTTAGGGTTAACAATCGAAGACGGCGAACGTCTCCGCTTTGAAACGGCGGCAGGCGGATTTTGGGCGTATCGTCACGAAATAACCGTTTCATTTCTCAGTTTTGAATTTGACGCGAACGTCTGTTTTGCCGAAGATGAAAATTTCTCGCGTAACATACTCGGCAGACACGGATTTCTCGACCGGATGATTTTAGGTTTAGTTGATTACAAAGGCAATCTATATCTGGCTAAATACGGCGAACAGTAAAATTATGGCTAATTATCAAACAATCCAAAACGTCAACAATTTTGAATCACTCATCGAATACCTGCGCGATGAACTCGATTAGGATTTCCAAGCCGAAGACATCGAAGATTTGACCTTTGATTACGAACCCGAAGAACTCGGATTGGACGAAGCGACCGCCGCGAAAATTGACGGCATTAAACAGCTTCGACCGCTGACGAACAACCAGACTTGGGGAATTTTCTATATTGATTTCGAGCCGAAGAAACTGCCCGTTGTCGCCTTGCGCCGCATTTTGAGCAAACTCGTTACCAAACGCCGCACATCGGCGAACCAATCAGACCGCGCCGCGTGGCAGATGCACGATTTACTTTTCCTTTCTTCTTACGGCGAAGACAGGACGCGCACGATGTCGTTCGCGCATTTTTCGGACAATTCGGAGTTTGGCGATTTGCCGACGCTGAAAACGATAACTTGGAATAATCTCGACACGCCTTTGCATCTCCAACACGCCGACGAAACGCTTAAAACAAAATTGCGCTTTCCCGACAATCAGAACGATGCGGAAGCGTGGCGCGAGCAATGGGCTTCGGCTTTTACACAACGACACGGCGAAGTTATCCGCACGTCGCAACAACTTGCCAGACGTTTAGCCGAACTTGCTTCGAGTATTAGGGAAAAAGCGAATGAAGTTCTTTATCTTGAGAGTGAAAAAGGCGAACTTCGCAAACTTCACAAAGCGTTTCAGGAAGCGTTGATTCACGATCTCACTTACGACGATTTCGCCGATATGTATGCTCAGACGATTTCCTACGGGCTTTTGACGGCGAAAATCTCGCGTCCATACGGACTCGTTGCCGACAATATCGCGGATATGATTCCGGTGACGAATCCGTTTTTGAAGGAATTACTGCAAACTTTTCTCGTCGTCGGCGGGCGCGGAAATTTGATTGATTTTGACGAACTCGGCATTAACGATGTGGTTGAAATGCTTCGCAAGGCTGATATGGAAGCCGTTTTGCGCGATTTCGGCGACCGCAATCCGAACGAAGACCCGGCGATTCATTTCTACGAACTTTTCCTCAAAGAATACGACCCCGAAAAGCGGATGAAGCGCGGAGTTTTCTACACGCCGCGCCCCGTAGTTTCGTTTATCGTCAGAAGCGTTCACGAAATTTTGCAGAAAGAGTTTAATTTGCCCGACGGATTAGCCGACACGACAACGTGGGGCGAATTCGTTCAGAGTAACGCCTTCAGGCGTGAAAACGACGGCAAAGAAATCACGCCTGAAGGCGTTACTCTGAACATTCCCGAAGGCGTTTCGCCTGACGCGCCGTTCGTGCAGATTCTCGATCCGGCGACCGGCACGGGAACTTTTCTGGTCGAAGTCATCGAACAGATTCACCGGACGCTCGTTGAAAAATGGACGAAAGAAGGCAAATCGTCAGCCGCACAAACGGAAGCGTGGAACGAATATGTGCCGCAGCATCTTCTTCCAAGACTGTTCGGATTTGAATTGATGATGGCTCCATACTCAATCGCGCATATGAAAGTCGGTTTGAAATTGTCCGAGACCGGCTACCGCTTTTTATCGAGCGAACGCGCCCAAATCTATCTGACCAACACGCTCGAAGAACCGAAGGATTTTTCCGATTATTTCGCCGTAATGTCGCCCGCGCTCGCGCACGAAGCCGAAAAAGCGAACAAGGTTAAACGACAAACGCCGATAACGGTCATCGTCGGCAATCCGCCGTATTCGGGACATTCGGAAAACACGGGCGAATGGATTATGAGTCTTCTGCGCGGTAAAGACACAATGACGAATGAAGCGACGGGAAATTATTTTGAAGTTGACGGGCAATCGCTCAATGAAAGAAATCCGAAATGGCTGAACGACGATTATGTGAAATTTATTCGCTATTCGCAGAGAATTAACGAGCGTGTCAAAATCGGATTGCTGGCGTTTATTTCCAACAACGGTTATCTCGACAATCCGACATTTCGCGGAATGCGGCAGAGTTTGACCGCGACTTACAATCAGATTTATCTGCTCGATTTACACGGCAGCGCGAAAAAGAAGGAAAAACATCCCGACGGCTCAAAGGACGAAAATGTTTTCGACATCGAACAAGGAGTTGGCATCGGCGTATTCATCAAACGGAACGCGGACTTCAGTCCGCAACAAACAGAGCGGACTGAAGTCCGCGTTCCGTCAATTCACCACGCGCATCTTTTCGGCGTTCGTGAAGTTGCCAACGAATCAACCGGCAAACTCGGAAAATATCAATGGCTTTTGAGAAATGAAATCGGAACAGCCGAATGGACAGAAGTTGAAAAGCAAAAACCTTTTTACCTTTTCATTCCACAAGATGCAAAGTTATTTAATGAATATAAAAATGGTTGGAAATCTACCGAAATGATGCGCGTAAATGTTTTGGGTTTTCAAACTCACCGCGATAATTTTGCAGTTGATTTAGAAGAATCAGAATTGTTTGAAAGAATTAAAAATTTTCGAGAAGCAAATTTTTCTAATGACGAAATTAGCAAACTTTACAGTTTGTCAGACAATCGAGATTGGCAAGTATCGAATGCGAGAAAACAATTACGAGAAAATAAGAAGTGGAAAAATGATTTAATCCTTTGCTCTTATCGTCCGTTTGACAATCGTTATTGCTATTTCAGCACCGTCGCAATGGATTATCCGCGCCGCGAACTAATTGACCACGTTGCAAAAAAAGAAAATCTTTGTTTAGGACTTGGCAGACAAGGAATTGCGGTGAATGAACCCATTTGGGCTTTGATTTCTGTTTCGCGTGAACCTGTTGATGCAAATATGTTTCGACGCGGCGGAATAAATATCTTTCCGCTTTATCTTTATCCAACCGAAAAAGAAAAATCTCTCGGCGCGACCGGGCGCGTTCCGAATTTTTCGGATGAATTTATCGAAGAATTTTCAAACAAATTAAAACTGAAATTCGAGTATGAAGCGGAACTGCCGACGGCTGAAGCATCGCCTGATTCAGCATTCAGCGTTCATCAATCGGCGGCGCATTTCTCGCCCGAAGATGTTTTCGCTTACGCTTACGCCGTTTTTCACAGCCCGACTTACCGCGTCCGCTACGCCGAATTTCTCAAGATAGATTTCCCGCGCCTGCCGCTCACGACCAGCCGCGAACTCTTTCACCGACTCGGCAAACTCGGCGCAAAATTAGTCAACGCCCACCTGCTCGAATCCGTCGCCGCCATTCCCGCGTGGAATCTCCACACCGACGGCGCGGGAACTCCGCCCGCTGACGCAGACGGTTCTGACAAGACAGTCGCCGCCGGATTCCCGAAATACGAAGACGGCAAAGTTTTTATCAACAAAACAACTTACTTCAAAAACGTTCCCGAACCCGTCTGGAACTTCCACATCGGCGGCTACCAAGTCTGCCACAAATGGCTCAAAGACCGAAAGACGCGAACACTCTCCGCCGAAGACATCGCACACTACGGCAAAATCACCGTCGCGCTTCGTGAAACAATTCGCTTGATGGCGGAAATTGACGAAACAATCGAAGAACACGGCGGATTTCCGTTGGTTGGAAGTCAAAATTAAATGAATTATTAATAATATTGAAATCAAGAAATCGAACATCAATTAACAAAATTAATTCTAACTTTCTACTCGATAATTTGGAGCTTCTTTTGTAATAATCACATCGTGAACGTGCGATTCGCGCAAGCCTGCTGAAGTAATTCGAACGAATCTAGCGTTTTCCTGCATTTCTTTAATATTTTTGCAGCCCGTATAACCCATTCCCGAACGAAGTCCGCCGACGAGCTGCGTGACGGTTTCTTCGATTGTTCCTTTGTAGGCGACGCGACCTTCGATTCCTTCAGGGACGAATTTTGAATCGGAAACTGTTCCTTCCTGCGCGTAACGGTCGCTTGAGCCTTGCTTCATCGCGCCGATTGAACCCATTCCGCGATAAGTTTTGAAACTTCTGCCCTGAAACAAAATAACTTCGCCCGGAGCTTCGGCAGTTCCGGCGAAAAGCGAACCGATCATCACACAGTCTGCTCCGGTCGCAATCGCTTTGGCAACATCTCCTGAATATTTCACGCCGCCGTCGGCAATAATCGGAACACCCGTTCCTTTTGCGGCTCTGACGCATTCATCAATTGCCGTAATTTGCGGAACGCCCGCGCCCGTTACGATACGAGTAGTGCAATTGTGAACCGCGATGCGATTGGCAATGTATGTATGATCTTCTTCGACTTCAAGATTGAAAACTTCCAATTCCTGATTTTTTAATGTTTTAACTGAACGAATTGCTACATAAAAATAGTCTTCATCGGCGAAAACGTCTTGTTTGGTTTTAATTTCCGACGGAAAATCTAAGTTTAGTTCGGGAAATTCTTCCGCGAATCTTTTGGCTTGTTCACCGCCGATTCTAACGTAATAACTTATGGAATGATTCTCATTTTTCGGCTGATAACTTTGAATTGAAGCGAGAAAACCGAGCCGCATAAAAACTTCGGCAATTTGATGGGCGAGATGCGGCGATACTGTTTTATAACCGATTCGCCGAGCGTCTGTTAAACAACCGTCGCCGCGAAGTGCGCCGACAATCAGTTGACGCAGATTTTTGGTTGATTGATTTAAGACAAAATCAGGCAGACTTTTATTTTTCGCACCTTTTGGTAAAAGCCATTCAAAAAATTTGGCAATCGCGTGATTATGAATTATTACTTCGATTGCGTGGCGCGGAGTTTGGCGAAAGACGGTTTTATCGTAACCGAAAATTTTGCCGACAAGATTTTTTACATCGTCGCAAAATTCGGTTTCGGTTTCGTTAAACGCGAAACGCAGTTGGCGATTATTTTCATTTCCGACGACATAGCCTTCAGCCGTAAAATAGCCGATCAGACGCATCAAACTTTTATCAAGAGAGATAAATCGGTTAATCTTTTTCGGCTGTAAAACCCGCTGATAATTTTGTGTATTTAAATATTCGTTAAGGGAAAGCGAAAGTTTATCAATTAATTTTCTTTTTTCCTTGACGATTGTTCCGACGACTCGCGGCGTTGTGGCAAATTGTTCAGCTAATTGTTGATAATTTTCCGTATTATAATTTTTACTCGGTTTATTTGCCCAAATCGAATTTGCATCGGAATTGTAATGCGGAACTGCATCGAGCAAATCGAAAAAACAAGTTTCCGATTCGTATTTTTGCTTCGGAATCACTAAAACATCCTGCGGTTTTAATTCGTCAGCGCGAACCCAATTCAAACCCTTATTATATTTGGGTTTTGAAAAGAAATATTTTGCCCCGCTTTTGCTTCTAATTTTATCGGAAACATCAAAAGTAACAGCTAAAAATTCGTGATTCGGTGTTGCCTGAATCGAATCGGGACAACCCGCTGCCTTTATTTCAACCATCTCGCCTCGATATTTTCGCCGATAAGTTTTTGTAACTTTTCTGGCGCGTCCGAGATGTGTGATAACTTTTTCTTCTAATTTAACATCACAAATTCTTTTAATGCTATTATCGTGCATCAATACTAAAGCCTCTGAATTCAGGCAGATACTTCCAGGACCAATTCCGACTTTGACGGCATCAACTCCGGCATCTATTAGTGCTTTTGTGGCTTCGCCGGTTGCAACGTTTCCCGCGATTACTTCAATATTTGAAAAATTTCCCTTGATCTTTTTAACGGCTTTGATGACGCGCGAACTGTGTCCGTGCGCGGTGTCAATCACAATGCAGTCAACGCGGGAATTTATCAAGGCTTGAGCGCGTTCAAAGAAATCTCCGGTTGCGCCGATTGCTGCCGCGACTCGTAAACGTCCGAGTTCATCTTTGGCAGCGTGCGGATATTTGATCGCTTTTTGAATGTCCTTGACGGTAATCAAACCTTTTAAAAGTCCTTCATCGTCAACAACCAAAAGTTTTTCAATGCGGTGTTTTTGGAGTTTTACTTTGGCTTCATCCAAAGTCGTGCCGATTGGAACTGTCACGAGTGGCTGTTTGGTCATTACGTCCGAAACGGGAATATCGAA
This sequence comes from Pyrinomonadales bacterium, assembly GCA_038251885.1. Classification (GTDB taxonomy): domain Bacteria; phylum Acidobacteriota; class Blastocatellia; order Pyrinomonadales; family Pyrinomonadaceae; genus JAHCHG01. The sequence goes on along the minus strand of JBBSAX010000013.1, from coordinate 22,860 downwards.
ACGCGTTTCAAAACGCAGATCGCGGTTCGTGATAATTCCGACAAGATGACCGTTTTCGTCCGTAACCGGAACGCCGCTGATTTTGAAGCGTTCCATTACTTTCAAAGCGTCTTGAACAAGTGCGTTATCACGAATTGTTACAGGATCAACGATCATTCCCGATTCACTTCGCTTTACTTTATCAACTTCTTCAGCTTGCTGTTCAATCGAAAGATTTTTGTGAACCACACCTATTCCGCCTTGTTGGGCGAGCGCAATTGCCAGAGCCGCTTCGGTTACAGTGTCCATTGCCGAAGAACAAAGCGGAATATTAAGACGAATATTTCGTGAAAACTGCGTCGAAGTATCGGTATCGTTCGGCAGAATTTCCGAATACGCCGGAATTAATAAAACGTCATCGAAGGTTAAACCTTCTTGAATATTTTCGATGTCCATAAAAATTTACCCTTTGTCTTTTGTCTTTTGTCTTTTGCAAACATTCAATCTTCAAAAGATGAAAACAAAAAAGCCCGCACTTAGCTTGCGGGCGCAATTGTCGCTTAATTATCTATAAAAAAGTAGTTTTAATTTCAGCTTATATAAAAGCCACATAAATTTATCTATTGCGATGCCGTATTTGTATTTGTATTGCGGGTAGATTCAAAATAAATTTGCCCGCTTTGCAAAATTTGCGCGATATTATCTTTCGTGATTACCAAATCAATTGCCTGACGACCCGAATTTTCCGGTTCTGCCGGCAAAGCAATCTGTTTGCCGTTGATTGTCATTTGAACATTTGCCGCTTGATATTTTGAGTAACTCAGAAGCGCAGTTTCTTTAATATCAATGATCAAAGGCGTTTCGGGCGAAACGAGTTGACTTTGTTTTTTGCCGTCTGCCGTATAAGTAACCGAAGTGCCTTCTTGTAATGCCTTCAATTCGATTTTAATTTCATTCGGCACGGCAACAGGTTGATCTGAATTTACATTTGTATTTATCGGGTTTGAATTTGAATTTACATTGCTGTTTGTGTTGTTTGCCGTATTGGTCGCAACAGGTGTCGGAGTTGCATTATTTACAGTATTTTCACCGTAATACTTAGCAAAAGTATAAGCTCCCCACGAAATCAGACCTAAAATAATAATCGCAAAAATTATTGTTAAAAGATTTGAAGAATTACTTCGATCATCGGTTAAAACTTCGGGACGATATGTTTTGGTATCTTCTTCGACCTGATTATCCTGACTCAAAACAAGGCGGGCATAATCCTGCAACGCTTCCTGTTCATCAACGCCGACATATTTTGCATAAGATTTTACAAAACCTTTATTAAAAATTCCGCCGGGTAGAGTTCTGTAATCATCCGCTTCGATGCCTTCGAGATAGAGAGCAGAAATACGGGTTTGTCCTGCGACTTCACTAATGCTGATGCCACGTTCTTCACGCGCCTGTCGCAGTTTTTCACCTAATGATAATGCCATTTTGTTTGTTTTGTTTCGCTCTTTGACAAGTCTAAAACCTTTAACGGTATAAAAATGAAATATATCTTTGTTAAACTGGGATTGTCAATTCTTTCAAACGGTTTTATCACGAAAGTTTCACGCTTGATTATTTAATAATTCGCGTGATACGTTTATGCATTCTTTTAGTTTTATACTACAATTTTGAATACTAATTTAAAAAAGTGAGGATTATTGAATGGCTCTCGAAGCACTCGGAATGGTTGAAACAAAAGGTTTTGTCGGAGCGGTTGAAGCCGCTGATGCAATGGTCAAAGCCGCAAATGTCGAATTGATCGGTAAGGAATATATCGGCGCAGGATATGTGACGGTTTTTGTGCGCGGCGATGTCGGCGCGGTCAAAGCCGCAACGGACGCAGGTGCGGCGGCGGCGCGGCGCGTCGGTGAATTAATCAGCGTCCACGTAATTCCCCGACCGCACGGCGAAGTCGAAAGAGTTTTGCCAAAAGGTGTCGGTTACAGTCCCGATGAAAAAGCTCTGCAATCAGGTGGTCGCGGACAGTTGAGTTCAGGTGATGCCGCAAGTTCAACAAACGACGCGAAACAGGCAAATAAGACGAAGACGAAATAAGTGTCAGAGTCTGGAGAGTCCGGGGACTTTATAGGATCAAAATGACTTTCCAGACTTTCCAGACTCTCCAGACTTTATGGAAGATAAAGACCTGATTTCACAACAAGAAGCGCGTGATGCGGTAGAATCTGCACATCTAGCGTGGAAAACCGTTGCGAAATTTGACCAAGCAAAAATTGATCGAATCTGCGAAGCGATGGCAAATGCCGCGCTTCGTGAATCGCTGCGTCTTGGTCAGATGGCAAATGAAGAAACAGGATTCGGAAAAGCGGAAGACAAACGCGAAAAAAACCGTTTTGCGGCGGAAGATGTTTGGAATTACTTTAAGAACCTAAAAACCGTCGGCGTTGTCAAAGAAACCGAAAGTATTGTCGAAATTGCTTCACCAAGAGGAGTTGTAGCGGCAATTATTCCTTCGACCAATCCGACCTCAACAGCCATTTTTAAAATTATCATTGCTATCAAATCGCGTAATTCGATAGTTATTTCGCCACATCCGTCAGCTGCAAGATGTATTGCCGAAACAGCGCGAATTATGCGCGAAGTTGCCGTTTCAGAAGGTTTGCCGCCGGACGCGATTTATTGTTTGAGCAATTCGACACTCGAAGGAACGGAAACTTTGATGAAGCACAAAAAGACCGCCGTAATTTTAGCGACAGGTGGAACGGGGCTTGTTCGTGCGGCATATTCTTCGGGCAAACCGGCTTTCGGAGTCGGACCGGGAAATGTTCCGGTGTTTATTGAAAAAACGGCAAATATCGAAAAAGCGGTCAGCGATATTTTAACAAGCACCTGTTTTGATAACGGGACGATTTGCGCTTCCGAACAATCCGTCGTTGTTGATGTTTCAGTTGAAAATCAGGTTCGTGAACAATTCAAGGCGCAGGGCGGACATTTTTTAAATGAAGCGGAAGCCGAAAAAGTTGCCGGAATTTTACTGACTCCGCAAAGAACTCTGAATCCGAAAATTGTCGGAAAATCTGCCGAATTTATTGCGAATCTTGCGGGAATCAGCATACCAAATGGAACTCGTTGTTTAATTGCGAACTGCGGCGGTGTCGGGCGCGATTTCCCGTGGTCAATCGAAAAACTTTCGCCGACGCTTGCGTTTTTCGTTGTTGACGGCATCGAACAAGGCTCACAGCGTTGTTTGGAAATTCTGCAATTCGGCGGAATGGGACACACAGCGGGAATGCACACCCAATCCAGAGAAGCCGCGATTCGTTACGGTGAACAAATGCCGGCGGCACGGGTTGTCATAAATTCACCGACGACGCACGGTGCAATCGGGTTTTCAACAGACCTCGCACCTTCGATGACTCTTGGTTGTGGTTCGTGGGGTGGAAATGTAACTTCGGATAATGTTTCGCCGGTTCATCTGATGGACATCAAGCGCGTGGCTTTTGAAACAAAGCCGGTTCAAATCTCAAAGTTCAAAGTTCAAAGTTCGGCGCAATTTCAAAGTCCAAATCTCAAATCTCAAATGGAAAACGGAAAAAGAAATGACGAAAAGCGAAATATTAAACGTGAAGAAATTGCCGCGATTGTTGATAAATTTTTGAGCAGTAAATTGGCGGAAAGTTCAAAGGAAGAAAAATTTCGGAATGATGAAATTCAAAATCCAAAATCCAAAATCCAAAATCCAATCGAATCTCCCGTTAAAACTATTATTCACGAATTGAAGCCGCAAACTCCTGCGACAAACGGCGCAAAAGAAAAAGCGGTTGACTTTGTGAGCGAAGACGATGTGAAACGTGCGGTCGAAAATGGCGAGAAAATTTATATTACGGCGAAAACGATTCTGACTCCTTCGGCGCGGGATTTGGGCGAAGAAAAAGAGATTTTTGCAAAAGTTTAAAAGTTTTCAAAAAATATATTGAATAATTCATTAAAAATGGCTGAAACATTAGTTGAAAATCAAGTTTGCAGAGCTTGCGGTGCGGATATTCGTTCGGAGGCACTTTTTTGCTATAACTGCGGCGAAGCTGTTGCGGAATTAGAATCTTCCAATAATCATAAACAAAAAGGTAAATCTTCACGCAAAAAAAATGTTAAAGAAAAAAATCAAAGATCGAAACTTGGAAAAGATTTAAATAATTTCCCCGAAGAAATTGAGAACGACGAACAAAACGAAGAATTAAGGTCAACCGAAGACAAATCTATAACAAGCGGTAAAGAAAAAGTTAAATTAAAATCCGCCGCTGCTTTACGAAACAGGACGAGAAGATTAGAGCCGAAAAAAGTTGAGATTATTTGGGAAGAACACGAAAACGCACCGAATATATGGTTTCTTGCAGTGGCTCTTTTATTAGTAATTTTTACGGTTGTAATTTATTTTATTGCAATGAGTTTGAAATAATTATATGGAAATCGCAATTTTAGTCTTCTTTTTAGCAATTCTCGGCGGCGCGTTTCTATTGTTTTTGGCGGTTTTGATTTTTGTTTTGAAGCGAAGGAAAAAATAATTTTATGGAAGCACTTGGAATGGTTGAATGTTTCGGCTTGGTAGCGATGATCGAGGCGGCAGATACGATGGTTAAAACCGCAAATGTTCGCCTCGTCGGTTATGAAAGAATTGATGCCGGATTGGTTATCGCCATTGTGCGCGGCGAAGTTGGCGCAGTCAAAGCGGCAGTCGAAGCGGGCGCGGCGGCAGCGCGGAAAATCGGAACGGTAACTGCAACGCACGTTATTCCGCGACCGCATTCTGAAGTTGATGAAGGGATTCCGGTTCTACAAACAGGCGAAACATTTCGCAAGAAAATTTCAGGTTCAGTGAACGGGAAATAAAAATTAATGGAAAATGAAGAAAAACTCAAATCCATTGTGAGAAACAGAGTTTTATATGTATTGAAAATAGCACAAGATTTATACAGCAAAAAGAAAAAGGCAATTTAATCGCCTTTTTCTTTTTGCCTTATTTGTTTTGAATTATTGTTTATTACTGGCTTTTCTCGTCGGAGTTTGAATGATCGGTTTGCCGTCAACACCAACGGCTTTTCTACCGGAACGTGTAATCGCAATGCGTTTTTGATCTTTCGGACCGTCGGCAACAACGACTTTGATATTTCTAAAAGTGCCGTCATTGTCTGTGTTTGTCGGAATATAACCGATTGAATATTGTGTGCGGAGTTCGCTGGCGATGTCCGAAGCAATTCCGTTTAATTCATTGACGCTATTCGGAAAATAAACCTTTCCGCCGGTTTCCTTAGCTAATCTTTCCAAGAATGCTTTTGCTTTTCCTTGCGGACTTTTGCTGATAAAACCGCCTTCTTTTTCTAGTTCGTTGACAAACCCGATAGCATAAATCTGAACATCAGATTCGCGTAAGAGTTCGTAAAGTTGTTCTTCCTTATAATAACTGTCGCGGTCTTCGCCGTCGGAAACTAAGATCAAAGCGCGGCGTTTGCGGTCGTCCTTGTCATTTTTTTCGTATTCATCAACGCGGCTGGCGGCGAGATAAACGGCATCAATGATCGCAGTTTTTCCGCCTTCGGTGAAAAGATTTTCAAGCGCATCATCTAAATCAACTTTGTTGGTTGTGAAATCTTGCAGAATTTCGATTTTTGACGAACTGACAAAACGAATAATGCTGGTTTCATCTTCCGGTTTGTTTGTCGCGACAATAATTTTACTTGCTTCGATAACTTTTTCGAGCAACTGACGCATCGAATTTGAATTATCTACAACCAGAGAATAATTGGTCGGAACTTCTTCTTTGGTAAAAAACTCGATTGGTTGCAGAACATTATCTTCAAAAACCTTGAAATCAGGTTGAGTCAGTGTGTTAATCGGACGACTGCTACGATCAACTACGCGAACGCTCAGATTAACTACTTCCGCTTTGATTTTTATTATTTCATCATCAACAATAATCGGCGGCGGCGCATCAGGGTCAAAAGGTGTCGGAGTCGGTGTTTGACGCGGACGTTCACTTGTTTGTGCGTTGGAAACAGAAAGATTTAAGCCGACCGAAATTATTGTCAGACAGAATACAACCAGTAAAATAAATAGATTTTTTTTGTTCATCGTTCTCCAAATCCAATAAAATTAGAATTTCTAGCGGTAATTAGTTTGCGGTGTAGCATAATAGCCTTCCCGACTTCTAACCGTTAGACGCGGAAGACCGCGCGGAGGTTTGACCTTAACTTTAACTTTTCTATATTCACCATTCGGCTCAAACCCTTTCGGTGTGTAACCAATTGTATATTGATGGCGAAGTTCGAGGGCAATACGTTCAAAAATTTCGTCAAGTTCAACATCGGTTTGCGGATAAAATGCTTTTCCGCCCGTAATCGAAGTGATTTCGTCCAAATACGCTTGTCCTTGCATTCCGGTTAAACTCGAAGAATCCCGACCGTCCAAAATTCCGACGGCATAAACGACAACATCGGTTTCTTTAATCAGGCGTTTAACCTCGCCGAAATTATACCGGGAAGAATTATCCTGTCCATCGCTGATAATTAAAATCGCTTTTTTCTGCCGCGTTCCGCGTGTTACGCGCTCCGCACCGAGATAAAGCGCATCGTAAAGTGCCGTATTGTTTTTCGGCTGAACAAGAGTAAGTTGGCGCAAAACCGCTTCGCCGTCGCGTGTGCGGTCAAGCAGAAGTTGAGCGCGGCTGTTAAATGCAATCAGAAAATACTCATCATTCGGATGGCTCGTATTGATAAATCGCTCGAGCGCGTTTCTTGCCTTGCCGATCTTGTCGCCGCTCATGGAATCGGAAACGTCAAACAAAATTCCGATGGAAACAGGCGCGTCGGCATCGCTGAAAAATGTAATATCCTGTTCTTCTTTTTCGTCAAAAATGGTAAAGGCTTCCTTTTTTAAGCCTGAAACATAACGTCCGTATAGATCGGTGACGGTCAAAGTCAAGGTAACGAGGTCGGTTTTGATTTTTACGGGTGAATTAACATCGTCCTCTAAAACAGGCTGATTCACAGTTTGTTCCGGTGTCGGTGTCGGTTCGGGTGTCTGTGCAGAAGATGTAATTGTTCCCAATAAAAGGAATAAAGCAAATAAGTACCACAAATGCACTTTGCAAGAGCGGCTGGTTTTCGGACTTAATTTAACAGCCATAATTTCTCCTCTAGTTTTATTATATTCTATGTAACGAATTGTATTTCTGCAAGATATTTTTTCGATGTAAATAAATTAAAATGAGTTGTTTGATGAAAAAATGTTTATTAAAAAAAGTTTCGTGCAACAATTACATAGATTTTGCGTGAAAATAAAATTAATTCGGCTTTTTGTTGTCCGTAATTATTTTTGATAGTAAAATTTCTTTGCAAGAAGCAAATCATTAACTAATGAAAAGTTTCATCAATTTCGCCGGAAAGAGAGAAAAGCAACGAACAACGAACAGCGAACAACTAACATTTGAAAATTATGGCTGAATTTATTTGTCGTTTAGGCACGCCGTCAGGCGAAGTTATGACGCGCATTATCGAAGCGAGTGGCGCGAAAGAAGCGAAATTTCAACTCGAAAACGAAGGTTTTCGGGTTTTTGCCGTTTCTTCGGCGGAAAAAGGTTTGTCCGCCGTTTTGCCGTTTGGCGGCGGTTCAAAAAATAAAGTTAAGCAAAATGATTTTCTGCTTTTCAATCAGCAATTTTCAGCACTTCTACGCGCCGGAATTCCGGTTTTGCAATCTATTACACTTCTGAAAACGCGCTCGGCATCTTCTCAATTACGTAATGTTTTGGCAGATGTCGAAGATAAAATTAAAAGCGGTGTTCCGCTTTCCGAAGCGTTTGAAGCACAGGGAACTTTTCCGAAAATTTACACGGCTTCGATTCTCGCCGGTGAACAGAGCGGTTCGCTCGATGAAGTTTTGGCGCGATATGTTGATTACTTAAAGCGAAGCGTCGGACTTGCGCGGAAATTGCGCGGGGCTTTGGCATATCCGATGTTTTTGCTGACCGCCGCGACATTTATGGTGGCGTTTTTGACGCTTTACATTATTCCGCGAATGTCCGATCTTTTCAAAGGTTTGAGCGGAGGACAGAGTTTACCAACCGTAACCATCGTAGTTGTGGCAGTTTCAACAACTTTGGCAGCCAATATCTGGTGGGTTTTGCCGATGGTTTTGATTTTAATTTTTTCGGCTGTGATTTGGTTTAGAACTCCGAACGGCAAACTTTTACTTCATAAATTTTTGCTCCGTGTGCCGATTGGCGGAACTTTGATCAGACAAATGACGACGGCGCAGCTTTCCCGCTCGCTTTCAACACTTCTTTCGGGCGGAATTACAGTTCCCGACGCGTGGGATATTTCGTCGCAATCCATTACAAATATGGAACTTCGTCGTCGAAGTCAATCCGTATTGCCGATGATCCGCGAAGGTCGCGGTTTTACCGAAGCACTCGAAAAAGCGAATTGGATGCCCGAACTCGGACTCGATATGATCGGAATCGGAGAAAATTCGGGAAGTTTGCGCGAAATGCTCGATGAAGTCGCAAATTTTTACGATGCCGAATCCGAAGTTCGGATGGAACAATTGACGAGTTTGCTCGAACCGATAATTTTGGTTTTTATGGCTGGAGTCGTTATCACAATTCTTTTGGCAATTTATCTGCCGATTATTCAAACGATCTCTTCAGGACCGTTTGCCGGGAAAAAATAATGATTACTATTGAAGGAATTTACAAAGACGGACAAATTGTTTTATCCGAAGTGCCGAATGAAGTTGCGGAATCAAAAGTTCTGGTGACGTTTCTTGACGCAAAACGGATTGATTTGAAAGATCGTGGAATTGGGAAGGAACAAGCGGCTGAGTTAAGAGCAAAGTTTAATACGATAGCCGACGATTGGAACAAACCGGAGATGGATGTTTACGATGTTGATTAAAAGATGTGATGTTGTGCGTGTTCTTTTTCCAAATTCCAACTTAGTTTCAGCAAAACGTCGTCCGGCATTGGTTGTTCAAGCAGATAATTTAAATACCGGGATTTCGCAAATCCTGTCGGCAATGATAACAAGTAATATTAATCGGGCAAATCATCCGTCAAGAGTTACGATTTTGCTTAACTCAACGGAAGGGATAGCTTCTGGATTAAGACTTGATTCGGTGGTAATGACGGACAATATTGTTACTGTGCTTGAAAATGAAATAGATTCTGTTCTCGGCACAATTACCGATATGAAAACGATTGATGATGCGTTGTTGCACAGTTTTGGATTAAAAGAATAAAGAGAAATTGAAAATGGAAAATCAAACCAATGGAAATAATGTAATGACTTCCGCTCCGACAATTAATGTGTCGGAGTTTATGGAAAATGAACCGCCGGAAGTCAAAGAAGCAAAAGTAAAAGCGACGCGTTATCGCTTGCCTTATATTGATTTGCTGCCGCCTGACAAAGAATCGCCGATTGATTATCAGGAGCTCGCCAAAATTCCGGTTGAGTTGATGCTTCGCAATCAGTTTGTGCCGTTGAAGCGCGTCGGCAGAAATCTTCACGTCGGAATGGCTGATCCGACCAATCTGGAAGTTTTGGACGAACTGGAAAATGTTTTAAATGTCCGAATCGTGCCTTATGTCGCAACTGCCGGAGCGATTGATGTCGTTTTGCGAAAAGGCGACGCGACGCAGAGAGTTTTGCAGGAAGCGGCTTCGACCTTCAAGATTTCGCTCGTTAAAGAAACCGATCAGGGCGAAGAAGTTCTTGATTTAGATCGTTTAGCCAGCGATTCCGATATGTCGCCGATCATTAAATTGGTTGACACGATCATTTATAACGCGATGGAATCACGGTCTTCCGATATTCACATCGAAACCCGCGAACGCGATGTGCAGGTCAAATTCCGCATTGACGGTGCGCTTTACGCGAAGGTTGATCCGATTGATATTGCTTATCATCAAACTCTGATTTCGCGTATCAAAGTTATGTCGGAACTCGATATTGCCGAACGCCGAATTCCACAAGATGGCAGGTTTCGTGTGCGTTACAAAGGCAGAACGGTTGATTTCCGCGTTTCGATAATGCCGACGGTTTTTGGCGAAGATGCGGTTATTCGTATTTTGGACAAAGAACAAATCTCTGAAGAATTTAAGAATCTGAGTCTGGATATTGTCGGTTTTGACGCAGAAGATTTGAAGCGGTTTCGCCTCTATATCAAAGAACCTTACGGAATGGTTTTGGTGACAGGTCCGACGGGTTCGGGTAAAACGACGACGCTTTACGGCGCATTAAATGAAATCCGCAACGATGAAGACAAAATCATCACGATTGAAGACCCTGTGGAATATCAACTTCACGGAATTGTGCAGATTCCGGTGAATGAGAAAAAAGGTCTGACATTTGCGCGTGGTTTGCGTTCGATTTTGCGCCACGATCCCGATAAAATAATGGTCGGGGAAATCCGCGACGAAGAAACGGCGCAGATTGCGATCAACTCTGCGTTGACCGGACACCTTGTTTTTACGACGGTTCACGCAAATAACGTGATTGACGTGATCGGTCGGTTTTTAAATATGAAGGTTGATCTTTATAACTTTGTCGCATCGCTCAATTGCGTTTTGGCGCAAAGACTCGTGCGGCTTTTGTGTTCGACCTGCAAGCGTCATTATCAACCGACTGAAGAAGAATTACTCGAATCCGGTTTGCGTTCCGAAGAAGTTGTAGATAAAACATTTTTTATGAATGTCGGTTGTGATGCTTGTAATCATACGGGTTATCGCGGCAGATCGGCGATTCACGAACTTCTCGATATGACCGATGCGATCCGTGAAATGATTATTGATCGCCGTCCGGGTTCGGAAATTCGCCGCCAAGCCGAAAAAGACGGACTATCGAGTTTGAGAATCGCGGCGGTCAAAAAGGTTTTTGCCGGACTGACGACTTTGCACGAAATAAATCGTGTTACATTTGTCGAAGAAATTCGAGAATAATTTGCAATTTATTGATTTTCGGTTGAAAATACTTATGGAATTTTTAACTGACATTTTGGAACTTTTTGAAAAAGTCGGCGTGTATAAAATTCGGAGACAAACATTTTACTTTTTAAGTTGAAAAATCTCAGTTTGAAAGTTCGCGTTACAATTTACTGGACTAACATCTGAACGGCTGTTTTATTTGAAATTTAAATAAAATAAATCGAGTATTTGCCTATTAGACTGCCGGAAAATTTCGGTTAAACACAAATTAAAACTATGAAAAAATCTGCTTACGTTCGTTTTTCAATCACTTTATTATTACTTCTTTCGATGCTTTCGCCGACGGCTGTTTTAGCCGGTGGCGATGGGAAAAAGCACTTTAAAAAAGGCTTAAAACACGAAATTTCCGAAGAATGGGATAAAGCCGCCGAAGAATTTGCGTTAGCGATTATTGATAATCCGAAAGACCCGGAATACAGGCTTCATTATCAGCGTTCACTGTTTAATGCTTCGCAGATGTTTATGAAACAAGGCAGGGCGCAGGCGGAACAGCAGGATTATGCCGGAGCATATATTTCATTCCGCAGGGCTTACGGGTATGATCCGGTCAACGAATTGGCGAAATCCGAAATGAACAGAATGGTCAGACTTCAAAAAGGTCTGGAAAACGGTGATGAAAATCCCGAAAATAAAGCCAACGGCGACGGCGTAAAATTGGTTCAAACCAGTTACAACACTTACAACGGAATTAGATTGCCGAATGATGTCGTGATTCCTCAGCAACTTGAAAAACTGCGCGATGTGCCGTTTCCGAGTGGCGTTGACCTGCAATTTTTAATTAAAGAACTGTCAAAGGATTTGGATTTAAATGTCCTATTCGATTCAGAGTCTTTCCGACAGGGACAAGAACGAAAAATAAGAATCGAATTAAAAAACGTGACAGCGGCAAAAGCACTTGACTATGTTTTTCTGCAAGAAAACCTGTTTTTCCAAAAAGTTGGACCGCGAACAATTTTGATTGCCAACGGGCAACAGCGTCAAAAATTTCAACAACTCGTCCTTAGAACTTTTTATCTGGCGAATGCAAGTCCGAAGGATGTCGCCAATGTCATCAAAACGGCAATTCCCGCACAACCCGGCAGAACTCCGACGATTGTTTTAACTGATGACGCAACCAACAGCATCACGATTCGTGATACTTCGGAAAATATCCGTTTGATGGGTAAATTAATTAAATCTTTGGACAAAGACCGCGCCGAAGTCGTGATGGATGTGCAGATTTTTGAAGTTTCAAAGTCGGATTTATTGAGATTAGGAAATCAGATTGGCGGTGGTACTAATGCCAATAATGAACTTTTAAATCTCGGCGGAGTGGTTGGCAGTGCCGCTCGCATCGGCGGTGATTTTGGAGGAGGTTTGCCATTATCTGTTGCTTCAGGACTTGTTATTCCATCTTCTGTAATTAGTGCATTCCAAAGCAAGAGTAATACGAAGCTACTTGCCTCAACGCAGATTCACGCATTCAATAATGAAGATTCTTCAGCCAGAATCGGACAACGTATTCCGGTGCAAACAGCGAGTGTTTTCCCCTTTAATTCGGGGACAAACGGCGGAAATACCGGAAATACCGGAATTGGCGGCGGATTTCCCGTAATTAATTATGAACAAGTCGGATTAACACTAAAATTTAAACCGCTCGTTTTTCCAAATCAGGACGTTCAGGTAACGATGGAAATCGAATCGAAAGACCGCGCTGCCGGACCTGACCCTTTGACACCTGTTTTTACAGAACGAACTATTAAAGGAACAGCCAGAATACAAAATAATAAAACACTCCTTTTGGCGAGTGTAGCTCAGGGAACTCAAACGGATGGTCGCGCAGGTTTGCCGATTTTAGGTTCGCTTCCGATCATCGGCAGACTTTTTGCTACGCCGAATAAAGAAAATTCGCAAGTTGATATTGTCATTGCCGTAACGCCCCGGGTTATACGCGCACCTGACATTTTGCCTGAAGATTTAGAAGAACGCGAAACGGGAAGTTTGGCAGTTCCGACGAGTAGTTCGCTGGAAGCGATGGTGATTCAAGAAGAAATCGAAGAACAACTTGCAGCGGCGCGGCGGCTTGGCAATAACGCAAAAGTTCAATTGCCGGATTCGCCGATAGATGCGCCGGTTTATGTTAAAACCAATCCTTCGACGACGAGCGCAAATGTTGAAACTCAGACCAAAGATACAACGACTGCGGTAATTAATAATCCTCGACCGGAAATCGTCAAGGATAATACTTTGGTAACGGTCAGCGAGAAAAAGGTTGAAAATCAGGTTGAAAAAATAAAAGATGAACCTGTTGTCGTTCAACCGAAAAATTCTGTCGAGGAAAATGTCAAACAGATAGATTCGAGTGTCAGAACTCTCGAAATTAAACCGACGGGTGAAATTGCAAAAACGGTTGAATTGCCGCAAAAAGTTGAAGAAACTCCGGTCAATGTCGAGTTAAAAGAAACTTCTCTGAAATCGAATTTTGTTGATGAAATTAAAACCCGACCGTTCACTTTAACGGATGAAGCGGTTGCCGAACTTCAGCTTTTGCCGGGAACTAATGAAATGAAAGCGGGCGAAAAAACGGTAATTGCCGTAATTATCAAAAGTCCGAAGGCGTTTCGTTCGGCGGTTTTGGGATTAAAGTTCGATCCTAAAAAACTTGCCGTCAGAGGCATTTCGTTGGGAGATATTTTCGGCGAACCGTTTGTCCGAAAGGAAGTTACACCGTTCTTAAATCTCGGCGGCAAAATGTATTCGACTTTAAGTGTATCGCAAGATGTCGGCGGAAACAGTTCGGGCGTTCTGGCTTATATCGAGATCGAAGCCTTGACGACCGGAACGCAAATAATTGATTTTGACAAAGATGTTGTCAATTTCCTGACAGCAAAAGGTCAAAATTTCGCGGTTAAATATTAAATTTATGAGTTCAAAGTTCAAAGTTCAAAGTTCAAAGTTTTATTTTATTCCGGTGAATCTAATTCATCGGTTGAAAAGTGAACTTACGTCTGAATTTTATTTAAACAAAAGACAAAAGACAAAGAACAAAGGACTAAACGGATTTACGCTGCTTGAATTAGTGATAACTTTGACCGTGATTTCAATTCTTGTATTGGGAACGATTCCTTTGATGCAAAACGCGAATAAACGGCAAAAAGAATTGCGGCTTCGGGAAAATTTGCGTGTGATGCGCGACGCGATTGACGAATTTCACCGCGATACGCTCGGCGCGTGTCCGCAAGGTGCGCTTGTTTCGGGAAATCCGGCGGCAGGACAAACCGGCGGCGCAGTTCCGTCCGATCCGCGAAGCCGTGTGGTGATTGATGATTGTGAGATTTTTAACGCAGAAAATATTGACCGCTATCCGCCGACTTTAGAAAATTTGGTTGACGGCGTAAAGGTCAAACCCCGCGGATTACCGCCGGGCGCGACAAGCCGGGGAGTTTTTTCAGATAAAAACGCAACGGATACTGCTGAAAATAAAGAAATAACCAAAGTTTATTTGCGCGAACTGCCCATTGATCCGATGACCGGCGAATCAGATTGGAAACTGCGCTCATCATATCAAACGGACGATGATGGGAGTTGGGACGATATAAACGTCTTCGATGTTCGCTCAAATTCGGACGGCGAAGCATTAAACGGGGAGAAATACAGTGATTGGTAAAATACAGTCGGCAGTCAGATTCCTAAATCCGATTGTTCGTCATAAATCGAAAATGGAAAATCCAAAAGCCAAAATCGAGAAGGGTTTTTCATTGCTTGAATTGATGATTGCAATGTTTATTCTGATTATTTTGATGACTGTGGCAATTCCGACTTATCAACGCAGCGTTCTTCAGGCAAGAGAAACAGTTTTGAAGCAAAATCTCTGGCAAATGCGCCGTTCGATTGATCAGTATGCAACTGATAAAGGCAAGTTACCGCAATCGTTACAGGATTTGGTTGACGGTGGCTACTTACGCGAAATTCCGGTTGATCCACTCAATGAAGAGAAAAAGGAATGGGACGAGATTCAAGGCGAAGACATCTATTCCTCCGAAGGTGAACAGGGATTAAAAGACATCAAAAGTCTGGCGCAAGGCGCAGACAGCGACGGCAAAAATTATACGGAATACTAAAAAGTTTGCGGAGTTAACCGAGTTTGCAGAGTTCGCCGAGTTTTTGTAGATTAAAGTTTTAAAAAAAGTTGTGCCTAAAATGTATTGGGCATCTTTCTGTTGTTTATGAAAAAACAAAGTATGAAATATAAAATTATTTTCCTTGCATTGTTTGTTATATTGTTTGGCAGCAAAGCCTTCGCGCAAAGCAGTTGGGACTTATATCAACCGCGAACCTTGAAAGACATAACGACCAACATCGCGTCAAAGTCTTTGAAAAACCCCGACGTGGTGATTACAAACGAGAAAAAAGACGTTTCAATTATTTTGTCTTACAACTCTTTTCAGTCAAAAGTAAAGGCAATTTACACAGGCACATCGAGAAAAGTTTCCGACCAACGTAGAGAAGTAATTTCTATCTGGCTCAAAACGCTCGGCAAGCCGAAAGAGCTTCTAGACTTATTTGAAAATGAGTATCTGTTCACTGAAGATAAGGTTGAGTATTGGTTGCCTGTGCAAAAGCAAGTCGCTTCTTATTTCAGCGACGAACTGAAAAAAGGCGACACGGTTACTTTATTTGTTGCGTGGTTGGGAGCGCGAAAAGAAGCAAAAGATATTGACTACATTTTTTTAATGAACGATTTTGAAGCTGAGGAAAATCCCAATGATGCGGCGAATACCCAACAAATTGATGGACGTGAGGGTGAAACAGCGACTTTCTTATGACTGAACTCAAACTTGCGTGTAATCGGTTTCGCCCCACGTTATCTCAATCGTTAACTCAGCAAACTCAGCAAACTCGGTCAACTCTGAAAACTCGCCAAACTTTGAAAAATTATGTTAGAAAGTTTAACCCAACCGAATTATCCGAAAGCCGCCCTCGGCTTAGAAAAAGAATCAATTACCGCACTCGCTTTGCAAAAGGAAGGCAGAGGTCAATTCGGTATCAAACAAGCCGCGACCATCGAACTTCCCGAACATTTACTGACACCGAATTTTACCGAAAAAAATATCTCAAGTACCGAAGAAATGCTCGTGATGTTTGATGAGGTTCTGTCAAACGCGGGACTTTTGAATCAAAAACGCTGGTCGGTTTCTTTGCCGAGCAACACCGCACGAACGGCGATTTTGACGCTCGATACCGAACCGAATTCAAGAGAAGAATTAACCGAAATTCTCGATTGGAAATCGGAAAACACCTTCGGCGCACCGGCTGGCGAAATCCGCATTTCGCGCCGCAAAATCGCTTCCGATGAAAAAGGAAAATCGCGCTTTTTTGCAACAGCCGTTAAACTCAGCGTGATTGACGAATACGAAACACTTTTTGAAAGAATGGGCTGGCAAGCCGGTTTGATTATGCCGCGTGCGATCAGCGAAGCAAAATGGTTGATTGATAAAAAAACCAAAAAAGATTCGCTTCTGATAAGTTCGCAAGACGACGGTTTTGTCGCGCTTCTGTTGCGGGGCGATGAACCGATGGTCGTCCGTTCCGTCACCTGCACCGAAGAAGAAAGAGATGATGAAATATTTCGTCTTTTAATGTTTTACCGCGACCGACTCGGCAATGCCGATAGCGAAACATTTTTGGAAAAAGTCCTCGCCATCGGCAAAAACTTCACCTCTGCAAGATTAAAGGAAATCGCCGATGAAGCACTCGGAAAAACCTTAAAAATTCTGCGCCCCGAAGATGTCGGTTTGAATATGCCCGTGCAAAGAATGAATTTCAACGAAATCGCCGCACCAGCCGGACTCGCCAGGTTGGGTTGGAAATAGAACTAAAAAATTGAAACACGAAATCAGAATATGAAAGAAAAATTTGCTTCATATTCTGATTTTTATTAGTGAGTCGAAACATTTTATAATCGAAAACCGTAGAACCTTTGTATCATGATAACAAAAACAGCATTTGCACTAAATAACGTAAAAAGTTTGACGGATGTTGAGTTGATTGAAAAAGCGATCAGCGGACGTGAAGCCGGTTTTGAAGAACTCGTTCATCGCTATCAACGCCAGATAACAAGCTATATTTATCGAATGTTGAACAATTACGATGCTTCTTTGGATGTCACGCAGGAAGTTTTCATAAAGGTTTATAATTCGCTCGAAAAATACAGTTCCGATTACAAATTCTCGACCTGGCTTTATCGCATCGCGCATAATGCGGCGATTGATTATATGCGTCGGAACTCTGTCTATCAGCAAAGTCTCGATATTGAAACAAAAGACGGCAGTTATCAACTTCAAATCGAAAGCGGACAGCCGAATCCCGAACAAGAACGCGAACGCAGCGAATGGCGCAAGGAAATCGAAGCCGTCGTTAAATGTCTGCCGTCAGCTTACCGTGAATTAATTCTTTTAAGACACGCGCAAGATTTAAGTTACGACGAAATCGCCGAAGTTACAGGCTTGCCGCTCGGAACTGTCAAAAATCGTCTGTTCAGAGCGCGTGAAATGATGCGCGAGATTTTTATCGAACGCGGATTTGAAGGAATCTAATTTCCGAAACCCAAAACCAAAATCAAACGTAAACTTTATTGAAAGGATGAAAAGCTATGAACTATGATATGCAAAACCGTCCGCCGATGGGATTACAAACGCAGGACGAAAAACAGATGGGAATGTTTCTACACCTGTCGCAACTAATTAATATTATTTTTCCGCCCGTAGGTTTGATTGTTCCGATTGTTTTATGGCAGATGAAAAAAGATGAAATGCCGGCGTTGGATGCACACGGAAAAATGGTAACGAATTGGATCATTTCATCTTTCCTTTACGCAATTATCTGCGGAATTGTTATCGCAATCGGAATTCCGTTGATGTTAGTTGTAGTCGGTTTTTTATTCGTAATTGTCGGCGGACTTGCTTTAACTGCTTTGGGAATTACCGGAATGGTTTTTTCAATTATTGGCGGAATTAAAGCCAATAACGGAGAACTTTGGGAATATCCTTTGACGATAAAATTTTTGAAATAGTTTTACTATTCGCAATTATATTTGATTAATGAATTTGCAAACCGCTAAAACCGAATCAGTTTGTTCACGGCAACAAATAATCGCTTACATCGAAGGCGAACTCTCTCCGCGTGAAGAGATTGATTTGGAAAAACATCTGGCGGTTTGCAAGGGTTGTGCAGAAGAACTCAATGAGCAGAAAAAACTGCTATTTGCGCTAGATTTTGCTCTTGACGAAAACGAAAAAGAATTTGAACTTCCCGAAGACTTCGCAAAAGTAGTTGTTACAAATGCCGAAAGCAATGTCAGCGGTTTGCGTCATCCAAAGGAGCGTTTTAAAGCATTATTTGTTTGTTCGGCTTTGTTTTTGCTGGTTTTAATCGGGCTTGGTAAAGAAACCGGAACTATCGTCGAAACATCCGAAAAATTCGTCGAACAGTTTTGGGCGGTCGGCGGATTCGCATTTCATCTGATTCACGATATTGCCGTCGGCTTTGCCGTTATTTTGCGGTCTTTGAGCCAACGCTTTATTTTTAATTCGGCTTTTTCACTTGCTATCCTTTTCATATTTTTTATTTTTACGTTTCTCATTATTTCGCGCTTGTTTGCCCGACAATATCGCACATAAATTAAGGGAAGACTCGATTACAAAGTGGTTTATTCAGGCATTAAAACAAATAGTTTTATAAACTTACAAATTCCGTTCAAGCAAATAATTTCGGGATTTATTTTTATTTTGCTCGCCTGTTTTTGCATTTTCGCGCAAACCGATTTGACCTCGCAACCCGATGAAAAAACGATTATCGTCAACGATGCGCCGGAAATGGAAGTTTATTCATTCGGCAAAAACGTCATTATAAAAAAGGAAGCAAAAGGCGTTCTGGTTTTCGGCGGCGACGTAACGATCGAAGGAAAAGTTACGGGCGATGTCGCGGCAATCGGCGGTTCGATTATTCAAGCAAAAGACGGATTTATCGGCGGTGACGTAATCGTTTTCGGCGGAAATTATCGCCCGGAAAGCCCAACTCCGCTTCGCACCGAAGGAAAGGAAACCGTGATGGTGGCGATGTTTGAAGAGGAAATTCGTGATTTTACGCAGAATCCGGCACAAATCTTTTCACCTTCTCTGACGTGGCAATTTTTTGCTCAGAGGCTTTTATCAATTCTTTTCTGGTTTATTATTTCGATGGCTTTGACGACGATTTCGCCGGGGGCTGTTTCTCGTTCAGTAGCCCGATTTCAGCTTTTTTCTCTGAAAATTATCGGAATCGGAATTGTCGGATTTATTTTAACCACAATTGCCGTCGTCGGTTCATTAAGTCTTTTGCCGAATTATGTCAGCGCGATTATTATTCCGATGGCGATGATTTTGCTAATGCTCTCCTACGTTTTCGGCAGAGTCGCACTGCAAGTCAGCGTCGGCAAAAAACTGCAAAAAAGATTTTTGCCGGAAGGCAAACAATCGGAAACTCTCGCAATATTGATCGGCGTGCTTATCTGGACAATTTTACTCTCTCTTCCTTATTTTTGGATAATCGGATTGTTTATTCTTTTATCTGTCAGCGTCGGTTTGGTTTTAACGGCACGTTCAAATGCGGTTTGGCAAAGTAATTAAAGACAAATACAATTGATAACTTTTTGGATTTGAATGGTCAAATTTAATTGTTCAATCAAATGATCTTAAAGGCATACTCTAGAAAAAGAATCTTTTTCTGACTTACCTAACTAATAACAAACAGATTATTGAATCACTATAAATAGAAATCATTTTCAGAAATCGTTTTTTAATTTGGATAACTTTCCAAAATTCAAAAAACTTGACATTATAAAAAAAATAACCATATACTCATTTTCGATTGAAATAAATGCCAGTTGTATTGATACGTTTCTAAAACCGACATCGAATTTAAATTTTTATGTGAATTAACAATGTATTGGTGCAAAAAACGGATGATTTTATGTAAACGCACAATTTACAAATAATCAAGATTGTTAGCTACATAAATTATATCTCTTTATAAAGCATTTTATAATCGTCTGATTCTTAAATCGGGCGATTTTTTTGAAAAATAATACTTTTTCCGACTCAAAGGAAGCAAACATTGCTGAAATTTCCATTTCAGAAGCAAAAGACAAATTAAAAAGTGTTCAGCTAATTGATAACTTTTATTAAAAGTTTTAAAGCTGACGCTTGGGAAATAACTAAAAACCAAGAAAAGATTCAGGTTTAAAAGCATCTTCTCAAAATTAAACCTAATTAAAAAGTTGCCGAAAAACCAACGATACAGGATATACCCGTTATGTTAATAAAACACCGTTCGATGCGTTTAATATGTGCCTTTATAACGCTGATTATCATTACAGTTGCCGGATTTGCCGCTAATTTGGGCGAAATGAAGTTTTTTGATTTTATTAAAGCACAAGAAACAACAACCAGAAACAATTCCAAACTTGGTTTTTCGCCGGATATTAATATTCTCAAATCTATCGGTTTAGAACAGAGTAATAATTTGGGAGGTAACATAATTATCAATGAAGTAGATTCCGATACTCCCGGCACAGATGTTCTTGAGTTTGTTGAACTCTACGATGGCGGAGTTGGAAATACAACTCTTACAGGTTTGGTTGTGGTTTTCTACAACGGCTCGAATGATATGTCATACGCAGCATTTGATTTGGATGGATTCTCAACAAATGCCAGCGGATATTTCACATTGGGAAATGCTGCCGTTACGGGAGTTGATGTAGTTTTTCCCAACGATACACTACGGAATGGGGCAGATGCAGTTGCACTTTACACAGCAAGTGCAGCAGATTTTCCTAACAATACCGCAGTTACAACAGCTAATCTAATAGATGCTTTGGTTTATGATACCAGCGATGCAGACGATGCGGGATTATTGGTATTGCACAATTCGGCACAACCGCAGATAGATGAAAACGGCACAGCAACCAGCGCGACGGTTTCAATGCAGCGATGTCCGAACGGTTCGGGCGGAGTGCGAAATACAAACACCTACGCAGTTAATACACCGACTGCTGATGTCGTAAATTCGTGTTCACCGCCGCCATCTGCGGGAGTCTTACAACTCAGTTCACCAACTTATGTGGTTGGCGAAGCGGGACCGATGGCAACGCTGACAGTTTCACGCACGGGCGGAAGCGCAGGTGCGGTAACGGTTGGTTATACTTTGGCAAACGGCACGGCAACCGGCGGCGCGGCTTGCGGCACGGGCATTGATTACGTCAGCACAAACGGCACGGTCAGTTTTGCCGATACCGAAACGAGTAAAACCTTTAATGTTTCAATTTGCGAAGATACAACTTTAGAAGGGGATGAAACCTTTACTTCGACCTTATCAAATGCAACAGGCGGAGCGACAATCGGAATGCCGGCGATGGCGACGGTGACGATTAACGATAATGAAGTTGCGATGCCGGGAACTTTAGCCTTCAGTAGTGGAACTTATTCGGGTGCGGAAAATACGATGGCAACAATTACCGTCAACCGCACAAGCGGTTCTGACGGTGCAGTTACGATTAACTATGCGACATCAAGCGGAACGGCAACGGGTGGCGCAAGTTGCGGCACGGGCATTGATTACGTCAGCACAAACGGCATACTAAGTTTTGCTAATGGTGAAATTTCCAAGACATTTAATGTAAATCTATGTTCCGATGCGGTAACGGATGTTAATGAAACAGTAAATCTTTCATTAACCAATGCGACGGGCGGGGCAATAATCGGTGTGACTAATGCGGCTGTTTTAACTATCACGGATGTTCCTCCTCCATCTCCGGGAGTATTACAATTCAGTTCACCGACCTATTCGATTGGTGAAGCGGGACCGATGGCAACTCTGACAGTTTCACGCACGGGCGGCAGCGCAGGTGCGGTAACTGTTGATTACACATTAGCCAATGGAACGGCGACAGGTGGTGCGGCTTGCGGAATGGGTGTTGATTTTGTCAATACAGGAGGCACAGTTAGCTTTGCCAATGCAGAAACAAGCAAAACCTTTGATGTAACAATTTGTGAGGATTCAATTTTAGAAGGCAACGAAACCTTTACTTCGACCTTATCAAATGCGACAGGCGGAGCGACCATCGGAATGCCGGCGATGGCGACGGTGACGATTAACGATAATGAAGTTGCGATGCCGGGAACTTTAGCCTTCAGTAGCGCAACTTATTCGGGTGCGGAAAATACGATGGCAACAATTACCGTCAACCGCACAAGCGGTTCTGACGGTGCAGTTACGATTAACTATGCGACATCGAACGGCACAGCATCGGGTGGAATGACTTGCACAACCGGAGTGGATTACGTCAGCACGAATGGAACTCTTAATTTTGCTAATGGTGAAACTTCCAAGACATTTAATGTAAATCTATGTTCCGATGCGGTAACGGATGTTAATGAAACAGTAAATCTTTCATTAACCAATGCGACGGGCGGGGCAATAATCGGTGCGACAAACACATCAGTCTTAACTATCACGGATGTTCCCCCGCCATCTCCGGGAGTATTACAATTCAGTTCACCGACCTATTCGATTGGTGAAGCGGGACCGGTGGCAACTCTGACGGTTTCCCGCACGGGCGGAAGCGACGGTGCGGTAACGGTCAATTACACATTAGCAAACGGCACGGCAACGGGCGGCGCGACTTGTGCGGTTGGAGTTGATTTTGTCAACACGGGTGGAATGGTCAGTTTTGCCAATGGTGAAGCAAGCAAGACCTTTACCGTTTCGATCTGTGAAGATATGGTTTTTGAAGGAAATGAAACATTTACTTCGACCTTATCAAATGCGACAGGCGG
>JBBSAX010000012.1:0-46209 GCA_038251885.1 Pyrinomonadales bacterium | reverse complement strand
CCGCGATTTTAAGCCAGACACGGACGGACGAAATGTTGCGTGGGCTTAACCAGACCGAAGGACGCAATCAATCCGAGCAGGCTTCATATTTAGCGACGGAATCGCCGTTTTTGAGAGATATTTACGAACGCGGCGGTAATGTTGTTGACGGCACTTTAATCGTCCCGAAAGAAAATTTAACAGTTTCCCCGGAGATCGAAATTGCCACGACACACGCGGCGGTCGAGAAATTAACACGAATTACAAAAGATGAAGCCCTCGCCCGCGAACTTGCTCCGCAATTTGTAGAAATGGGTGAGCGAATTGCCGGAAGTAATTCCGATGGCAAAACGCGCCTTAAAGTTTTTGGCTGGCTTTACCGCTCGCTTGAAGGCAAGCAAGAATTGCTTCAAAAAGAATTGCCGGAAACTGCCGAACAAGAATTATCAACACATTCCGAAGCTCAATTTGCCGAAAAATGGCAGCAAATTGTCGAATTATCAGAGGCGATGATGGCACTTGAGCCAAAAGACAAACTGCCCGAAAATTCGCTTGAAGCATTAGGTGAGAATCTCCAAGAATCTGAAACGGCAGCCCACCGGGACGAAAATTTGAACGAGGCGAACATTTATGAAAATGCTGATAAAAGCGAAACTAATGAACAAGCGGAAGAATTTGTATCGGGCGGATCACTTATCGGCTTTGAACGAATCGAAATCGCCACCGACTTACCTAAAATCCCCGAAAATCTTTCGCGCCTTGATTTTGGTAAATTGCTTGAAAAGACGAGCAATATTGATTTTCAACTTGAACGAGGCGTTTCTAAGCCCGAAATTCTCACGCCGTTTAAGCGATATATTGAAGTAACGAAACTTGATAATGAACTTCGACTCGTTGAAGAAGAATACATTAAATTTCAGTCAAAAATAATCGGTGGCGAAAAAAACGAGTTGCAAAATTACCGTTTCGCCCTCGGACGCGAAGAATTACGCGAACTCGACGAAGAAAGACTGGAACTCACCAAACTTCAAGAACAAAAAGAAAACTTGCGCGAAAGTATCCAGACGAATTTTAGTACCTCAGTTGACCGCGAAAAAGTTGAACGATCAATTTATAATCAAAATAATAAGTCCAACACCAATAACCAAACCGATGCAGTAAAACCGGAAAAAATCCAACTGACCGATGAAGAAATGGAGTTGCGGCAAGTTCTCGTCAAAGAAAAAAGCATCAGCCGTGAAATTGATACACTCTCCGAATCAATTGGTGAAATGGAGAATAATTTTCGCCCATTCAAAGAACTCTCCGCCGAACAAATACCGGATCAAAGAAAACTAGAGCTATCAGATAAAGTCATTTTGTTGGAACTTCCCTTACCAAGTCTTTTAAAAGAAAAATATCCCGAACTTACTCCGCAACAAAGAAACGAAAAATTGACCGAATCCAACACATTTGAAATTAAGAGTCCGGCGGAATATCTTTTCGTCAGAGAAGCAGCAAACAGGCAGTTTCAAGTTTTACGCTCGCGCGAAATCAAAAACGAATATCGAAAATTTGACGGTAAAAATAATTCCCGAAACTCAGGCGAAAATTCGGTGCGGCGTGAATTAAGCGAGCATCGGGAAAATATTAAAACGCTCAAACAAATCGAACCGGATTTTGCTTATAAAATCGAAGGAAGCAACCGAATTATCAAAGCCGAACCTTCTGAACGCGCCGTCGCCGGTTACGAGTTTGCAAACAGTTACATTCGTTATCAATTAAAGCAGCCGGAAACGCAGGTGCGGTTTGAATCTGCAATTTATCGTGAATATGCCGCGAGGCTTGAAACGGCAAAAACGTCTCAGACGCTCGTGCGTGAGGCTTATAAAATCCGACAGGAAAATCATCGCGCCGCCGGAGTTTGGAAAAATGCGAAATCAGAAGAACGGCAGCAGCTTCAGCGTCCGCTTTCTAAAAACGAGATGACGCTGCTTTTTCTCGAACAGCCGCCGAAAAATTACACCGGCGAGATGTCGGTTCTCAAATACAATTTCGCACATTACAGCGAAGCGAAAACGCGGATGACAGCCGCACTCGAAAACGGAAATCTGCAACCGAGCGCGGAAGCCGCAAAACTGGTTCAAAGTCTTGAAGGCAGATTGAATCGCCGTGAATTGGAAACAAAACGAAAGGCGACTAAGCATTTTTTTGAAAGTCTGAAAACCGAAAATGAAAAACTCGTCATCAAAAATGAGTTTGATCACCGCACTCTTTATCAAAATTTGCCGCCGCACGAAAAGGATTGGATTTACCGCCGTGCTTCGCAGCAGAAAGAAAACCTTGAATACAAGATCGCTTACGACAGGCAGAAAAATGGAGTCAGAAATGTTGGGAAACAAACCGAATCCGTTTTAAAGAATGAAGTTACAGCGAGTCTTCGGCAGGAATTTGCCGCGGGAACGCTGTGGCATCAAGCGGCGGAACTTAGCAATCGAACAAGAGCGAAAAACTTTGAGCCGATTGCAAACCGAGACGAAAAAATGCTGCGAACCGTCGGATTTTTAGTTCACAACCAACCGGAAGCAAATAATTTGCGCGTTAGCGACTGGCTCGAAAAACAAAAATCGGAAGAATTAAAAACGGCAGGAGAAATCTTAAAAACTTTTGCCAGTGCGACACGTGAAATCGAAAACAATCAGATGACGGTCATGGTTAAAATCGCGGAAACAAGCCGTATTACAGCCGCCGACTACAAAAATTTATTTGAGCGATACTTCCCCGCCGACTTTGAAAAAATCAAAGAATTTCGAGTAAAAGACAATGAAAAATTCCGGCTCGAACAAAGTCGCCGCAACGGTCAAACTGCAATACTTGATACTTGGACTCAAGACACGCAAACCGCTGTTTATAAACCGGAAGCACCTGTAAATGTTTTTGAAAACGAACGCCGCAACATCGAAGAGATTGAAAAAATTAAAGCCGCTCAAACTGAATGTCGGCGGGCAAACGAAATAAAAAATGCGATTTTGGCAAAGTATGAGGAAAAGTTAAAAAAAGAGTTGGTGAAAAGTAATCGGCAAATTTCAGATGCAGATTTACGCAATACGATTGGATATGCTTTCACGCCGGAAAAATCAGGATCGCTTTCAAGTGAGCAAAAAGCGATTTTTGAACCAGTGCAAAATAAGATTTTATACTCGGATTTCGAGCGTTACCTGGAAAACTCGAATCGGCTCGAAAATGAATTAAATGAGATAAATCAAAGTTTTCAGACGATTGCCGCACTCCGACTTGAAAACTCGCAATATCTTGTTTCGCCTGAAAAGACGGAAATCATCAAATCCCTGCAAGAACAGTATGAAACGATACGAAAGCAGTCGCTTACTGAACAAATTACCGACGTTGTTCGTCAAAAATTCGCGGCAAAAACGATTGATAAGGCTAACTCTCAGACGATGCTCATTGATTACGTTTCGGGCGCAGAACGAGAGCAAGCACGAACCCAATCACATAGGCAGGCACGAATTGCTTTAGAACCTGCTGAATTAAATGAACCTGACAAAAATTCGGAAATAGAAACCAAAGTATTGGAATTCGCCGACTCACTCGAAAATGCACATCGGGCAAGTTTGGATTTTCGATCTGACTCTGAAATTGCAAAGGCTTTTATTATCGCAGATGATAGGCGCGAGAAACTCAATGAGTTTTTGAAAACCAAAAAGCAATCGCACATTTTGCCTGAAAACAAACCTGTTTCGCTCCTCATTTATGAGAGAGAACTTGCACAAAATGAAAGAGCAATAGCACAGTCAAAAATCAATCAAATGGTTGAAACCGGAAAACTTTCACTTGCCGATCTTGAAACAAAAAGGGCGAGCGAAATTTTTTCTCAAAAAGAACGCGATGAATTCAGGATTGAAGCGGGTGAAAGGACACGCGAGAACCTTGAACCGAAAGAATTGTGGGCAAAAAGACACACCGTTTCCGAAGAACTTCAGCAGTCGGCACTCCGCGCGAGCGAAAATCTTGAAATGGCACACGAAATTTACCATCAAAATGGCGCGAACTCTAAAGAAGTTACGCGGGCGTTTGCCGTGCTTGATGCCGACATTATCGAACTTAAAAACGAGCGACGGAACGAGCAATTAAATGCTAAATTTATAAACTTCAAAACCGAATTTAAACGTGATTTGGCGACATTTTTTGAAACCGGACAATCGGCTGAAAACCCTCGACTGCTCGCGGCGATGACCAAAGGTTTGCTGCTTGACGGACTTGAAAAACAAAATATCCAGCCCGAAAAAATAGGCATTAGCAACGAGAAATTAAGCGAAATCAGTTTGACGATCTCAATGGCGATGACCGGCGAGAAAAAACAGGAGCATTTTGCAAACAAAAATTTTGAGTTCCCGCACAAAACAAAAACAAGCGAAATTTCTGAAAGAAATAATTCCGCTTCCCGACAAACCGAATTTGAAAAACAGCATATTCCAACTAAATCGAAACAGTTTGAACGAGCCAGATAAAAAATCGAAAGCAAATTTATTTTACTGCTATGCGTTGCAGACTTTGATTACGATTAAAGAAGTGATTAAAATTGTGACTGATTATGCCGCTCATCACTTGCCCAGATTGTCATTACCGAGTTTCCGACAGCGCACACTTATGCGTTAATTGCGGTCGTCCGATGAAGCCTGAAAAAATGAGTTATATTGAAAAACTGTCGGAAATTGAATACCAAAGCCTACAATTTTGGGTTTATTTGGGTGCTGTGCTTGTGATTATCGCTTTAGGTTTCAAATTATACGCCTATCTGTTTGCTGAATAATTTTATTTAAAAAGTTTTAGTTACCGATGCCGTTGAATAATGAATAAGTTAAAAACGCCGACACCATTATTTGTTTGAATCAGTCGTCAAAACATTTGACTGAAAAAGTTTTGCTGGTTGATTGTTTGTCCCGCTCTTTTTTCTTAAATCAGTCTGAGGTTGTTCGGTCAATCCAAGTAGTGCAAGAAGCTGAACGCTTGGCACAGGGATTAGTTTCTGCACTTGATTGTCTGGGACTGCCGGACCTTTCCACCGTCTAATCGCATCGGGCGAAGCTAAAATATACCAAGATACACCTTCTTCACGCCGTTCGCCCGATGGCACAGCCCATAGCGAAAATAAATGCGGACTACGCCGTGCATATAGATAGAAGACCTTGCCGTGTTGAAATACTTTACCCGTCTGATCAAATGCGCGGTCTTTTTTAGCGTCCCAAACCTTGCCGACAAGCGGACGCAAATTTTCGGGAAACGTGCCGGTCTGCTCGTGATATTTTAATAAATCTCTGGTCAGAGATGCCGCGCCGTCAACGGGAAGAGCGTCGCGGCGTTTTACTTCCGCCGCCCAGAGCGAGTAAAAATATGAGCCGAGAACAAGCACGACCATCAAAGGTGTGATGATGAAAGTTAATTTCATTGAACTGTTTTTCATAAGGTTTTTAGGAATTAAAGAACGCGCAAAGCGAGTGCGTTGTTAAATTCGTTCTCGGATTCAAGATTTTTGTTCTCTCTATTTTGCTCTTGTGCGGCTTCTTCATCTGTCAAAGTATAGCTACCGGACAAAGTGATTTCGCGCTTCGTTTCACTACCTTCGGCAGAATTTAGAGCCGATTCATTTTGAAAAACTGTTTCGGTATCAAAGCAGTCAATAACTTCTTCATCGCCTGGATCATTTTCGTTTTTGAAGGTAGTTTTCGGATCTTCGTCCGTTAAAAGTGTTCTTAATTCTTGCTGCATAAAATCTTCTGTTCCTTTATAATTTTGATCATTTGCCAAAGCCAAATGGCTATTGATTCTTTCCGCACCTCTCATCTCAAAATCCCTTATTCGCCTCCCAATTTCACCGAGTGTGCGGTCTGTTACTTCTGAAACAGCAAAACCTAATTGCGAATCATTTTGTAAATTTTCATTGCTGCTCATTAAACCTACCGCCGATTGATTTTTTGCTTTTTTCTTTTTAGTCGCTTTTTTCGGTTTTACTGCAACAGAATTAAAACTGTTTGTGCTGACCGTCGAAGCAAAATTTCCGCCGAAACCCTGTGCATCTTCAAGACGCAGAGTTTCCGGCTTTCGATAAATAATCGGCTTTTGAATGTCGCGGCGCAAGTAAATCGGCGGATATGCGGCTTTGACGGGCGGCGCGGTATCGGTTACGACGAGCAGTTGACGGAATTTCGGCATCTGGCGAATTTCATCCGGCAGCATCAAAGCGCGTCCGGTTTCAGAATAGCGCGTGTTATCGCGGTCAGTTCCTTGATAGTCAACCGAAGTTTCGGTGTGAATCGTCGTTTTGCCCAACAGGTCGGAAGCGTAAGTCGCCGTATCGCCGTTGCAGCCGGGCAAAAACAACTTGGTCATACAAGTTTCAAGAATCGCTTTTGCGCCGCGGTCGCCGTATTGATCCAAAACTTGGGGATAATCTTGATAACTTAAAGCCATTCCGATTCCGCGCCCGCGTCCGATGCCGGCGATACGGCGAACTTCGGCGACATCGAGTTCGCGGGCTTCGTCAATCAATACAAGACACGGATGTTCCGGCTCTCTCGTATTGTCGAGTCTTAATTCAAAAATCGCCTGCCCGAAGAATGTCGCAAGGAATTCCTTATAAACTTCGGTCGCGCCTTCCGGGACGACGATAAAAACGGCTGTTCCGGGTTTTCTCAAATCTGAAAAATCAACGAGTTTCACGCCTTCCTGCAATTCTTCGTGCGTTGGTAACGATGTGATTTGTCGGGCTTCATCCAAAGTGAACGGGCGCAACTTATTGCCCAATCCGAGAAGCACAGATCCCAAAGTATTTTCCGGTGCGCTATTAGTTACAACCTGCATTGCTTGTCGTGCCAGCGGACTCGGAGAATCTACAAGTTCGGCGATACGTTTGCTTTCTTTTAATGAATCGAACTCGGCGACAAAATCGTAAGCAAAAGCCGGAGTCGCCGTCGGATAACATTCCGCGAGATGAAGTAACACGGCAGTCAGCAAAACTTGTTCGGCGTTGCCCCAAAACGGGTCTTGATTTGTTTTTGCACGCGCTTCTAACGACAACATCATTCCCGCAATCGAGTTGGCGAAAAAAGCGTTACCCTGACACATCGGCATAAAATTCCAGCGATCACTTTGCGCCGGATTTATCAAATCTAGCCGATAAAAAATCGTATAGTCCATCGCCGTCTGCTCGTAGAGTTCGCCTTTCGGATCAAATGTAATGCACGATCCGTATTGAGCTAAAAAGCGGAGCATACTCATAAAAAACGTCTTGGTTTTGCCCGCGCCCGTCGGTCCGAAAAAGACGAGGTGCAAAAGCCATAATTCTTTCGGCAAAATCAAATCATAATCCGAGAAAACACGCCCGATTCTCAAAGCTCCGTTTGGCACGGGTTCGCCGATTTTTCGCAAAAGATTGTGGGAACGCAGATCATCAAGAGATGCCCATCGCGCCGAGCCGTGCGTAGTGCGTGTCCAAAATTGGTAATATGGAAAAACGAGCGAGTAAGCGTCAAAAGCGGAAGCGGCGACGGCGAGCGCGGAAAAAGAAAGAGCGGCAAGCCACAAAAAACCGGAAATCCCAAGCAAATAACCGGAAACTAAAACAAGCACGGCGTTCAAACAGCCGAAAACGAACAGCAAAACTCCGGTCCTGACATCTCGCGTCAGCAGCCAAAACGCTTGGTAAGCGGGCAAATACTGCTCGTTTGCCTTGCGGTAAATGCGTCCGCTCGCATCAAGTTCTTCAATCCATTTGCGGCTCAACATAAAATTCTTGGGTGGTAATAAATGAAAAGATTTTCAACTACCGCGATGGCATTCCGTTATCGCGTTGCAGCGTTACTTTTCAAATTCGCTTCTTCCTCGACGAGCATCCGGGCAAAATCTTTATTATCGCCGCCGATTTCCATTCCGCGCCACGCTTCCCGAGTCCAACCGTTGCGGATGACTTCCGAAGCCGGAGCGAAGGCTTTCGGCAGGTTGATATTTTCAACCGATGCAGATTGAAAATAAGCGATGTTTTTTCCGTCGGCGGCAGTCAGAGGAAAACGCATCATCAACGCCGGTCCGAAACGCGGGTTCGTCGGCACGGAAACGAATTCAAGTTGCATCCGCGAGGGAGCGTAACGAATATAAATTTTGCTCTTTTCAGAGTAAATCCCGCCATTTTCTACTTTTAAGCCGGGCGGCATCAATCCGCGCGAAACTACCGCATTTATTAAACCTTCTATTGAACCCGGAATCTGCCTTTTACTTCTCGCTTCGTCCAAAATGCTCAAACAAACGGCAAAACCGAACGCCCCCGTTTCGCGCAAGCGGCGGCTTGTTTCAACAACTTCCCCGCCGAAAATATCCGAAGGCTGCCGAACATTTTTGTCTTTTGCATTCTCGTTCTCAGCAAGATTTTCCGAATCATTAAGTTGAATCTGCGTTTGAGCGTTCATCTTTCGCCATTCTAAAAAGCGAAAAATCGCCGAAACCGAGAGCATCAATGTGAGCATCAGACACACATTAAAAAGCGGCGAGCCGATAAACTTCTGTTTATTGGCGGAAGTTTTCGCGTCCGTTGAACGCTTTAAATACGGGCGTAAAAGAAAAGATTTTAAGGTTAACATCGTGAATTACTCCGTAAATAAAAATGTGCGCGGCTTACATTGCCGCCTGATTTAAAGAAAAATCATTTTGAAAAACATTTCCTGATTTATTAAAAAGCGATGAATCCGCTGCTTGATCAGCAAATTGTTCATCTTGCAAAATATCAACCAAACCCTGCCGTTTCGCCCAATTACGCGCCCATTTTTCATCTCGCTCTGCCAGCCAGCCGTCAATTTGCGGATGAAATATTTGGACGCACGAGAGCAGATAAGGAAGTTGTTTTTTAAGATATTCCGCATCGCGGCGGTTTTTGGCGAAATAGGTAAAATAAACGGGAATACTGCTCTCTGTGATTTCTACTATATTATCTCGCTCAAACGCACGGGCAAGCTGAATGGCGGTTCTGACCGACGGATAATGCGAAAGTCCGGCAACCGAGCGAATCGCGTCAAGCAGTTTTAAGGCGTTTGACAGATTTGCAGAACCGATTTCGGGACATCGCGCCCGCAAAATTTCAAGTTCTTTTTCCACGGACGGCGTGGCAAAATAAGTGTGCAGATGCCGGTCTCTGAACGGCAGAGATAATTCGTGCCTTGAATCGTTTGACGTGGAAATGACAATCGGCAAAAATTCTGCATCTTTGCATCCGACAAAACCATTCTCAAGCCGCTCGACAAAAATCATCCCGGCAGCGAGAGGCGAAAGCAGCGCGTCTTCAATTGCGGCACCAAATTTGTCAACTTCGTCCAGTCTGAGCAATGTCGGGAATCGGCTTTCCTGCGCCTTCGTATAAGCTGCGGCAACTTCGCCCAAAATTAAGAACTCGCGCGTAAACCGTTTTCGTCGAAAGTCGTCGAGAATTTGCGGACGTTCCGATTCTGAGTAAGAAGCGATAACCGAACGTGCTTCGCGCATAAAAAACTCCTGTTCGCCAGCGTCCCACGAGCAAAGCAGTTCTTCCTGCCTCAGTTCATCACGTCCCGTCACCGCGAAGTAATCGAGATTGCACGCCTCAAAGAGCGCGTCGGAGAAAACGGTTTTCCCCGATCCTGGATTTCCCGTGGCAAGCAAGGCAAAGCCGGACAGCAGAGATTGGCAAAAATCGCTGAAATTTCCTTCGTCGGGAATGTAGCCGGTGGCACAGATAAGCTGATAAAGTTCATCCTGCCGTCCGCCCGCGACCATTTGGCGCGGATTGATTTTCGGTTTATCCAATTTGCTCGGCATCATAATTTACCTTCCTTCCTCTATCGCTTTGATTGCCAGAGCGCGAAACTGCGGCGACATCTTCAGCAGCGCGGCGCGAATTTTGTCGGGATCGTCTGTCGAGAGAATTTCCGCCATTTCGGATTCACTCAAATTTAGTTCGGGCAACCCGTTACCTGTTTCGGCGAGGTTTTGGTTTTCATACGCATCATCATTACGCTGTTCGGCGGGCAAAGCCGTTATTAAAACGTAAGCCTCAGTTCCGGCTTTAACAATTACGAAACTGTTTTCCTGCGAATTTCCCCGAATTATAGAATTTACTTCTCCGCTTAATCCGCCCGTGCCGCTCAAAACGATTGTTCCGCCGCGTCCGCCGCGAGATGCCAGAGCATTCGCCGCTTGTCCGCCCGCTTCGCGCAAACCGGCAAGAAACCTAGCTCCCCAACTTTTGATATATTTTCGCTCGCCTTTTACTCCCGATGCACCGTCAATCCCTAAAATCTCGCCTTCAAATTTGACGAGTTTGCCGGACTTCGGATCAATCGCACCGATTATCGAGATAAAGGCGCGATTATATTCGCTTCCGCGTAATCTTCCGACGATGACCGTTCCGTCTGGATACGAAAATCCGCCCTTTTTAACGGTGCGGGAAAGCTCCATTCGCACAAGTCCGCCAGAACCACGCAAAGTGTAAATTGCACCTAAAAAACGCACCGGCAAGAGCGTTCCGAAAGCCGGAACATTTGCAGTTTCATTTGATGAAGATGAACGCCGCGACGAATAATTTGTAGAATTTTGGGAAACTGAATCTTTTTTACCGGGAACGCTTCCGAAAAATACTGAACGTGCAATCGCACCGTCCGATTTGTCCGAAGTGCTTCCGCCGTAGTTATTATTTGACGTTGACTCAGAAAGCGAATTTGTCCTTGAACCTTCGGTAGCCAACAAATTTGGAGAAGATGAAACACTTCCCTGCGAAGACGGTTGTGCGACGCGAACTTGATTTTGCGTTTCGTTTGATTTCCCGCCTGAAGTTTCATCAGGCAAAACAATCATATTTCCTGATGGCAGATTATTCGGATTTTCGCCTGTTTTATCGCCCGAAGTCATCTGCAAGTCTTGTTCAGAAATGGCATTCGGATCAGTCAAACTATCGGAAACTGTTGGAGAGTTTTGATTACTTCCCGTATCGTTTGCCACCATAGCCAAAGCTGTTTTTAGTTTTTCATCGCCGCCGTTTTCAGTTGAAGACGAACTTGTGCCGTTCGTTTTTTGATTGCGGTCAACGGCGACTTTTCTTTCGGAGGCGAAAAAACCGAAGGCGAAAGCCCAACTGATAAAAACTATAAATACGCCAAAGACCGCGCCGAAAGCCAGCAAAAACATTACGGATTTACGGCGTTTCTCGCGTCTAAGATTTTTCGCTTCCGTTTGGTCAAGACTTCCGCCGGGTTCCGCATCGTTTTCATCCAAAATAAGTTCGTCGTCTGTTTCGCCAACGTCTTGAAGTTCGTCAAAATTTACTGCATCGAACATTTCTTTTTCGGCGAGAAATTCATTACGCGCCGCAAGTTCCGATTCATCTGCGTCGAGCGCGGGCGGAATGACGACGGGGACGTTTTCCGTTTTTGTGTTCATCTTTAACGAGCCTCCTTTTTATCAGGTTGATTTTCGGTTGAAGCTGTAACGGGAGCGTCCGCTGCGCGGTCGTGAGCGCAGGAAACCCGGAGTTTTTGATTCGCACCCAAAATCGGATTTTCAAAGACAACGGCGTAATAAACAGTTGCTCCGGCGGGAATCGCTCCGGCGAGTGCAGTCGTCTCCACGAATTTTCTAGTCAGACGTTCAATCTGCAAATTGTTTCCCGATTTATCAACAGTTTGAATTTGCAGTTCGGGCATTTCATCCAGAAGTCGCAAAGCGTCCATCGTTTCATTTTTCACCGCGACGATTAAAAGCCGTTGCCAATTATCAATTTCGATGATTTTTGCACTCGAAAGACTTAACCCGTTAGTTGACGGCGACCAAACGGTGAATTTTTCTTTGGACGATTTTATCACTTCCGCCAGCTTTTTATTGACAATCCGCGACAACTGCGTTCCGGTTTTTATTTTGCGCTGTTTGGAATCAGAGTCGGTTTTGCCGCTTCCGCCATCCGCGATTTCGACAAAAACGGTTGGTGAATCATTATCGTTTTTATTTGCTTCCGATAAATCCCCATCAACCGGAAAATTGCCCGTCATAAGGCGCGAAACGGCGCGAGTTTGTTTAACTTGTTCGGCAGTATTCTCATCGCCGAGATTAACCTTTAATCCGGCGGCGCGGCGTGCGGCAACGACTTCCGCGATATTGTAATTCAAGACGCAGCGGTGTGCGTTTTGCCGAATATACGGCGCGGGAACGATTTCAAGCACAATCACTAACCCGGATTTCATCTGCATCGTAATCGTTACCGACAGCTCTTTTTGACCGGGGACGGAAGTAGGCAGAAAACCTTCGCCCGGATATAGCGTGATCGAGCGGTCGGTTTCTTTCGTCGGCGATTGAAATACGGTTACAAGGCGCGGGTTTCCTTCGTGAATATAATAAATCTGGTCAATCAAAGGAAACTCGACAACCGAAGTTGCATTTTGTGCTAACCCAAGCCGAATGATCGTCGGCTGCTTCGGATTGACCGAAACATTTGCTTCGCCCGATAAATAATCGGTTTCAACGCGATTTACAATCGAAACTGCCGTTTTTTCAATAACGGTCGTATTTTTCTGCGTTTGGACATTTATTTCTTTTGAAACCGGCGGCTTCGTCCGGCTGACTTTAGTTTTTGTTCGCCGTTTGAAATTGCCCGTTTGCGCCGAAATATTATCGGCACTGGAGAAAAGGACTATCAGAAGCGATAAAGCGGTCAGACCAAAAAGTTTCGCCGAGTTTCGCAAGAAATTTTTACTAAAAATCGAATTTGTTTTCATCATTGTTTTTTTTAAAGTCGCGTTAATTCGCGCCATTTTTATTTATTTTTCTAAATTTTTGATAAGCAGAGCGTTGTGCCAAATCGTTTCTGAACAAACCAGCCAACTTTCGCTTTGTAAAGTTTTCATTTAAAGAATTTATTGTTTCTCTCCGACAGCATTAATATCGGAGCGGTTTTGACTGACCGCGGGCGAAATCTCACCACCGGCGGTTCGTTCATCCGACAACAACACGAGCGGAGATTTGCGCGTTCCGTCAACCGCTTCAGCTCGATATTTCAAAATATAATAGCCGGTGCGGTAATTGTTCTCGTTTCGCATCGGATTTGTCGGTGAATCCATTAGCAAGAATTTGACTTTTATTTGCGTTTCCTCTTCTAAACTTACGCCGTTCTGGACGCGACGAATAATTCTTTTGCCGAGAGCGCGGACGATAAAGGGATCACGTTCATCTACACTCAAGTCCTGCAATTCCCAACTCGAATTAACGCTTTCCGCTTTTTCCTGTGCGAGAAGTTTTTCCGTATTGAAAAGTTGTGCTTGTTGAAGCGACAAATTCGGCTCCATCATCTTGAGCAGACGGTTGACATTAGCGGGGCGAGTCGCACCATTCACTTCATAAAGGCAGTGCAGAAATTCAGTAACCAAAGCCTTTTTGTCGCCGCTCGTCAAGTTATCCGGCGTGAGGCTCACTGCCTCCGTTTGCCCGTAATCTTTGTTGTTAATCGCCAATGTCCGCCCAGAAGTTTTGTCAACGACGATCAAATCCGCTTTTCTGAGGGCAAGATAAAAATTCACGCCGCAACTTAACAAAAGCATCATCGTTAAAATAAAAAGTGAGCGCAGCAGATTAGAAATTGTTAAAACGTCTTCCGGGTCCCGCTCTGGAAAAGCGAGCGCGAAGCCGGCGTTCTGTTCGACCGTTTCGCCGGGAAAATCCAATTTTTTCTCTTTTGAATCAAGTGTCATAAAATATCCTCTAAAAAATCAAAATTTAGTGTTGTGCAAAAAGCCCATTCCGTTTAATGAATTTGCATCAGTCGCCCGACAAACGGCGGAAAATCTAATAACAAAATTTCGGAAATCAAAGATGATTCGCCCATTTCCGAGAAATCTTCACGAGTTCCCAGAATTTGCACCGCTAGGTAGCGCGTCAGATACATATTCGAGCAGACTTCCATCATCTCAAGCAGATTCAGCTCTCTTAATTTGAACGTTTTTCCGGTCATACATTTCTCGCTTACTAATTCGTTCATTATTCAAATAATCTCAAAATCTCACTTGTTTTTTTTATCGCGGCTCAAGCATCAAAAAAAGTCTGCTTGCCCTGAGATTGCAAAACGAGTGCCACTAAAAATACACGCTTAAAACGCTTATTTTTAGGCTCTTTATGTGATTTTTAGGTAAATTCAATGATTGAAAAAATTCAACCGATTGATAAGTGGTATCTTGAACGCGCCACATTGGTTTGCTCAACCAACCACCTTTTAAAATAGGGCTGACTAAATAACCGATTATTAAAAAAAAGCGAAACAAAAACGCGGTATTTTCGGCAAACCACTCTATTAGCTGCCGTGAGAAATAAACAGCACAAAAAAGCTGACTTGATTTCAGTCGGCAGATTCAAAATTTGATTGAAAAAAATAAGGAAAGCCGAGATTATTTGGGTGAAGATTTATTGCTTCCGAAAAAAGTTCCGCGAGCGCGAATTTCGTTTGGTTGTGCGGTGCGAACGGGAGCACCAACAATCAAATCGCCGCTGTCTGCCAAGCGTTCCATCCCGCCGCCTTCGGTTTTGAATCTGTTTCCCGTGCGCGGTTCGTAAAAAACTTCGTTTGATTCTTTATTCGGTTGTTCTTCGCTTGGAATTTCGCCCGTTAAATTCCTTGAAACGGTTTCAGTAGAAGGAATGGATATATTTGTTTGTAAATCGGTTGAATTTTTCGCCCTCGTTATTTGTCCTGTTGATTGAATGGAAGCGTAATTAGTCTGTTTGGCTAATTCGTTATTAAAACCGGCGATGTTTGTCAAAAGCGATCCGTTAAACCCGATTTCCGGGTCTTTCAGCCAAACGCGGGCAACCGATAAGGAAATAACTGACGGATAAACGCTCGACACGAACGAACCGGGAAAAATTTGCCGCATCCGAAGCAGACGATAAACGACCAAACCACGGGCGACATACGAAATTGTTTCCCTGTAAGGCGGAACACCGCCGACTGTTTTTATTTTGCGTCCGTTTATAATTTTCTTCCCCGCCCGAATTGTTCTGCCCGACAAAAATGCGTCAACCGCGCCTTCTCCGGCATTGTAACCGGCGAGAATCGAGTCAATCCGCCCGCCGAAACGGTTTTGCAAGAATCTGACGTAACGCGCCGCCGCTTTGATTGCTGGTTCCGGTTGATACGGATTCGGCAAATTAAAGCGTGTGGCAGTCGCCGGCATAAACTGCATCAATCCTTGCGCTCCGGCAGGTGAAGCGAGCCACGGACGAAATCGTGTTTCGTTGTAAGCAATCGTCCACAAAAGATACGGGTCAACTCCTTCCTCCAACGCAATGCGCGAAATTGTCGGCTCAAAAAATCGCGCTCTTTCAATTACTGAAAAACGCGAAAACTGCGCTCTGGTTATAGCGGTCGTTTGTCCGAACCCGGCGGGTTGAAACGATGCGAAAAGTAATATCAGAAAAAAAGCGTTTAATCGAAGTGCTAATTTACGATGCACCCCACAATAAGTCATAAAATTTTGGTTCATAAATTTATCGTTTTGCAAAAGTTGTTTTTTTGCCGAATTAAAAATTCGGCTTGAATTCCCGATTGGCAAGCGATATGCCGTAAGCATAACTCACTATTCTGCAAAGACTTACAATAAGGCACGAGGTTTGCAGTCCCCTATTTCCAGCGTCAACCAATGACAAGCTTTGACGAGAAAAGTAAAAAATTTTAGTAGGAGAAACGAAATGAAAAACAAACTAAATTCGGGGGTTGCAACTTTGCGAAAGGCGGCGACTCGTGAACTCGAAACCTTCGCTGATAATCAAACCTTAGCGAAACTAAAAAACAAAATTTGTCTTGCCGTTAAATCCGGCACACCGATTTTCGGAGCGATTCTGCTCAACCTGATTATTCACGAAGCCGCGCACGCCCAAGGCGGCGGTCCGATCTTTTCGGGTAATTCGGGCAATCTCGCCAACATTATCCGCGAAGGTTTAAAACTATTCGCCATACTGCTCTTTTGCGGCGGCGCAATCGGAGTCGGCGCGGCAATCTGGAACAAGATGTGGGGCAAGGAATGGGGCAACTACGCCATCGGCGGCGGCGCGGCTTTCGCTTTCGGCACGATTATCGCGGTAATTTATTCCATTTCGCAAGGGCAAGCAGTGTCAGTTGACACGAACTTTTAGCTTGGAGGATTTCTTAAAAAATGAAGCCGAGACCGATCAGACCGAATGTTTATTTTGAGATAAAACGCTGCGGAGTTTATCAGGGCGACTGGAAATATATCCTGATTCCGACTGCCGCCGCTTATATTCTTCCCTTTATCTTTGGTTGGTGGATTTACTACATTCCTCTGGGCGTGCCGCTCGGAGCTATAACTTTTGTTTTCACGCTTTCGCTTTTCACGTTCCTCAGAGCCAGCAAACCGAAATGTTGGCTTTATCACCGCTTGGACGCGATGAGCGACGGTTGGAGCAAATATCGCCGACCAATCGCCGACGAATACGAATCTGATTATTGGGTAACGCCTGATAATTCCTGAGAAATAAAAAACTATGCTTGAAAATTACACGAATATATCACCCGTTTTTTTGATTACGAGTTTGATTGCCAGCAGTGCGGCTTTGGGAATCGGACTCGTAATCGCTTATCGGCTTTTGCCGCAACTAAAGAGAGTGGGCGGAGGCAAATTTACCGGACAACTTGCACCCGCCAATAATGCTTTATCTCCCGCCGATGATAAACATTTGAAGCACGGACAAGGGCGACTGAGAAAAAGCGAAATCTTGGGCTTTGATGGCTCGTCTATAAGGTATCGAGACGGAAGTTTCGGCAAGGCTTACCGCATCACGCTTGCCAACACTATTTATCAATCGGAAGAATTTACCGAAAACCGTATTGACGAAATCTCCGGTTTGCTCAATTTCGACAAACCGGCGGGAACGGTGATTCAAATTCGTTTTGATTCCCTGCCGGACGGCGGGGCTTGTTTAAAAAATCATCTGCACTCTAGAAATGAAAATGAGAGTCATCCGCACGCTTCGCTTCTTCACGCGACGAATCTTAAAATTTATGAAGAAGCAATTACGGGCGAACTTTTAAAAGAGCAAACGGCAACCGTCTGGATTCGCGTTCCGGCACAGGACGCTCACGACCACAAGGCAATTTTTAGTTTTCTGCCGAGTGTAGCTCGTGAAATGAGACGAGGCGGATTTATAAACTTTATAACCGCGCCGGTGATGAAAGGAAAAGACGCTTTTAGCCAAAATTTCGTCCAGCGTGAAAAGTCGCGGGAGGAAAAATGCAGACGTGAAGCCGAAAAAGTTTTTCGCTCGTTTGAAGAAAATTTTCCGAAAGAAATGCGGCTTAAATCTCTTAATCGGCAGGAAACATTTGAAAAACTTTTTGTTTCGCACCGCCGAGATAATACTAACGCTCCAATTTTGCCGGAAACACCTCGATGCGTTGACATCAGACGTTATCTCGCGGCAAGCGACATTAAAACTCAGGAATCGGATTATGTAATTCACGACCAATCTTTGACGAGTATTGTGAGCCTTAAAACGCCGCCGCAAAACTTCGTTACCGCCGACACGATGCGTTATCTGACTTGCCGCGGCGATTTGAACTTTCCGCACACGATTGTGCTTGATTTTGTCGCGCTCGACGTTGAGGCAAGCAAGAAGGAACTCAAGAAAAAAATCAAACGCATTGAAGGCAGCGGCAACACATTTTTCGGCTTAAAACCTCTGGGCGAAGATGCGAAAGTCGTCCGCGAAGAGTTGACCGAACTTCTCAGACAAGTTGAAAAAGGGCGCGAGAAAATCTGCAAGGCGCGGATCAATTTTATCGTTTTCGGCGGGCTTGCCCGAAGCCGTGCGGAATTAAACGAAAAAACCGAAACTTTAACCGAACGGTGCGAGCGGATAATTTCCGCCGTGCGAAAAATCCCCGGCGCGGACGCGGTGCGCGAAGAACCGGCGAGAATCAGAGCGATTTATCCGCGAATGCTCGCCGGAGAACTTTTTGCTAAAGAAACCGGACAGGAATTCGGCGAAGCCGCCAGCAGTCTTGCCGCATTCGTCCCGACAGAAGGCGCGTGGAAAGGCAGTCCGCGTCCGCACAGCTTGTTTTTAACGCCCGATGGTCAGATGTTCGGCTTGGATTTATTTGACCGCAATCTTATCAAATCGCCGACCGTCATTGTGACCGCCGCTTCGGGCGAAGGCAAATCGGTTTTGGGAATGAGAATTATCACCGATATTTTGGCTTGCAAAGGGCGCGTCAAAGTGCGGGCGATTGATTACAAAAACTCGCTCAAGCCGATGTGCAAATTGTTCGGCGGGCGGCATATCAACTTTGCCGAATCAGAGCCGAAGCCTTTGAATATCTGGAATTATCCGGGAATTGAAAACGGCTTGTCAGCTTCCAAACGGCAAAGCACATTTGTTTTGACGGATTTGCTGAACTTAAGCAAAACGCCGAAAGAAGACACGATTACCTATTCGATTGCCAAACTCATTGTCACGGAAGTTTATAAAATTTCACAAACAAGAAACGGTGCGGGGCGACCGAAATTTCAGCCGACTTTGAGCCATTTTCTCGATCTTTTAGGAAGTTACAGTTGGAACGAAACGGAAAAAATAAAGGCGAACGAGCTTTTTCTAAAACTCAACATTTACCGCAATGATGTTTGGCTAGATTCACAGACACACGCGGATTTTGATTCGGATTCGCCGTTCGATGTTTATGAACTGACTTCTCTTTCCTGTCTGGACGAACCGGTCAGAGAAAGTATGGGCTTCCGCATCGCTGCTTCGATTATGCAGGAAATCGGCGAGGAAAATAAACAGGGACAAATCACGCCGTTTCTTTTTGTCTGCGACGAAATGAAAGAGATCGCCAAACATTTTCCACCCGTTTTGGATTTAATCGGCAACACAAGTTTAACGGGACGCAAAGAAGGCGTTGTCACGCTTTTGATGGGACAAGCCTACGAACATTTTAGCGGCACGGAAGACGCGCCGAATCCAATCGGCATTGACCTCGTAAAAAACAGCGGAGTTAAAATCATCGGCAAACAAATCGGCAATTTTGACCGACTCGTGAGAGATTGCGAACTGTCGCCGGAAACGCAAACTGCCGTCCGAAGCATTCGCAACCCTTACGGAATTTATACGCAGTGGGTAATGGTTATCGGTTCGGGCGACGACAAAATTGTTGAGATGGCAACCGTCAGTCAATCACCGATTGAGCGTTGGAATTCGACGACCGATGCCAATGAAAAAAACGCCCGTTCGCTCGCAGAACGCTTGATAATAAATCAACCTTTCGCCTTTGTTTTGGCTTGGTTGGCAAGAAAATATCCTTTGGGCTTAACCGCCGCCGGTTTAACTGAACTAAAAGCTGAACATCTTGAGGAACTTCGCACCTTTGCAGGAAGCAATCCGCAGTAATTAAAAATATATGAAAAACCTGAAATTTATACACCAATTCCTACTCGCGCTAATTCTGTTTTCGTTTCTGATGTTTCCGGCGGCGCAGCCTGCGCGGGCGCAGTGGGCAACTTTCGACGTAACGAATTACACGCTGCAAGTCACCAAAAAAATCGAAGAAGCCGCCCGCTGGATAAAAATGGTCGAGCAATATACCCAAATGTATCAAAAGGCGATTGAACAGGTTTCAAGTCTCCGCGGCATTTTATCAATCGTTGACGAGCAAATCACGAAAAACAAACAACTCGTCGAAGGTTGGGCGGCAGTTGGGCGCATCGTCAAAGGGGTTTATGACCTGAAACGGCAAATCGAAAACTCTATTCGGTCAGAAATTAGGGCTGTCGTCAGCATTTCGCGCCGCTACCGTAACGGGATTTTCGATATGGAAGCAAATAAACGCGATTTGGACGATTATCTCAAACACGCCATCGGCAGAAACGCTGATGCAAGTCTTAAAAATCTAGAGAGGTTGGCGCGGCTTGATTCTTCATTCGAGAGAATGCTTTACGACCGCGAGATGATTCAAGCGGAATTAGCTTTGCTTTATAAAGAACAAGCCGAATTGCAGACCCAAGTAACGGAGATGAGAAATCTGCCCGGAAGCAGTCAGGACAAAATCGAAGGCTATCTCGCACAGCTTCGGGAAATCGGTTCACGCATTGCCACGCTCGAACTTCGCCTTGATGAATTAAAGAAGCAAATCGAGGAGAAATGCAAGCAATACGGCTTGAAAATCGAGCAAATGGAAGAATTCGGCAAACAAATCCGTCAAACGGAAAATATGATGACGACCATCACCACGGGAAGCGAGGAGTTTTATTCGGAACTCGAAAAATACGAAGTTTGGCGTAGCGACCCGCTCGATAATCAATTTCCCTGGTAAAAACGGCAAAAATATAAAAATCGGAGCAGAGAAAAATGTTTCAAAGAAAAACAAAGTCAAAAAAATCATCAAAATTTATCGCTCTTTTCGGAATATTGTTGTTCGCGCTTTCGGCATTTACAAGCGAATCGTTTGCCCAGCGTCAGCCGCCAAACACTCAAACACCTATTGGCACGATCAACGGCAAACCGATTTATGCGGACGACGTTATAAACGGCATCAATAACGACAGCCCGTTTATGCCCGCGCTCGAAGACGATAGAGTAACCATTGAGCCGACTTCTTCACCAAATCCAAGCGCAACGCCCGTTCCAACACCTGTTCCGCGTCCCGCTGCGCCGTCGTTTGACAAACAAATTGACAATATGATGAAAACGGCAAAGGACTGGCTTTTTGTTTCGATTTTAAATACGGTCGTGCGTCCCGCACTTCCTTATCTGACTTTTTTCGCTTGGATTATCGCCAGTTTCGTTTTGATTATTTCTTTTTTGCGGAAATTCTCGGACGAACGCGGATATTCGGTTGAACTGCTTTTTCGTTGGGGTGTCCGCACGCTTTTCTTTATGCTGATTATCGGCAGTGCGCCTTACCTGATGGACGTTTTCACGCTTATCGGCAAACAAATCGCCAATCCCGTGAGGAGTGCGAATCACTGGCTGGTCAAGGATTTTGATGAGAAAATGAAGCAGTATGTCAAAGCGAATTTCAGCGTTGAAGACCCGAACGCGATTATCGCCGAACGTCTGCCAAACGGCGAACCGGGGATTTTAGGCGTAATAAACAACAAAGAATCATCGGTTGCCGACATTACAGCGGATTTGAATTATTTGAATTGGAATATGCCGCGAATGTTCACGCTGATGGTCGTCGCGCAAAACATCATTAAATTCGGCGGCATTCTGCTCGCTCTCGCCGGTCTTTTTATTTTAATCGGTTTGAAACTCTCGTCGCCGATTATGGCGGCGT
This sequence comes from Pyrinomonadales bacterium, assembly GCA_038251885.1. Taxonomy (GTDB): domain Bacteria; phylum Acidobacteriota; class Blastocatellia; order Pyrinomonadales; family Pyrinomonadaceae; genus JAHCHG01. Next base: position 24,887 of record JBBSAX010000012.1, on the reverse strand, counting down.
TAGGCTTTGACGATAAGTTCGCCGCACAGACTTTTTACCCGTTTTGCTGGGGCGTGGCGACTTTTTGTTTGTCGTATCCGATTGTCAAAGAGGTGGCGATGTATATCGCTTACAGCATCGGAATCGTCGCGCTTTCGATTTACAACGGCGAGCCGCTTTACTCGCTCGATCCGAATACCGCGAAAATCATCTCATCCGGCAACTATGATCCGGGCAGCAGTGCGGCAATCGTGACGTTTTTGTTTTTCATCGCCGCGCTTTCATACATTTTGAGCGTCGTATTGGCTTACAAGTTATTACGCGGACAAGTTTATGAATCGGTCAATCAGGTTTCGATGGGCTGGATGCTGTCGGCGGTCGGGACGGCTCTTGAAACATACGGACTCGTTGCGGGTGCGGCGATCAACCGCCAAGCCGAAAACACACAGATTCTGGGAAGTTACAATTCCGAACGAGCAAACGCCAAAGCCGGCTTTGAAGCCGGAAAACTACAAACCGATGCACGACGCATTCAAGCCCTCTCCGGTGTGCAGGGCAGTCTGCAAACCACGCTCGGTCAGATTTACGGCAATCAAACGACAAATATGCTGATTACCAACTCCAACCGGACAATGCAGTCGCAGCAAACAGGTGCTGCAACACAACGCGAAATCGGGTCACAGCGCATTGACTATACCGACCGGACGAATCGTCTGGGCTTTGAAGCAAGCCGTGAAAAAGGAAACAGATGGGTCGAAAATGAAGCGCAGATCAATGATAATATTCTAAATATGGTTCCCGGCGGCGGCGTGGTCGGAACGAGAGGAATTGTCGGCACAGGCGCCCAGATTATCGGCAGCAAATCGGGTATTCCGCTTGATCCTTCACAGGTTCGGCAAATTTACGGAAATCAAATAACCGACGAGCAGTATAATCTAAATTTTGGTCAAAACACGCGCACCGTCGCTGCCCAGAGAGAAAACAGCGAAAACTATCAGGCAAATATGGAAGCGAGCATCAACCAAAATGCCGATTCAACGCTTCAAGCGATAAACAAAGGTGCAGGTATCAGTGCCGGAGCAGCCAAACAAGGTGCGGCAACGCAAACGGCGGGAATCAATCAATCTTACAATCTCGAACTCAAAGCCAATGATGTAACTTTCACGGGACGCAACGAAGCCGCGCTGATAAGTAAAAATTCAGCCGAAGAAGCTGCACACATGCGGATGGCGGCGACAGTTGTTACCGGCTTTTTCCGCGATATGGATCGCCGTCTTGAAGAAATGAAACCGAAGTATTAACGATTTTCTGAAAATATAGTCGGCGGATTTATAAAAAACTAAGCGGTAAGCAAATGTGCTTTTTAATTTTTCGTTTGATACCAAAATGGGAGATTCAAGATACAAAAGAGTCAGCCGCATTCTTCCCTGTTTGATCTGCGGCAAACCGGATTGGTGCAGCCGCACGTTTGATGAGAGCATTTCTTTTTGCGCCCGAATAACCGATGGTGCAGACCGCTTGAGCCGCAAGGAACGCTGGGGAGTTTTTTATCACAACCGCGCACTATTTAACCAACCGCGCAAAAGAGTTGGAGAGCCGAAAAATCATTTGAAAAAATCTGAAGACATACCGCTTGCTCCGCTTGAAATCAGAGATTTTATCTATAACTCGCTTTTAAGGCTTTCTCCGGCAAGCCGTTTTGAAAGTCTAACCACAGGTTTAAGAGGCTTATGTGAACGCTCTCTGACAAATTATGGAGATTACGGCGGGCTTCCGTGCTCGGCTGATGACCGAAAATATTTAGCCGCACGGTTAAGATTACTTTTTAATCAAAACTTCCCTTCTTTCGTGCGCGAAAACCACAAAGGACTCGCTCATATTCCCGGATTTTGGACGGACAAACAAGGTGAAGCCTGTTTGTGGCAAACCCGCGATTCCAAGCAACCGCTGTTAATTATTCCCTACCGCAATCCGGCGGGAATGATTCAAGCCTGTCAAATTCGGTTCACCGGCACACTAAAACCAAATAAAAAACGCTATCTTTGGCTTTCTTTACCAAAAATGAATAGTGCCGGAAGCGGCACCCCGCTTCACTTTGCAAGTTGGAAAACATTTGAACAATCAGACCCCAAAAAGCCGCTTCTCATTACCGAAGGTGCGCTTAAAGCCGATGTTACGACACGCCTTCTTCCCAAATTTTATTCTCTCGCCATCAGCGGTGTCGGTTGCAGCCACGAACTTGTTGTTAATATCTCGCGGGGAAAGCCTCTTTATCTTGCTTTTGATAATGATTATCAAGATAATCCGGCGGTTTTGCGGCAGATTACCAGACTTTTAAAATTACGGCTTAAAAACGGCGACGGCGAACAAACTGTAACAAAAATACTAACCTGGTCGCGGGATGATAAAGGCATTGATGACGCTCTTGCCAAAAATCAAAAAATAAGCGAGATGACGATTCCCAACTGGTTTTCTACGCTTGATGAAAATTGCCGCGAAACGGTGAGAAAAGTGTGGACGGGCGATTAATTCAGCTATTCCAAGTCAGATAGGTAACGGTCGAATTTTTCATAAATTTCGTCGGGGAGCGGCAGACTCTCCAGTTTGAAAACAAAATAACTGCTGCCGTCGTGCGGTCCGGGTTTCGCTTTTTTCTCGACCAGTTTCAACTGCGTCAGCCACCGTTCTTGTTTATAGAGCGTGGCGATTCCTTTAATTCCCGATTCCACCATCAATTCATGGTTTTTTACCCGAACCCGACCTTGCGAATCTGCAAGCCTGACTAATGCGGCATAAAGTTTCAGCGAACTTGCCCGTAAAACATCGGACAGTTCATATATTTCGTTGAGATTATCCGCATCCAAAATCTGTAAAAGTTCGGCTTCGGTCAATCTCTCGGTTTTAATAGCTGATTCATCTTGATTTTCAATTTTATTTTGAAAATTTTCCTTTCCCTTTTCATCCGCAATACTCTTTTTTGATTGCTTTGCTTGTTTTGCGTCAACTGTTAATTTACTTGGATTTGTTTTTTCAGCTTTAATTTTCGCGGCATTCGTGCCGCTCTTTTTATCTTTTATAGTTTGCTCCGATTCGGAGGACGCGTCATCAATCAGATTTGTAAAACCGTCGGTTGTTTTAACCGGCTCACTCAATGTGATCGGCACGAGCGAAAAACCGCCTTTTTTGTTTGTTTTCTTCTTATCCAGCATACGCTTTTTTCTCCTTCTTAAACCATTTCAACAATTGACGCGCCATTTTTGCATAATCTTCCGCCGCACGACTGCGGCTGTCATATTCAAAAATAGTCTGCTTGTGTCCGCGGGCGTGTCCTAAATTCGTGTCCGTTCTGATTTGAGCGAAAAATCTATTTTTAAAAGATGCCGCGCAATGCGTTAAAATAGTGTCGGTCAGCGTCAGCCGCCGATCAACTTTAGTCATTACCGCGCCCAACAGATGGGTGTCAATTTCCAGTTTTTGGCAAATTGCCTCTTTCGCTTTGATAAAATCGTCAACTCCTTCAACCGAATCAACGCCGATTTCAATCGGCATCAGCACGTCCGTCGCGTACACAAGTCCGTTGATATTAACGATTGTCGAACCCGGTCCGCAGTCGAGCAGAATAAGGTCGAATCCTTCGAGGTCTTTCATCGCCCGCGCCAGAACTTTCTCGCGCCCGACTTCGCTCGCCAATTCGGTTTCAAGCAGCGCAGTTGTTCGGTTTGACGGCAAAAGAAAAAGATTTTCTCGCACCTCAGCAATGCTTTCTTCAGCACGGCTAATTCCCTTCATCACCGTATAAACCGTCGGCGTTACATCCGTTACGTCATAACCCAAACCGCGGGTCGTGTTCCCCTGCGGGTCTAAATCCACAATTAAGACTCGTTTATTTTGCAGAGCCAAAGCGTGTCCGAGATTGATCGTCGTCGTCGTTTTACCGACTCCGCCTTTGAAAACTCCGATCATTATAATTTTTGGTGATGTGTTATTCATAGATAATTGTTCTCCAACTGTTATTTATAATTTATTTCTTTTAACTGTTCAAGTAATACTTTAACTTTTATTTCTATTATTAGTAACATTATAATTACTATCAGAACTATAAACAGTATTTCATTTCTATTATTGTTTCTGCATATCACCTGAACATCATCAGAATCAACTTTAATGTTCTGATGATGAAATAAAAAAAAAGCGGTCAGTAAAAAATGTGTTAAATGAAAAAGGCAAATTACAAAAGGCTATTGAAAATGTAGAAAATATACTGGCGGTGAATAACAAGCTGACAAATTTTTTGCTTTTGGAAATTTGCAGAGAACAGAGAATTGAAGTGATCGGAAGCAAAAATGCGGGACATCTTGCCCACGAAATAATGGAAGTTGTCGTCAATAATTACATTTCAAAAAGATTTTCCAACGGATTTGAAGGAAGAAGCCTGTCAGATGTTGAAATTCTTGGAAAATTGAAAGCATTAGAAGAAATATTGCCGCCGCAAAGCTGGCGTTCAGATGGGCAGATAACAATGCAGCAATTCAGCACGCCGCCGCAGATAGCATATCTTTTGGCAAGAATTCTAAATCCGTTGGAAAATGAACTTGTCTTAGAGCCGTCCGCCGGAACAGGATCACTTGCGGTTTGGTTAAAAATTGCGGGATGCAAAATTCACGTTAATGAATTATCAGCTAATCGGCTCACGTTTCTCGAACTTCAGGGCTACCATCCGACCGCGGCAGATGCCGAGTTTTTGGATGACCTTTTGCCGGAGAAAATCGCGCCCGATGCCGTTTTGATGAATCCGCCATTTAGCACGAGCGGCGGAAGAGTAAAAAACAACGACTCAAACTTCGGCTTTCGGCACATAAAATCAGCCCTTGCAAGATTGAAAAAAGGCGGCAGACTGGTCGCACTTCTCGGAAGCGATACAGCTATAAAAACGGCTAAAGGACGAAAATTTTTAAACGAAATTGCCGACGAATATGATTTAAGAGCCGTTATTTCGCTTCCCGCAAACGCTTTTTACAAATACGGAACAAACTTTAAAACCTGCATCGTTTGTATCGAAAAAAATCAACCGAAAACCGAAGCAAAAGAATGTAAGAAAACAAAAAGCATTATCAAAGCCGATTGTCGAAGCCTTGAAGAGTGTTTGTCTCTTACAAATATTTTCGACTAAAAAGGTGAAGTCTTCAGAGGATGCACTCGTTATCAACCGAATAAAAAATTTCGTCAGTAATTTCCCGAATTCAAACAAATGTTAAATCAAAGTCAAAACGAATCAGCGCAAACAACGATACCAAACACAGATTTACTCAAGGCGACGGATTCTGCTTTCGCTCCTCTAAAAGAAATTTCAGATGTCAAAGCATTTGAAATTACGCCTTCGACTGAAGAGGATGTTTCAATAACTATGCAGGACGCGAAAATCAACGACGAGACCTTCTTGGCAGAAGAAAATCTCTATACTTGTCATCACCTGACGGGCGGCGCGAAGCATCCCGGAAGAATTGTTGAAACGCCCGGACTCGCCAGTATCAAACCGCCTCGCCCTATTTATCGCCCGTATCTGCCGAAAGAGTTAATTGAAACGGGCAAAATCTCGGAAATTCAGCTTGAAAGAATCATTTACGCCGGACAATCTCACGCACAATTCTTGCCTGGCGGCGGAACGGCTCGTGCCGGAATTTCAATCGGCGACGGAACGGGTGTCGGTAAAACCACAACACTTTTGGGTATTATTCTCGATAATTGGTTTCGCGGGAGAAAGCGCACGGTTTGGTTTAGCGTCAAATCCGATTTAATCAAAGCCGTCAAAGATGAGATGCAGCGGCTCGGAATTGGGATTCCAATTCAAATTGTTAATGATTATAAGCCGGAAGAACAAATCACGCTCTCAAAAGGTATCATTTTTTGCACTTATCAATCGCTGATTGCTAAGTCGAGAAAAGGACATCGCCGGATTGACCAACTAACCAACTGGCTCGGTGCGGAAGGACTTTTAATTTTCGACGAAGGACATAAAGCAAAAAATTTCTTTGCTGAAAACGAGCGTAATCAGACGCAAACCGGCGCGGCGGTGGTCGAAATTCAGGATGTCGAGAAATTTCCCGCGTGCCGCGTGATTTACTCGTCGGCGACCGCCGCCACCGACGTGCGACATCTCGCATATATGTTGCGGCTCGGACTGTGGGGAAAGGGAACTCCGTTTGCGGATTTTGCCGAATTTGCGCGGGAAATCGAGGAAGGCGGCATCGGCGCATTGGAGATGATCGCCCGGGATCTCAAAGCGATGGGACGATATTTTTGCGGCAGTCTGTCGATGGGTTTAGACGAAGAATCGGGTTTGAGCGTCGAATACCGCGAAGTCGTCCATCAACTAACTTCTCATCAACGGGAAATGTATGACAATATGGCGCGGGCGTGGCAGGCGATTTTGCAGAAAACCGAAAAGGCTCTCGCTTTAACAAACAGCGCAAAGTTTTTGCGTCGCCACGCCGTGGGCAATTTCTGGGCGGAACATCAACGCTGCACCAAAGCGATTATAACCGCCTTCAAAGTTCCGACTTTGATTCAAGAAATGACGCGCGCATTAGCCGAACAGCATTCAATTGTCATTTCCATCACCAGCACCGGAGAAGCGAATATGACGCGGCAGATGAATCGCGTCGCAGACGAAGATGAAGCCATTTCCGATCTCGATTTCAGTCCGCGCGAAACTCTTACTCGTCTGATTGAAAACTGCTTTCCGACCGCGATTTACAGGGAAGTAACCGATGAAATAACCGAGAAAACAAAATACGAGCCGCTATTGAGCGAAAACGGTGAGCAAGTTCACTCAAAAGCCGCACTTGCTTTAAAGCAGGAATTGCTTGACCGCCTCGCTACTTTGCAATTGCCGGAACATCCGCTTGACCAGATCATCAACTATTTCGGGGCGGAAAACGTGGCGGAAATGACGGGGCGCAAAAACCGCCTCGTTAAACTCACAAACGGTGATTTCGCTTATCGCCCGCGCGGAATTGCCGGCGTTCCGCAACGGCAGACCAACCTGCACGAACTCCAGAGTTTTCAAGGAAAACGCAAACGAATCGCCATTATGTCCGAAGTCGCCGCGACGGGGGATAGTCTTCATTCCGACAAACGCGCACTAAATCAAGAACGGCGCGAACACATTGCCGCCGAACTTAAATGGTCAGCCGACAAGCAATTGCAGGATTTCGGACGAACCAACCGCTGTAATCAAGCGTCGCCGCCAATTTACATTTTGATTTACACCGAACTCGGCGGCGAGAAACGCTTTTCGACTTCGATTGCGCGAAGGCTTGCCAACACCGGCGCGTTAAACAAAGGCGACCGGCGGGCAAATCAAATCGGCGGACTTGAGAGATTCAACCTCGAATCGAAAGAAGGACGAGCCGCTTTGAAAATCGTCTATGACCGGATTCTGGCTGGGTTAGAAATTCCCGGACTTGATGATGCCAAACTCGCACTCTCGGATATGGGCTTGCTGACCAAATCCGAAGCGGGCGAGCAAACAATTACCGAAAGCGAAAAGCAAAATATTCCAAGGTTTTTCAACCGTCTGCTCTCGCTCGAAGTGAATCGGCAAAACGCGCTTTTTGAATATTTTTACAAAGTTTACGCAGAAACCGTCGAACATCTCAAAGCTTCGGGAAAATACGACCTCGGACTTGAAGACATCAAGGCGAAATCGGTAAGGATAAGCCGCGAACCGCAGTTAATCCACGAAGATCAAGCCACAGGAGCGACGACGCATCTTTACGAACTCGAAACAATTGTTCCGACCAATCCGGCGCATTTCGACGACTTGGAACGAACTGAAGGAATATACTTTTACCGCAAACTCGGCACTACAGAAACCACACCGGAATTTGTCGCGGCGCGTCCTTCTCTAGTTCACACCGATCCCGAAACGGGCGAGAGCTATCAAACTTATGCCATCAGCCGTCCGTGTGGAAGAAATTTGTTTTATCTCACCGAGTCGGAACTTGCCGCTTGTTACCGGCTCGTGCCGAAAGCGAAGGCAAAAAATTGGTGGAACGGGGAAGTCGGGAAAATTCCGCCGTTTGTCAAAAAGGATGTTTTTATTTTGAGCGGAGCATTGATTCCTGTTTGGCGGCAGATCAAAAACGTCAAGGATGCCGCCTTTAAAATCGTTCGCACGACGACGGATGAAGGAGTGCGGCTCGTCGGTCTGCAAGTTCCTAAACCGCAAGTCAAGGAAATCACGCGGCTTTTCGACTGTGCGTGGCATCGGGAAGAAACCTCGTCTGAAATTTATGAAAATGTGCTTTTCGCCAAAGAATCACTCGAACTTACCGAAAATATCCGGCTTAAAAGTTCAAAATTTTTCGGTGATTTTTACATAGAAATCGTTCCGGGCAGAGCGGAACATCCGAAAAAGTTTCGCTCAATCGGAGTTACGAGCATCACGCAGAACAGCCGCGAACGATTTCTTTTACCGCAAAATGAACAGGAAGCCAAACAATTACTGCAAAAGTTATTGTCGCAGTTTCCGCCCGCAGGCAACAAGTATCAGAGCGATCAACCGATTGACAAAAAACAACCGAATAAAAATGAAATCGAGCAGGCACAAACAGTCAGCCCGGAATTGCCTCCGATTGACGTGCGCGCATGGCTGATCGAGCCGAAAAATGAAGAACTCGTCCGAATTAGTTTGCAAGATTCAATGATTAAAGAATAGTTTTTTCGGATTTTACAGAGTTACCAAAAACCAAATTTATGAATATCAATCAAAACAAGTTGGAAACATCATTAGAAATAATTCAAAATGCACTCAAAAATCAGGATTTGCCCTCATTTATGAAAAAAAGATGGTCGCGGGCTTTAGAAAAAGCGAAAGAGCGGCTTATCGAACAGCCGTATTTTTCGTGGCAGCCGGACCGATTGCTGATTGTTTCCGTGCCGCAGGAACAAACAGAGAAAAGCGATTGCCATTTTTACGAAGCGAACGAAGAAAAGTGTCGCCGCGTTGATAAATCAGGTTTTTGTCAGGCATTCTTTGAAGGCTTTCCGTGCTGGCATCGCGCCGCGTTTCTGCTTTTGAAAATTTGTTTCGGTGAAGATGGCGAAAATGAGTCCGACAAAAATCGAAATCACGCCGTTTCTGCAAAAAATGTCAACCAAAGTTGACATTTCCGGTTGACACTTATGACAACATAAGTTGACAATTTTCTTGTATTCATGAAAAGAATAATAACCGATAAAAACGTCTAACCGTTTTTATTTTCATCAGTTTAGTCTGCTAAAAGTAAAAGGCTCTCGAAACTGGCACGATTTTTGAAATTAAATTCTGTGAACATCTGCCTTATGAATACACAATTTTTTAAAAATCGTCCGAATGAGATTGTCGAATCTCTACACATCAAACACGAAAATTCTTTTGCCGGAACGACAACGCGCCAAGCAAATAACCCGAAAATCGAAGCGTTGGACTTGAAAATCGAACGCTACGCCCGTGTTCATCATCATGTTTTGCTGACGGGCGAACGCGGAACGGGGAAAACCACCATCGCCCGCCGGATTCACGACAAAAGTGCGCGGCGCAAAAAACAGTTTGTCAGCCTTAATTGTGCGACGCTTAAAGAAGAACTCGTCGAAGCCGAACTGTTCGGTTACGAAAAAGGAGCGTTTACGGGAGCGAATCAGATGAAAGCCGGACTTTTCGAGATCGGAAGCGGCGGTACGGTTTTTCTTGATGAAATCGGCGAACTTTCTCTGAGCCTTCAAGCCAAACTGCTCAAGGCAGTCGAGGAGAAACGTATTCGGCGCGTCGGAGCAAGTTCGGAGATTCCGGTTGATTTGCGCGTTATCGCCGCCACGTCGCGTAATTTACCGGCAATGACTACTAGCGGCGAATTTCGCGCCGATCTTTACGACCGTCTTAATGTGCTGTCCCTCAATACGATTCCGCTCCGCGAGCAGAAAGAGAAAATTCGTGGATTAGTGATCGCCGGACTTGAACAGGAACGAATTGCGCTTAATCGCAGAAACGGATTTCAACTTGAATCATCGGCTTTCACATTGCTTGAAAATTACGCTTGGACGGGCAATTTCCGCGAACTCAACAACTTCGTCTTAAAACTGGCAACCGAACATTCGGACGCGGAAATTATCACAAAAGCAGACGTTTCAGTTTTGCTTGCGGAAAAAGAAACCACCGTGGACACACCTGATACAAAAGATGAACCTATTCCTGATGCCGTCATTTCCGCCGGGAATTTTCTAACATTTGAAATCAACCCGGAAAATCATCTCGACCACATTATCGAGCAGGTCAAGGAACTCTATATTTGTCATCACCTCAAAGATAAAAGTTTTCGCCGGACGGCTACGACGTGCGGCATCTCGCGTAGTATGATTAGAAGAATTGCCGACAAATTAGAAGTGAGCAACTATCAACCGAACTTATGAACGAGCCGAAAAACACAGACTTTTTTCCAGAAATTGATGAGCAGGACGAAACACTTGTCGCGCCTGAAATTTATCAACCGTATGTGGACTCGGAAGAAGACCTTTTACACGAAAAAAAGTTAAATGAAATTGAAGCACAAATTGACGAGAAATTTGGCGTATCTACCGATGCGGATTTAGGCGAATTGCCTTATGACGCTGAAGCAGACCGAAAAAGATGGGATGAACTTGAAAAAGATTTCGACCGTGTTTTTGAGGAAGCCGAAAAAAGTCATTCTTAATCACGGCTTTTCTACGTGCATTTATCGTCATCCGCCGCCCGATTATCACGCCCGTTTTCACCTGTTATACTGTATTTGATTGTGCAATCGTTGTGCAATTTGTGCAATTATTGTGCAATTCAGATTAGTTCGTAAAAAGCTCCCGCTCCTTTAATGCCGCTTGAACGCAAAACACCCGCTTCAACCAAACTCGATAAATCGTTGCTGGCAGTGTTTCTCGATACACTGAATAGTTCCTGATATTTGGAATTTGTAATATTTCCGTTTTCAAGAACGTATGACATCGCTTCAATTTGCCGCTCATTCAAACCCATTTGTCTTAAATTCTCAGCGGTGTGACGATTTTTGAAAATTTCAACCAGAATGCCGCCGAATTGCTCGGCGATTAAAGGTTCGGGCAGTCCCGCTTCAAGGCAGGAATTGATAATTTTCAACGTGCCGCGTCCCCACGAATCAATATAGCCGCCTTTGAAACAGACATCGGCAATCAACGGATTGCGCGGACGCGACGGATGGATGCGTTTTAACAATTCAAGACTTAAATCTTCCGGCAACACGCCTTCATTCCAAACCCAAAATTTATCGTCATAAACTCTGATTTGAATAAAACTGCCCATATAATCCCGGTGAACGAGCGCGTTGAGGAGAATTTCTCTGACCGCCGCCACCGGATACTCGTCTTTTTCAATGCGCTGAAGACCTTCAAAGTGAATCGGTTTGACGAAAAATTTACGATTAAGTTCAGTGACGGCTTCGCGCAGAAGATAGAGAAGGTTTCCTTCGACGACTTCCTGAAATTTCAAATCGTCGTCTTCTAAACCGAAGCGTCCGATTTTGACGATTTGATTCGGATAAAAACGCGCCGGGTCTTTGCCGAACATAATAATCGCCGCCCGTTTTAACTGTCCGTCTTCCGTCAGGCGCAGTTTGTCCAAAAATTCGGCAAGCGGCAGTTCGCCGTCATCGGGCAAACGTCCGGCGCGGCGTGCGTCAGATTTGAATTGTTCGACGGTTTTCTCATCAATATCTTCAAACGTAGCCCGCGGTTCGACGACATCATCCCAAGTTTTGCCGGATTTTCGCAGCAGAAATTCCATCAGCGCGTTGCCCTTTAATTCCTGTTTGGTCGAGCCGCTCCGGTAATAATAGCTGCCGCGTAAAGAGATCGGGACCGAATAGGGCGGCACGGAAATTTCGATGAAATACAAATTGTCGTCTTCGTGCAGATTGACTTCCGCCATAATTCCCAAAACATCACGAATCTTATTCGGTAAATCGTCCATCAATTTTTTGTAGCCGCCCACGCCGACGGTTTTGCCGTCATCATCCTTGCCGACGAAAATCGTCCCGCCGTGTGCGTTGGCGAAACCGCACACCCACTTTAAATAATCGTCGTGCCAGTTCTGTTTGTATTCGATGTTCTGTTGTTCAGGCATTTGTAAAATTGTCGAAAAATGCTTCGGTAAAGTCCCGTAAACGATATTATAACAGCATTTTGACAAAATCTCTTCCGCAATAGAAAGTGCAAATCGGATTTTAAAAGACTCGAATTTATGAAATTATTTTGCGTTTTCTTTTTGATCTTCTGGTATTTCAAAATTGCTAATTAAAAGTTTCTACACATCGAACTTGTTTGATATTGGAAAAAAAAAGAAAGCGGTTAGTAAAAAGCGTAAATATTGGAGGAATTTAGAAAAAAGATGCAAACATTGACAGCCGGTTCATTTCTGAATCTTGAAAATGATGGGGCGGTTGAAGCGTTGAAATTCACCGCGCGTCGTTTAGCCGAGCATTCGGCAAATGTCGTTAAGGAAAAGTTAAACTCTTCGGCACTCGAAAATTTGGCAAATAGTTTATGGGAAAAAGCCGAATATCTAACACGCGAACCTGAACGGCGGAGGCTTCAAGAAATTTTCACGCAAAATTTCAGCGAACGATTCCGCGAGTTAAAACCCGACATTTCAGAAACGGAAATTTCGAGTCTTGAAACTGAATCAAACGCTTCAACCCTTGAAAACATTGAATCAGTAAATCAGTTGGCAACATCGGAAAAAATTGAATTTGGGGAAAACGTCTTACCGTCCGCCGTTTCAAAAGAAGATAAGACCGTAACTCAAGGGAAAAGCGATGAGTTTTTGGGCTTTGTCGAAAACGATAAGTCATTGGAAGAAACAACAATAACAGAATCCGAAGCGAAAATGACAACCGCACCGGAAAAAACCGCACTTACAAACGCTCAAACCGCTCACGAACCGATTTCCGAGAAATTAAAACCGGAAAATCTCTCGTCGGTTGATGAAACATCCAATATAGAAAATCAAACTGGTGATAAAACCGATTCAGAAGCAGAAAAGCCGAATGACGCAAAACCGCAGACAGCCGCCAATGTCGCTAAAAGCGAAAGTCGGGCGACGAGCGTGAGTAAAAACAATGCTCCTGCGACTAAAGATAAAGAATCGTTTGATTTTGAAAAATGCACGATTAACTTAAATTTGACTCTTTTGCCAACCGAATCCGGCGATAACAAACGCAAAGCGATTATCAGCACGGCATCGCACGATTTGCCGCCCGAAATTGATTTTCTCGAAATCGCGGAAGGTGAAGATTTAACAAGCATTGCCAATTTAGTGCGGGAAAAATTAAAGAGATTTCAACAAACTCTGCCCGTCAAATATATCGAACAGCTTCGCGCATCAAAAACAAAATCGGCGAAAAAGTCCTCAACTGCAAAAGCGATTACCGTGCCGACACAAACAGCAACCAACGAAAAAGAAAGCGGTGAGCAAAATTTGCAGAAGGAAAAGAGCGTTGAAACCGAAAAAACGCAAGCAGTAGGAAAAACGGAAGAAAATAAAGTGCCGGATTCATCAGCCTTCGTCCCGACTGTAAATCAAACGGGCGCGGCAAATGAAATTCAACAAAGTCTTTTCTAAAAACAAAAAATTATGAGCGAAAATACAAATTCAGAAAACGAAAACGCCGCCGGTCAAACTAAGGCAGCGACGGAAGAATTGAAGAACGATGCGGAAGCGGCTAAAACCGCAGAAACCGAAGTTGTTGCAACGTCGGCAATCATCAAAATCGAAGGTCAGGAATTTCCGCTCGATGTGGCGATTGCCGCTAACGACGAACTGCTCAAAACCGCTTTGAGTCCACATTATCCGTCAATCAAAAACGCCGCCATCACGCGAGAAACCCGCTTGGGAGAAATGATTGTTTCAATCGTCAAAAAAGCCGAGCATAAAGGCGCGTTTTAGCAATGAACAGCTTAAAACTTAAAGGTGAAAAGAAACATCGCACACTTGATCCGACAGACATTTGCTTGCGTCGGTTAGCTAAAGCACCGGAAACCGTTAATCAGATTTACGATCTTGCCGAAAGTCTTTACCTGCGCGATGGCGGAGCGTCAGCACGGTTATCACTCGCCGACATCGAACAGGTCGGCAAGGTTTTGCAGCAAACCGAAAAAGACATCGAGAAGATGAAAAAGCAGTTTTGCGATTTGGCTGGCGTAGAAGACAGTTTTCAACCGGAAATAATTCCAATCGGATTTTAATCAGCACGGTATGGCAAACACCAGAAATTTGAAAACCCAAATTGCTTATAAATTGCCGCTTGCCGCCCGCCGCTTGATTGAAAAAAATAAGCAACGGCGGATTTGCGGAGCGGACGGCGGTAATTTTCTTGGTCAACTGGGCAAAACTACGGCTTATTTGCGTTGGAAAACCGCCTGTAACACACTTTCCGATGCAATCGGTTACATTGAGTCGGAACTCGAACGCGAGCGATTCTACGCGCTTTATCGAACGCTTTTTCCGAAAGAGTGGGGAAAATCCCGTGCGAGTTTCAAACTGACGGGATTTAACGAATTTCACACCGAGCGCGAATTAGAGTTTATCGAACTGGTCAGCGACCGTTATTTTCCGCTTTGCACTTGGCTCGACTGGTCTGATTTTCGTTTCGACCATATTCCGATTGAGCCGATCAATTACGATTTCTGTTGCGATGAATTCGAATTAGAAGACTTTCGCCCGTGTTTGCGTTTTGCGGTTGCCGCGTTCTTGTGGCGCGATACGGACGAAGCAGACGAGAATTGGTGCAACATATTGGCTGGTTTTAATGTCGAGTTTAAAGACTTGCCGCCAATTAGTAGAGAAACGCCACCGTATTCGATTCTCGACGCGGCGCGTGATGAGCCGAAAGTTCAGCGTTTTCTGCATTTAATCGAATTTATTTTTCACGACACGGGCAATACGTTTATTGACACGACTTATTGCCAGCCGGTTGAGTTTTATGATTGGCGGGTTGAAACGCTTGAAAAACTGAAAGCAGAATACGAAGCGGTGAGCGAGTATTTTGAGAGTATGGAGAGCATTGACGCTTCGATTGAACAAAACGCTACTGCAACTTTCAGAGAACTAATTGCACTTTGGAACACGGGACGATTGCCCGTAAACGGACGGCGAAAAAAAGTAGTGGACAAAGAGAAAAAGGATCGTGGATTGTTGATAAATATTCTGACGGAAACGGAAGAACACGGCGAAACTGCTTTAACTTTTTGACGCAGAAAATTTAAGATTATGAGCAAAACTGAAACTCAAAAAATCTTTACGCTTCCTGTGGACTCAAAAGCCGCACTTTTCTTTCTCGAAGGTCATTATCAATTTAATTATCTGGAAGGCAATATCGAGAAAACAAAATTTTTAAGTCCGGCGCAAATCGGAAAAGCCTTCGCAGTTAAAGATGTTTTCGATTCGGACTGGCTTGAAACGCGGCTTCTTCGTTTCGCATTGGGTGCAAAGAAAAAGCACAAAATTTTAAGCGTTTTGCCTGCCGGACGGCGAAAGATTTTTATTACTGATCCGCGATCTATTGAAGAGCGTGAATTGAATGACGGAAACTCCGCCGCCGATTTGGTTCTAGAACTCGAAGTTCCGCTTCCAGCCCTTCTGCTTTTAGGATGCGGGCAAGAATATTACCTCTGGGCAACAGTTGACAAAGTTATTAGCCAACAATCGAAAATCAGTGCCGCGCCGTTTCCGAATTTAGATTCTTCGGGCAGTATTTGTTTCGGCAAAAATACCGCCCCCGAATGCCGATTCGATACGATTGAAAGCGTTTGGAAATTGATTTTCAACAGCCCGTTTAATAATCATCAAGCCGCAAATCGTTGCCGAACACACGAAGACGATGCGCGAAAATTACTTTTTGAGTTAAAAGGCAAAAAGATTTTTCCGAAAAAAGCCTTAATTAAAACAAATCACACCGTCGGCGAACTGTGGCAGTAGGTTCGCTGAACGCATTAAAACTTTTCAAACAAAATGAATATTCCAGAACTTGTCACGCGAAAATTTCTGTTCGCGTCCGATCAACCTATACAGGCACCGCTTTATGAAATCGCTATTGCCCAAAACGGCTTATTCAAACGCGCCCAAAGGCGGGAGATGACCGCAGTTATCGAGTTATCTTCTTTTGCCGTCCGAATTGAAGAATTGGGAGCGGAGAAATCGCGTGTCGAATTAAAGATGAAAATTCCCGTCCATATTTTCGCAGAAATCCTAAATCACTCCCGTAACTCGACGGACAGAGCGAACTTTACCGAAAATTTATACGCGGTTTATTGGGACGAGGAAATTGAGAAGTATTTCTGGAAGGAAATCAGCGATATTCGCTCATTCGGCAGCACGATTGCGCGGGACGATGATGCAGCTTACAAACAAGCAATCTTGGAAATTCACACACACCCGCCCGGTTGCCGCGAATTCAGCGCACAAGATGACTGCGACGAAAGCGGAAAATTTCGACTGTTCGGGATTCTGGTTGACATTCATGGCGAAAATCCATTGATTCGCCTGCGAGTCGGGATTTACGATTCGTTTTGGGAAATTCCGATTGAACTAGTCGCAGACGCACCGCCGGAAAATCTTACTGATTTGGTTAAACAGGAAAGGGAAAGGTTCGCGCAGATTTGCAAAAATCTCCGCAATGAAGCGCGTGAATTTATTCTTGCCCAAGAATATTACGCGACTGAAAAACTGACTTATATCGAAAATTTATGATTATTGATTTAAGTTTCCTAAATGCCAAATTAGTGCTTCCGATTGATTTTCAAACCGTGCAATTCTGGCTTGTTGGCGCGGGCGGCACGGGTAGTTTTATGGCGATGAATCTCGCCCGACTCGCTTTTGAGCTAAATCAAAACGGCAAACGGGCGGAAATCGTCATTGTTGATCCCGACTGTGTTGAAACAGGCAACATTCCGCGTAGTAATTTTTGTTTCGCCGAAATCGGAGCAAATAAAGCCGAAACCCTCGCAAGGCGTATTTCCGGTGCTTGGGGAATCGAAACGGGTTTCGTCAAAGAAGGTTTTCGCCCCGAACTTTTGCAGAGTAAAAATGACGATTGGAACGCACGATCTTCAAATTCAAACAAACTGATTTTTCTGGTCGGCTGTGTTGACAACACCAGCGCACGACGGGAAATACACAAAACTCTCAAGTTATATGGCGAGCAGAGATATGGCGACTCCAGACCGCGACTGTGGTGGATTGACGGCGGCAACGGGCGCGATACCGGACAAATTTTAATCGGAAACCGATTGAGCGGTAAAGAAATCTGCGAAGCGGCGCAAAAATCACCCATTCTCTCGCTGTTGCCCGCACCGAGTTTGCAGCATCCAGACCTTTTGAACGGTGGGAGTAAGAAAACAGTCAATGGACGCGGGCAAACAAGCGATGAGATGACCTGCGCTGAACGGATCCGTCTTGGTGAGCAAAGCCTCAACGTCAACCAGCGTGTTGCGGTAGAAATGGCGGAAATGCTCACGGAATTGCTTTTGACTCAAACTTTGAAACGCTTTGCAACTTATTTTGATTTAGAATCGGGTGCAAGCCGTTCCCTTTACAATACGCTTGAAGCACTTGTAGCGGCGGCGAATTGCAAACCAAAGTAAAAATCAACATAGTCCATCGCAGAAACCTATTTTGTCGGGATGGTCAAAATCTTCGCCTGACTGCTTCTTTCATAGCTGATTTGTTTGGCAGCGGTTTGAGTTAAACAGACACCTCCGCGAAAAGTTATCTCCATCCTATTGAAGGCGGAAGTAACTCAATTCCAACACTAGAATAACGTGCAAATATGTCTTCGCCAAAAGACCAATTCGTTGGCATTGCACTTCGTAGTTTAGCACTATTGAGCTTGCTGTCTTCTTCTCGCGTTACAATAGCGGCACGGCAACAAGTATTGAATATCTCACCGATAGCTTCTCTATTGTCGGTGTCAAGGTTAAATATCTTTTCAGCAAACAAACCTAGCGGAAAACTATGTTCGTGAGTCAAGTATTTTTTAAGCTGACTCATCGGATACTGAGCAGAAATTAAAGCTGCATCGGCAGTATGCGGTAAATAACGAATATCATATTTAATAGCATCAGGAATAACGATGCCCGTTGCAGAGTCAACTGCGTCAGCAGTTCTTCGCCAAACTGCTAATTTAATCAAGTAAGAAGCCAGCCTTTGCATACTTGGAGTTCTATTTGCAAGGCGATATGACTCAACTGCAAGCGTAATCAGTTCCTCAATATGTTCGGTAGCAAGAGGTTTCCACGTTCGTATTTTTGCCATAGGATTTTAATTTAGAAAAATGAAATTTTTCACGAATATAAGTCTTAATGTAAGTTACAACACAGCCACCGAACGACCAAACTTATCGGTGGCTATGGAGCATAGCAGAATTGCCGTTCGATGTAGCATCTTGTTGGGTTTCCCTAATAATGCGTTGCACAATTATCTCATTTTCTCTTTTCGACTGAGCTGTCATCCATATAGGATTTTCGCTACCTGTTTCAGCTAGGATTATGCACCCACGAATGTCTCCGAAATGCTCGTAGGTTGAAACTCTTCCGCAGATATAGAACTTGCGATTGTGTTCTTGCTCGGTGAGGTTCAGGTACTGAGATACTATGCATTTCTTAATATTTATGTGATCGCAAATCGTTTTTGTCTTTTCACTTGGATTATATCTGCGAATTGTTGTGAAAGTAATCCATTCTGGATTATCGTTATGTTTGTACTTCCCCGTAAATACGACTGGTTTCCTTCGGGTTTCCATTTCAAGCTCCAAAAGCTCTATGCGATAATAGTTTTTTTCGACTTTCATCAGTTCTGTTTGGCTGCCCAACTTTGTGTTCTGCTGAATTAAATTCAATGTATACAGAACAATTTTACTCTAACCTTAAATACTAATCTCAAGCAAGACAAATAATTTTCGGTATTTTTTTAACTCTATCTGTCAAAAGAATAATTCGGTATAAAATTTATGCCGAATTATTCTTAGCACTGCTAAATTTTAAGAAAAAAAAGCGGCAAGTAAAGATGCGAAATTCATCGAGAAAAATTATGAATCAATCAATAAACACGACAAATTTTGATGACAATAGTTTGGCAAACGACATTTGGGCAATGATGGGCGAAGCAGAGGATAATCCGACATCCGCACTGACGGAAAATATTGTCAATTCGGAAGAAAATCAAATAATTAATATGCCTGATCTTGCATCCGAAATTTTGGGCAAACTCGAACAAAAGAAGGAAACAGCCGCCGCGCATCTTGGTATTTCGGCGGCGGAAGTCGAAACGATGCCGTTTGATTTGACCGCGCTCGAACAGGCGGGGATTTTTCTCAATGTTGATGCAACTGGATTTTCGGTTTTGAGCCGCCAGCTTGATTGGCAATCTCTCGGTATCGAACTGCCGAAAGAGAAAACCGTTTATCTAAGCCCGCCGCGAACCGGACTGCTTCCCGACGATTACCGCAAACCTCTGCAACGAGCGGCATCAAAGGCGCATAACGCGCTTGACCGTTACAGTTTTCGCTTTAATCTGTGCGAAACGGTGCTTGGCTCAAGCGAGTATCGGTGGATTCCTTTCGCCGCCTTTGAAGCGTTTGAAAAGGAATTTGCCGCCGCGCTGGAAACTCTCGCACGGGCAAAAGCCAGAGTGGTTGAAAATTATTCGGAAATTCTTGAAACGCTGCGGGAAACTTTCCGGTTGCTTGCGACGGATTCCGCCGAACGCTTAGCTGCAACGCAGACAGATGAGCCGTTTGACCGCGATGAGTTTATCCAAACAACGGTTTCGCGGGCGATGCAGATGATTCCGACTATTCAAACAATTCGGGACGGAATGCGAATCGAGATGCGACCGAAAGTTATTCTTTTGGGTTCGGAAATGCGGGCGGAGCAAGTAAAATCCGCAAAACTTCAATTTGAAACCGAATCAACTCAAAAAGCGCAGACTGAGATCGCCATTGAGATTGAAACGAAAAAAGAAATCGCCGAAATTAAAGTCAAAACGGCATTTGAAGACGAAAAACGCGAGCAGGAATTAAAAGAACGTATCAGGCAAATCAAAATCGAAGCGGTGAAAAGAGAAATGGAAGAAAGAATTTCGCCGCTCAAGGAAGGTTTCGACCAGCTTAACAACACGATCTACGAAGCCGCTAAAGAAATGGCGGAAAGATTGAACGATTCTAAATTCGTTCCCGGCGGCACGGCGAAAAAGGCGCGTGAGATGTATCGGTGGTTTAAGCTGATGAATTTTACAGGTGATGCGGAAGTCGAAACGGTTCTCGCCGAACTTAATAAAATTGCCAGTAAAGAGGCGAAAAGGAGAACACCCGCCGAAATGCAAGAAGCCGTCCAAGCGGTAATTCTCGCCACTTCAAAACGCGCTAGAAAGTTACTCAAAACTGAACAACTCGATGCGCTCGAACTGTAACGGGCGCGGATTAATTTTTATGCCCCAAATTATCAAAAAGTGTTTTCTTTATCATTACGATTCGTCAATCAATTCGGATAAGGTTTTCAATCTTTTCCTGATTGATAACGAAGACGGCTCTTACAGCGCGGTTAGCGAATACGGGCGCAGCGAATCCAAACTGAATGTTAAACCGCTTGTTAAAAATTGCTCACTAACCGTGGCAGAGAGCCGTTATTCCGCGAAACGATTTGAAAAGGTTCATCACAAAAAAACGCCCTATATTGAAACTTTTAATTGTTCTTATAGCCCGACGATTAAAAAATACGGTTTAACAAAAGAGCCGGAAACTACTACGTTTCAATCTGCCAAAGTTTTAGATTTCAAACCGGCAGATACAAGCCAAAAATCATCATCGGCACTCGAAAATGAAAGCGGTGAGCAAACAGTAAGAGAAACGACCCGACGACGCTCGAAGCAAATCGGCGTATTGAACTTGAACCAACTCGACGCGCTCGAATTTTAGACCGAATTAATTTTCAAAAATTTCTTGTCCACAATGAAAAACCAATCAAGCGAAACAAAACTACTCGAAGAACTCGACACGCTCATCCGGGCGCGATATACATTGCTCGCCGTCAACACCTACGAAGAAGAACGGCTCAAAGAATGTCTGCTCGAACTGATGAGCCGTGAAAAACACCGCGAAAAACCGCTTTATTTCTGGAGTCGGACTTGCGGGTTAGTCAAAATCATTGACGAAAATGCGGGCGGCGTTTCGCTCACGGAAGCCAAAGTCATCCCGGAAACGCAAGACCCGCTTTCCGCACTCGAATATATCGCCGCGCAACAAACCGGAATTTTTCTGTTGTGCGATTTTGCGCCGTATATTGCGCCATATGGTCAGGAAGACCCGGTGCTGGTCAGACTTTTAAGAGAAGTCGCTTGGAAACTCAAAATCACAAAGGCGACTGTTTTGTTCGCCGGACCGAATTTTCCCGACATCAAAACGCTCGAAAAAGAAGTGTCGGCGATTGAACTCGATTTGCCGCAGGAAGATGAAATAATCAACGCGCTCGACATCCAACTCGAAAAATTTGAGAAGAACGGCATTAACACGAGCGTCACCGAAGTAACACGCGGAAATCTCGTGCAGGCACTTCTCGGACTGACGAATGATGAAATCTCGAATGTCATTGCTAAAGCGACGATCAGCTGCAACGGTTTAACCGAAGACGCGCTCGCCATCATTTTGGACGAAAAGAAAAAAGTAATTCGCGGCAGTTCCGCGCTGACTTATATTCATCCCGAATCGGCGAACTCGCTGGGCGGTTATCAAAGTTTGCGCGAAATTTTGAAAAAGGCGGCGCACACTTTTTCTCCCGAAGCAAAGGCTCGGCACGTTGAACCGTGCAAAGGAATTTTGCTCGTCGGCTTGCCGGGTTGCGGCAAAGATTTGTGCAAACGGGTCGCGTCGGGGGTGACCAATCGCGCTCTGCTTGACCTTGATTTCGGCTCGATTATGGGCGAAGGCGGCGGAGTTATCGGACAGTCGGCGATTTCGATAAAACGCGCCCTTTCGATTGCCACGACCGTCAAAGGCATTTTGGGAATTTCAGAGTTTGAAAAAGCCGTTTCGGGAATGAAATCGTCGAACAAAACCGACGGTGGCGAAACGGCGCGAACGATTTCTTATCTTCTCAATTGGATGCAGGACAACCAAGACGTGCTTGTTTTCGCCACTGCCAACGACGTGCGCGACCTTGAAAGCGAGCAATTCCGCATCGGGCGTTTTTCCTATATTCATTTTGTTGATCTGCCGACCAAAGAAGATCGGCAGGAGATTTTCCGTGTCCATCTCCAAAAACGCACACTCAAGCCGGAAGATTTTGACTTGGACGTTTTGGCGGAAAAAGCCGAGCAGTTTTCCGGCGCGGAAATCGAAGGCGCGGTCAAAGACGCGGTTCTCGAAGCATTTATTGACGGCAATCGCGCTGCCCGAACAAAAGATGTTATTGGGGCAATCGGCGGCATCTCGCCGACTGCCGAGATGATGAAAACGAAAATTGACGAGATCCGCGAATGGGCGAAAAACAATATCAAAGGCAGTCGTTCCGCTTCAACCGTCAGTCAGATGGCAAATACAACCGGAGCGCGAGTTTTGGAAATTTAAGCGGCGGGTAAATTACGGATTGAATTTAGAAAATCGGGGTTATTCAAAAGTTATGAGCAAATATATGGTGTTCACCGATACGGCGTTCAAAGACCGCGAGTGTCTTCTAAACGCGCTTTCCGAATGTGGTTATTCGGAAGTTGAAGAAGGCGAAGCCTTGTCGCTTTACGGCTATCAAGGCGATAGAAGACCGGAAA
This sequence comes from Pyrinomonadales bacterium, assembly GCA_038251885.1. GTDB lineage: Bacteria > Acidobacteriota > Blastocatellia > Pyrinomonadales > Pyrinomonadaceae > JAHCHG01. The sequence goes on along the minus strand of JBBSAX010000012.1, from coordinate 2,053 downwards.
CGGCACAATTAGTCGTTCGCCGAAAATTTATCGGCAGTGCGTCCAACGATTTGGGTTTTCAGAGAACCGATGCGGGTTATGTTCCCGTCATCAGTGAGTTTGACCAGCGAACAATAATGGGTGGCAATTTTTTAACCACACTCAGAACAAACTACAATCTCAAATCGGCGGAAAAACTCGCCCGCAGTTTGCGCGGAACGCTTCACAAAGAACGTATCGGCTCGACGATAAAGATTCGCATTAAATACTAATAAATTATGACGCATATTATTGAAGTCGTCCGTAATACGGCAAGCGAGGCGCGTTCATTTTTGGATGCGCTTTTTTATTCGGATTCGGTTTCGGCAATCGGTCATCGGCAAGATGATTCGGGAAAGATACGAGCCATCGCCGTTAATTGGGATGCTGACGAGGAAAGCAAACTCGACGAACAGATTTCGCAAATGATAACCGTTTCACTTCAAACAGATGAAGATATAGATGAAATCACGGCTTACTGCCGAATATTTCCCGAAACCGTTCCGTATCAGCCGGAATTAATAGACATTGAACAACAAAACAGGAGTTGAATTTTTTATGCCGGAAATCGAAATTGAAATTAATGCTGAAACAGGCGTGAGCGAAACAAAAATTAAAGGCATCGCCGGACCCGCTTGCGAAAAAACCGCCGAAGCCATCAAAAAAGTCTTCGGCAATCCTACACGCGATGAAAAAACACGCGAGTATAATATCCAGCCGCAAATCAAGCGACAAATCAAAGGTTAAATCATTATTGAGCGGTCTAAGAATTGCTGAGTAAAGTTGAAATGGTGTAAAAGTATGAAAAAAGAGATATTTAAGTGTGAACATAAAAATCTTCAACATACTTTTACAACCTATCGAAGCGATTATCACTTCAATGTCGCCTATTATAGACCACGAATCTCTTTCGCAAAAGTTGTTTTTTGCTGATTTCGTGCGGAAGTTGCTTTTTGTCTATATCGAGCAAGTCGGTTCTTTGAGAAGTTTGCCTGTGGAATTAAAAACCAATGCAAAATGTCGGGAGTTGGGTCTTTTTTACACACCATTTTCGACGCTCAAGGATGGCTTTTCGCGTTTTGAGAGCAAGCATTTCAAACGGCTTTTTGAAACCGCTGTGGATTCGATGGACTTGAAACGAATCAAAGGTCTGGACGAGATCGGGTTATTTCGGGTGATTGACGGAAGCCTGTTTCCGATGTTGATCCAGATGAGTTGGAGCGAATATCGCACGCGGAAGAATGCTTTTAAGTTGCATCTCTCGTTTGAACTCAATCGAATGATTGCGACACAATTTCTGGTTGGCAGCGGCAAATCAAGCGAGCGGATGTTTCTGGAAAAGGTTTTGGAGGCGGGCGTAACATATATTGCCGACAGAGGTTATGCGAGTTTCGAGATCATCACCAAAGTCATCAAAGCGGAGGCGTATTTCGTGTTTCGGGTCAAGGACAATCTGCTTTATGAAGTGCGTCAGATGTTGGAGATAGTCGAAGCAGAATTGCCGAACTGTTTTCGGGAAGTGCGCGATGAATTGATCGTTTTCAAAAGCGACAGACGGCAGACGGTGGTGCGACTGATTCAATTCAAAGTGGCGGATAGCTACTTTCGGATAGCGACGAATCGGACGGATTTACCGACGTTGAAAATCATTATCTTGTATGCTTATCGGTGGCAGATCGAATTGTTTTTCAAATATCTGAAGCGGACATTAAACGGGTTGCATCTGCTGAATCACAGTCAAAACGGGGTGGAGACACAGTTTTATTTACTGATGACATTGGCGATATTGCTGTTAAAATTCAAGCAAGATTGCCAAGATGTGGAAGCAATAAATCTGATAACCCAAGAGAAGGCAGAGAAAAAACAAGCAAGTCCGTCGGAATGGATCAGAAAAATCGGCGAGATATTTTACGAATCGTGGAAAATAAGTAAGAATTGGCTACTGATAGTAAAGAACAAAATAGCTGAAGTGATTGATATAGAATTACTTACAATGCTGAATTCGACATAGCAATTCTTAGACCGCTCAGTAATG
>JBBSAX010000011.1:0-48696 GCA_038251885.1 Pyrinomonadales bacterium | reverse complement strand
TTGTTTTTATGATGAAGAATTCGGCTTTTTGCTCTCAAGCGATAACGTCGTCGGTTTGGGTTCGGTTCTGATCGCGCCGCCCGAAGGAAATATGAACGATTATTTGAATTCGCTCGAAAGAATGAAAAATCTGCCGAATTTGAATTTCCTGTGCGGCTCACACGGCGCGGCGGTTGCGGATGCAAGCGGCAAGATTGAAACTTATATCGCGCATCGTCTTGAACGCGAACGAAAAATTTTGGAAGCAATCGAAAACGGTGCGGAAAACCCAAGCGAAATCGTCGAAAAAGTTTATAAGGATGTTTCGCCCGAACTTTGGAAACTTGCCGAAAAAAGCGTCGAAGCGCATCTTGAAAAAATAGAATCTGATAAAGTACGAAAATAGTAAATTTTATCAGCCTTTCAAAACGAGCCGAAACGGAAAATGTCTTTCAACGGTCGGATTTTTCATCACGGCTTTTTCAGCTAAATCTTTTAATTCTGTCGGCTTAAAACTTTTCAGAATCGAAAGCGAACCGTCTTCTCGGACGAGTCGGCTGATGCGGAAGGTTACGCAAAACATTTTGTAGAGCGCGTAGGCAAATGGATGGCGATGCAGATCAATAATAAAAATCTGCCGCGACGTGACACGGCGCATTTCGCACAGAGTTTGGATAATTTGTTCGTCAGATAAATGATGCGTAAAAAGCGAAGAAATTGCGTAATCAAAAGAGTTATCGGCAAAGGGAAGTTTCAAAGCATTTCCGCGAAGGGCTTTTATTTCGCTGAAATCTTTTGACTCTTCAACAATTGCTTCCGCCGAACGCTTGTTCAACTCCAATCCGAAAAGATTTGCTTTTCGTTTTTGTTTCCGCGCTGATTTTGCAATTACGCGAAGCAATTCGCCTGAACCTGCTCCGACATCTAAAACCGAAAAATTTTGCAGATTTTCCGTTTTAATCTCGTGCAAAAGAGTTTTTTTGAGTGCTCGATTGTCGCCCGCAAAACGATTGACGAGCCGTATATCGCTCAAAAACCGGTCGTATTCCTCCGACGTATAATCGCCCGTGTCAATTCTTTCAGGTTTCAAGCTGCGCGTTTTGAACATATTTTGAGAATAACAAAATCAAACGAAAATTCCTCAATTTACATATCCGTTTTATTTTCATATTATTTTCAAGCGAAAGATTTTCGGGAATAATTCGGCAATTATTGGCAATTATAAGATTTAAACGAACTCGAAAGTTTGAAAACGCATCTTCAAATTAGTTTAGTTTATACAAAAGAAAATTAAAAAAGGTTAGAAATTATGAAAAAGTATTTATTTATCGGTTTATTTTTGGGATTAATTTTCGTTTTTGCGGGCGAATCAAACGCGCAAACGGTGAGCGGTTCGATTGGCAAAGGCACAATATCACGCGGCACGACAGCGCGAGGTTCAATAGTTCTCGACATTCCGGGCGGTCTGCACGTCAATTCAAACAGTCCGAACAGCAAATATGCGATTCCGACGGTTGTGAAAGTGAGCGGCACAAGTATTACGCTCGGCGGTGTCAGCTACCCGCGCGGCAAAAACCGTAAATTCAGCTTTTCCGACGATACGATCAATGTTTATGAAGGTCGCACCGTTTTCGGATTTAACGTAAATGTCCCAAAAGGCTTCAAAGGAAATACGATCAGAGTCCGTGCAACCGTGCGCTATCAGGCTTGCACCGACGAAGTGTGTTACGCGCCGAAAACCAAAGAGGTTACTTTAACCGCAAGGGTCAGATAATTTCTAGATTTAGAGCAAATTTATAAAGACAGAAACGCTAATGTGAACGAGCCTGCAATATCCCGGATGTTGACACGATCTCTTGCATTCGCGTTTCTGCCTTTTATTTAATTATTAAAAGATTTACGGAACTTTATTATGCTTTTCAGTTTCTAATACTAAGTTGCGTAAATGGGATGATGTAGAAAACGAGATGCGAGGCGGAAACGCGACTGCAAAGGAGCGTGTTCAATAACACTAACAGAGCACGCTTCTTTGCAGTCGCGTTTCCGCCATTTTAATCATTCTTTTCACGCAACTTGGTATTATTTCTTTAAACAAGCGTTTTTTTCCATCGTCCGAGTTTAAAGAGCAAAGCCGAAACGACGGCGAGAGCCGAAAATGCAATGGTTATAGCCCAGAAAACGCCGTTTGGTCCGAGATCGTAGTGATATGCCAGAATATATGCCAGCGGAATCTCGAATAACCAGAAAACAAAAAAGTTCAAGTAAGTCGGCGTGATCGTGTCACCCGCGCCGTTGAACGCGGTTTCCAAAACCATTCCGAAACCGTAAAAGACAAAACCGTAAGCGACGATGTGCAGACAGTTTGTTCCGTAAAACAAAACCTGCGGTTCGGTCGTGAAAAATCCGATAATCTGACCTGAAAAAATCAGAAAAACCAAACCGACCAAGCCCAAAAATCCGGCGTTTAGAAAAGCGGCAGTCCAGACTGATCTTTCAGCTCGTTCCGGCTTTTGTGCGCCGAGATTTTGCCCGACGAGCGTTGCCGCCGCGTTGCTTAATCCCAGACTCGGCAAAAGCGCGAAAATAATCACGCGCAAACCGATCACATACCCAGCAATCGCTTCGCTGCCGAAGCCCGCGACGACGCGAACCAACGCGCTCCAACTTGCCGTTGCAATCGTAAATTGCAAAACCGCCGTTGCCGAAAGTTTGACGAGCTTCCACAAAAGCGTCGGATCAAAAGTCCAGTGATTTTTATGAATTGTGATGCGTCCCCCTCTACCGAATAAACACCACACCGCATATAAAACACCGACTCCGCGCCCGATGGTTGTCGCCACCGCCGCGCCCGTTACGCCCATTTCCGGGAAAATCCAGATTCCGAAAATGAGAAGCGGATCAAGAATGATATTGATTCCGTTCGCCAGCCACAAAACGCGCATCGCAATCGCCGCATCGCCCGCGCCACGAAAGATCGCGTTGAGCAGAAAAATGAACACGACCGAAGCGTTTCCGCCGAGCATTATCCGCGTAAACATCGTTCCTTGCTCGATGACTTGCGGTTCTCCGCCCAAAAGCGTCAGAAAAGTCGGCGCGAAGATTATCCCGACGACGCTCATCACGAGCGAAATAATCAAACCGAGATAAAGAACGTGCGCCGCCGTTTTTGCGGCACTTTCAAAATCTTTTTCGCCGATTCGACGCGCAACCGTCGCCGTCGCACCAATTGCCAGACCGAACGCGACCGCGTAAACTATCGCCATCATCGCTTCAGTAATTCCGACGACCGCGACCGCATCCGCGCCGAGTTTGGCAACAAAGAAAATATCTACAATGGCAAAAAGGCTCTCCATTATCATTTCCAAGATCATCGGAACTGCCAACAGAAAAATTGCCAAACCAATCGAACCTTGCGTAAAATCACGGCTCGAACCCTTAACTGCCTCGTTTAAAATTGACCAAAACGAGTTGTCATACGTCTGTTCAGACGTATTTTCTACGTTGTTAGACATAAAAATCCTCTGTAAATTCGTTTATAAAAAATTTAATGAAAAATATCGCACGAAGTATGCATAAAGACAGTTCGTTTCACCGATGAAACATTTAACGAGAGAACGAACGCGAAAGTTGCGAAGTATTTTTGTTAGGCAAGTATTCTCATAGTTTCGAGAGGATAGCACAGAGTTTTTAGATTGAAAAATCTTTTATGCGTTTTTTTACATTTTGTTAAGACGGGAGCGCAAGCAGGGATGCTTGCGCTCCCGTCTAAAAACCGTTCCAGAAAACATTGCCTTTTATAATATTTTCGATTTATTATTAGACATAATCTTTTGAGGAAGTATTTATGAACGACCACACATACAGTTACGACGAACAACAACCTTTCGCCGCCGCCGAATTTGCCGAAAACCCCGAACCGCGCTGTCCTTGCGTGCTTCTTTTGGACACTTCCGGCTCGATGCAAGGCGATTCGATTGACGAATTAAATTACGGTTTAAACGCGTTTCGTGAAGAACTTTTTAACGATTCTTTGAGTATGAAGCGCGTCGAAATCGCTTTGATTACGTTCGGTCCGGTCAGAGTTTTGCAGGATTTTACGACTGCCGATATGTTTCGTCCGCCAAAGATGGAAGCGTCAGGCGACACGCCGCTCGGAACTGCCGTCGGACACGGTTTAACGCTTTTGAAGAAACGCAAGGAAATTTTGCGGCAAAACGGAATCAAACTTTTTCGCCCGTGGATTTTCTTGATGACCGACGGCGAACCGACCGATAAATGGCAGCATCTGCCGCAGATCGTCCGCGCCGGTGAAGAAAGCAAATCATTTTCGTTTTTCGCGCTCGGCGTAAAGGACGCGAATTTTGAAGTGTTGAGCCAGATTTCGATGCGCGAACCGATGAAATTGGGCGGCGTTCGCTTTAAGGAATTTTTCCTTTGGCTTTCGGCTTCGCTGAAAAATGTTTCGCGCTCAACGCCCGGAGATTCGGTTTCGATTCCCGATTACAAACCCTACGGATGGGCGGAAGTTTAATTTAACGGATAATGGATAGTTGATAATGGATAATATTTTTCTTCCATTATCCATTATCAACTATCCATTATCCATTTTTATCCTATGAATAAATGGCGTTACGCAAGCGCATCGGTTGTCGGTTTATCGCATCTCAATCAAGATACGGAATGTCAGGACAGACTTCTGCTTAGCACAATCGAAACAAACGAAGGTGAGGTTTTAATCGCCGTAATCGCTGACGGCGCGGGTAGCACTTCGGAAGGTCAGCGCGGGGCGCAAATCGCTTGCGAAACTTTCGTTGAGCAAATCTCAGGTTTTTTGAATTCGGGAAATGCTTCGGTTAAATCTTTAAATGCTGATTTCGGAAAACTTTGGATTTCGCATTTTCAGCAACAAATCTCGGAAGTTGCGCGTGAAGGTAAGAAAGATGTTCGGGAATTTGCTTCAACTTTGGTTAGTGCGGTTGTCGGTGCAGAAATAGCGATTTTCTATCAAGTCGGCGACGGCGCGGCGGTTTTTAGCGTTTCGGGAACATCGGAAAGCTACCGTTTCGGCATCGAACCGGAAGACGCGGAATATGTAAATATGACGAATTTTATAACAGACGAAACTGCCGCCGAATGTTTAAGATTTGTGTTGATTGAAGAAGCGATTGAAGATTTGATTTTGTTTTCCGACGGAATTTACGCCGTTGCGGTTGATTATCAAAAAAACAAACCGCACGAACCATTTCTAATGCCGATGATCGCGCCGCTTAGAAACGGAAATTCGCTCAATGGTTTAAACGAAAAACTGGAAAATTTTCTCGCGTCGCCAAAACTGAATGAAAAAACGGATGATGACAAAACAATAATTTTAGCGTCGTGTGCCGGGAGCGCAGGCATCTTGCCTGCAAATGAGCGCGTGAGCGCGAACAAAAGTTGATAACCTAAACTTTTCCGATTTACGCGGAGTTTTCAAGCGCGTTGCGCTTGTGCACGTCAGGATGCCTGCGCTCCCATGGAGAAATTATGCCAACATTTTACGACAGCGAAAATAAACCTTACATTTTAACCGAACAACTCGGCAGAGGCGGCGAAGGTGCGGTTTTTGCTTGCGAAGACGATTTCGAACTCGTTGCGAAAATCTATCACGAACCAATAGATGAAGATAAAGCCGAAAAACTTCGCTGGATGGCAGAGAATAAAAATGAACATCTTTTGAAGGTCGCGGCTTGGGTTGTTGATGTTTTGAAAGATGCGCCGGACGGAAAAGTCGTCGGTTTTTTGATGCCGAATGTTCGCGCCAAAGAAATTCACGAACTTTATTCACTCAAAAGCCGCCGCGTTCATTTTCCCGAAGCGACGTGGCATTTTCTCGTTCACACGGCGGCAAATCTCGCTCGCGGATTTTACAGTCTGCACCGCGACAGACACATAATGGGCGACATCAATCACGGAAACTGCGTCGTCCTCGCGGACGGAACTGTGAAATTGATTGACTGCGACAGTTATAGCATCAGTCGCGGCGATTTTCGTTACCGCTGCGAAGTCGGCGTGGCAACGCATCTTGCGCCGGAACTTCAAAATGTAGATTTAGGTGAAATCGAACGGGAAGCAAAGCACGATAATTTCGGTCTGGCAGTCATAATTTTCCAATTATTATTCTTAGGAAGACATCCGTTTTCGGGAAATTTTCTTGGCGCGGAAGATAAATCTCTCGAAGACTGCATCCGCGAATATCGCTTTGCTTATGGCAATAAGGACATCACAAAAGTCGAACAGCCGCCGGGAACGCTTTCTTTAGACGAAGTTTCGCCGCGCATTGCCGCGATGTTTGAACGCGCATTTTTAATTGACGACCGCCCCGAACCGCGCGAATGGGTTGAAGCGTTAGAAGATTTATCAAGCAGTTTGGAGCAATGCACACTTCATCCCGGACATCATTATTACGAAAAACTCGCGGTTTGCCCGTGGTGCAGAATCGAAGGTCAAACCGGATTAATGCTGTTTCCGTTTATCACTTCGGCAAATGGTTTAAACGGCGAAAAAACTTTTAACATCTTTACCATCGAAAATCTGATCGAAAATCTCGGTATAAACCGGAATCTTCCGGCAAAACCGCCGAATATTTCAACGATGATTCTGCCGCCACCTTCGCCCGGACTCGAAGATACAAGAAAGCAAAACCGGAATCGTCAGATTATCATTATCACGGCGCAATTTCTGATAGTTTCTTTTCTGATGATTGTTTTCGGCGTTGGCGCGGGCGTGTTTTTCGGTATTATTTTGATGATTTTCTTTGTCATTGCGCTCAATAATCCAGACAAAAATCTGCGAAAGGATTTTAACGAGCATCTATTTGAAACGCGGCAAAAATGGAACGAGATCGAAAACGAATGGAACAACGCACTCGTTCCGAAAAAGATAGATGACGAATTAAACGAGATAAAAAAACGAACCGAAAGCTACAAAAAATTTCAACAATCTATTGCCCAACAGATGAATCGTTTGCAGGAAAACTTTTTCACACGGCAATTCAATGAATATCTGCAATCTTTCCGGCTTGTTGACTTGGAAGTTTCAAGCGTTGTCCAACCGCAAATTACGGAGTTGAGAGTTCGCGGCATCAGAACTGCGGCTGATATTGAAACGGCGCGAATGGAAAAGCTGGCGGGAATTGATGAAAAAACGAAAAAATCCTTGCTCGAATGGCGGGTAGATTTGGAAGGTAAATTCGACCCCGATGCAAAATCAGAAGTATTTGAAATCGAGCAAAAAAATCTGATTCAAGAAAATACCGTCAAACGCCGAGTTATCGAAAGAGAAATTGAACGATTATTTTCTTCGCTGCGTTCGGCTTCGCTTTATCTACGCCAACATCAACAAGGTTTGGTCGCCAAATCCGAATCGGTCAGCAAGGAATTAATCCAAGCCGAAAGCGATCTAAACGCACTCGGCAACAGTTCGAGCGCGATTTTGGTTTTAATTCTGGTAACATTTCTGACACCGTTTTGGGGTGGAATTATCAGCGAACTAACTACATCAAACAAGGTGATGACTAAAACAGCAAATTATGTTTTTGGCAGACCCAATTCTGATAAATCGGATTCTTACGGAACAGCGAAATCAGGTTCGCAAACTAAAGCAGTTCCCGCTTCCGAAGCAAGAACTGATAATATGCCGAGTGAGTATATAACTGACAAAGAAATTGCCGAACTTTCATCGGCTGAGAGAAAAAATTATGCGTCCGTTCTTTCTGATGAAGCAGAAAGTGCCATTCGGCAAAATGATTATAATGCGGCAGAAAGAAAACTTCTCTTTGCAATAAGATTTACTCCCAAAGACGTTAAAATACTCAACAGATTCGGTTATGTTTTATATTTGGAAGAAAAATATACGGAATCGCTCGATATTTTAAAGAGTTCTCAAAAAATTGATAAAGACAATTCCGAAACCAAGAATTTTATCGGCATCAATTATTTGAGATTGAAAAGATTCAAAGATGCCCGCCAGATTTTTACCGAATTAACCGCAGGCAAAAATAATTCGCTCGAAAAATCCTTCAATCTCGGATTGGCGCACGAAGGCTTAAAGGATTACAAATCGGCGGCAAACGCATTTCGCAAAGCTGTCAAATTAGATACAACCGATGCCGATTCGCATTACGAACTCGGTTATTGTCTTTATAAAAGCGGCGATAAAAGCGGCGCATATAGCGAATATGAATTTCTAACAAGTATAAATTCAAAATTGGCACAAAAACTTTATGATGTTGCGGAATTAGGAAAATATGATTACGAAATTCTTCCGCAAACTCACGTAACGGGTTCTGGAATCGGTTCGGGTTCAGGCAGCGGAATAGCGAAACCTTCTGGTAACCAAGTTTATTGAGGTAAATGATGATTTTATTAAAACACCTCAGTCTTTCGGACCATTAAACTTACAGGGGTTTTCTTATAAAAAATAAATGTTGGTATTTAAGTCTAAGTCTTTATCGCAGAGCGACATATTGAGTTTAGTCGTGTAATTTGTTGCACGGTAGTTTGACAAAAAGGCTGGTGTCGCGTCAGCGACAACTAAATTTCCAACTGATTTTCAATTGTCGCTGACGCGACACGGCTTTCTTATTATTGAATTCCGTGCAATAAATGGTCAAACGTCACCGATTCGATGCTGCCGCAAGTTTCGATTGACGACGCATATAATAGACTGATGACAATGGAAGATACGAAAAACGCCAAAAAAGAAGATGTGTGGATTGAAACTCAGGTCAGCAAAGACAGAAATGGTCTGTCAAGTCTTGCCCGCGTCAAAGGAAATGAGTCAATCACGCTTTTGAAATTCTTCAAATGGAACGGCGAAAAATTTGTCGAATCCGAAGAATAATAGGTAATTTAAGATTCAAGACTTAAGATTTAAGAAAGAACGTCGAGTAAACCGGCGTTTTTTTCATTTTGAATCTTAAATCTTAAATTTGAATTAACGAATTGATACGACTTTTCAAAAAATCTCGCTTAAGTAATTGAGGTGCAAAAATTATGAAAAATTTATCAGTTTTATTCAGTTTAGTTTTCGGTTTATTTTTAGTTTCAGCAGCGAATGCTCAAACTCCGACTCCAATCACCTTTGCCAAAGGTGCTTCGGAAAAAGTGTTGACGATTACTGTTCCAGCCGGAAAAGAAAATAAATATGCAATTACGGTCAAAAAAGACCAAGTTGTAAATATTGAGGTGGAAGGCGACATATATGTTTCCAAAACTACCGAATTTCCGGTTGTTTCAATCAACGTCAATTACAAAGAAGGCGTTGACCGCACGCAGGACGGCGAAGCATATTATTCGCTGTTGGCGGGCAGAAACGGTAAATACATCATCACCGTTTCGAATGGTGCAAAAGAGGCTCGGACATTCAAACTGCAAGTTAAAGTTACTAATGATAAAGCCGATTTTGCAGGCGGCGAAGATGTTCCGTAACATTTATCGTCAAACATTTAACATTTATCAAACGTCGAGTAAATCGGCGTTTTTTTTTGAATCTGATGTTATGCAAATTGTATTTTGATGTTGATTGAATTGCCGTCTGCTTTAGCTGACGGACAAAGGTTGAAATATAATAAGGCTTTAGCCGAATCTTGAAAATTGATTTATTCCTCTCAGCTTCAGCTAAAGCGAAAAGGATGATTGATAGTTTTTTTATTTTTGGCTAAAGCTTTTTTTGTGTTCTCAATTTCTTTTCGTCAGCTAAAGCAGACGGCAATTCATTTGGACAATTTCAAAGCATTATTACTGCACGATCTTTTTTCCGTCCTGATAAACTTCTACCTTTTCGATTTCGCCATTGGGCAAATAAAACGTCAAAATGCCGGTTTGCCGGTTGTTGCGGTATATTCTCTTGACTCTGATTTGACCGTTATCGTGCCATTCGTAATGAACACCCTCGGCTAAATCTTCGCTGAAAAAACCTTCGGAACGCAGTTTGCCGTTATCGTGAAAATACTGCCAAAGCCCGTCGCCTTTGCCCTTTTTCCAATATGCCCGGTAACGCAAATTGCCGTTTTCGAGCCATTCCATCCAAAGTCCGTCGGCTAATCCGTCTTTAACTTCACGCCAAAGTTTTGGTCTGCCGTCGGGAAAGTATTCGACAACTTTTCCCGTAAACAATTGCCCGTTTGATTTTAACTTGGAAATGTCGCCGCTGATTTCGTCGGCACGGACGATTTTTTCCTGTGCAAACAATGTTTCCAATTTTAACGCCGCAGTTTCGACAAAATAGATGCTCCAAATTCCATCTTCTTCGCCCGCCTTCAAATTCTCGCGGGCAAAGAAAAAATACTTGCCGTTAGATGAAAACTTCGGAGAACCTTCATTCGCTTTCGTATTTATCAAACCTCCCAAATTGACAGGCTTTGACCAACCGTTTGCCGTTCTTTTACTGACCAAAACATCTTCTTTTCCAAAACCGTTCGGACTATTATAAGTATTAAAAAACATATAACTTCCATCGGGCGAAAGTGTTACGTTATATTCCCAGAGCGTTTCAGAATTCGCCTCGCCCGTGATTTTTTCGGGTTCGGTAAAATCGCCATTTCGGAGTTGTGTTTTGTAAATATCAATTCCTTTCGTTCCGCGTTTTTGAGTGGTGAAATAAAAACTCTCGCCGTCGTTTGAATGAATCAATCCTTCATTTGAAGACGGAAATTCTTCGCCTTCAATCTGAATTTTGTTGATCTTATCCGAAAGCGGAATCGGCGAACTCCAACCGTTTTCCGTGCGTTCGACCTTCCAGATATTCTCGTCGTATTTGCCTTTTGAAACAGTATTCGGAATCGGTCGGGTCGAAGCAAAATAAAGCGTTCGATTATTCGGCGTAATGAACGGGCTGCCGTCGCGGGCGGTCGAAAAAGAAGCGATTTCCGGCATTGTCCATTTTCCTTTAACGAAATTGGCAACGTAAATTTTCTGTGGTTCGCCCGTTTTGCGTCTGGTAAAATAAGCTGTAAACCCTTCATTCATAAACGCAATATCGAATTCGCTGCTATCGGCGGTCGAGATTATACCTTCAGCAAAAAGTTTCGGCTCTAAAACCGGTTTGTCGTCGTAATTTGCTTGCCCGAATGCAGAATTGAACGCAAGCAGGAATATTATCAAAGTTGAAAATTTCATATTTTTATTTGTTTTCCAGATGCTTTTGAATAAATTGCAAAATAATCAGCCAATTTTTTTTGATTGTTTTGGCAGCATTTTCTCGCTTGCCTGTTTTTAATAATTCAATTATTTCAAAATGCTGATCGTCCGAAACATCCGTAAAACCGACATCTTGCATATAAGATTTTTCGTAAAAAAAGATGCGTGTTTTTAAATCGCGGATAATTCGTTGAGCGAAAGAATTGTCGTAGTTCCGCGTCAAAATTTCGTGAAAATCCAAATCGGCTTTGACTTTTTCAATCGCCGTTTTCGCCGAACCGAATCGCTTTTGAGCAATTTCCAAATCTCTCAAATCTTTGTCGGAAAACGTCGAATTTTCTAACGCAAGCGATTCCAAATTCGCAATCAATTCGTAAATATCCTTCGCCTCTTTTGCCTCGATTTCGGAAACGATAAAACCGCGATTCGGAATCGAAGTAATTATTTTCGCTTGTTCGAGTTGCGTCAAAGCCTCCCGAATCGGCGTTACGCTGACCTCTAATTCTCTGGCTAAACCTTCCAAAGAAAGAGTTTGTCCGGCTTGCAGATTCCCTGCCAACATCTGTTTCTGCAAATGCTCCCGAACCTGATCGCGGTAAGAAGTTTTTTTAATCATAAATCAAATATCGTATATCGTATATGATTATGTCAACTGAAGAGTTTATTTATTCTGCGTATTTCTGTGATTTCTGCGGGTGAAAAGTTTATTTTTCTAAGACTTTGCAAAGTGTTTGATACGAATTTTCAAATTTTCTCGCTGTATAAAATGAGAGCAGTTATTTTTACCGAAAAAGGAACACAAATTATATGAAAAAAATCATTTTTTTATTCGCAATTATTGCCGCGTTTAGTTTTACGGCATCGGCACAGTTTAGTTTTATAGCGGCTGACGGCACTAAGTTTAGCAGTTCGGTAAAACCCGACAAAGGAAGTAAAGATAATTTTGAGTATTATTATTCAGTCGAAGGCAGTGATGTTATCTCCAAAGAAATTGCCTATAAAAACGGCTTAGCTACAAGCGTCTATGTCGAAAAATTAGCTGTCAACGATATTAATTTAGATGGTTTTCAAGTAAAACAATTATACGGAGAAACGGTGTGGGTGTTTTCGGCTGCGGGTAACGTAAAAATTGCAAAATATTCGAAAGATGATTCAAACGTCAAGCAGGATTCAGGTTCGGGATTGAGTTTGTTGTTCCAGACTCGGGAAGCCGCAGATGCTTTCAAAGAAAAGATTGCGGGAAAATTTACCGGTGCGAAAAAGGATGAATACAGCAAAAAAGTTGAAAATGAAATGGTTGACAAATCAATTGGCGAGTTAGATTTAAGTTTGGGTGATGAGCCGGCGACATCAGATTCAGATTCGAGTGATTCCTCATCCGATGACTCGTCAAATAATTCATCTTCAAGTAATTCATCGTCAAATAATTCTTCGTCGAACAATTCATCGTCAAATTCAACATCAAACACGACTCCGAAAAAGAAGGGTAAAATCTTAGTGAAGATTCGCAACAAGACCGAAACGACATATGCGATTGAATACACTTCTTCTTCAACAGCAGACGGATACGAAACCCAAACCACGATTGGTGCCAGAACAACTCTCCGGGTTCAAATGCCCATCGGCGGCAAAGTCTATCTCAAAGGCAAGAAAACCGTGCTGTTGGTCGTCACCGCCGATATGGAAGATACTGAACAAGTCATATTTAAATAATTGAGGATTTAAGGTTTAAGAAAGAACGTCGAGATAATCGGCGTTTTTTTATTGACATTTTAGTCCGCAACTTGCACAATATATCTGTCCAAGTTTGGAGGTTACAAATGCCGATTCAGTCAACATACAGCAACACCAGAGAAAATTTAGCGAGTTTGATGGAAAGAGTTATTGACGAACAGGAAGTTGTCATTATTAATCGTCGCGGGTTTGACGATGTAGCGATGATTCGTGCCGATGAACTTTCGAGTTTAATCGAAACTTCGCATCTGTTGCGTTCGCCCAAAAATGCGAGTCGTTTGCTGAAATCTTTGCAAAGAGCAATGGAAAATAGTGAAAAAACCGATTCCGTTGAAAACTTGCGAAAGGAGTTAGGCATTGAAAAAAAATAGAGAAGCGGTTTTTCATCCTGAATTTCGGGAAGATTTACGCTTTTGGGTTGAAACTAATCGCCGAATCGCTCTGCGTGGTTTTGACCTGATCGAAGCAATTTCGCGTGAGCCGTTTGTCGGAATCGGTAAACCCGAACCGCTCAAATATCTGCTCGCGGGTGCTCGGTCACGCCGCCTAACTCAAGAACACAGAATAGTTTATCTTGTCAGCGAAACAAAAATTGATTTTTTGCAAGCACGTTATCACTATTAAAAACAATTCAAATTCAGGTTTTGAAACGTCGAGAGAATCGGCGTTTTTTTATTTGATACCAAACTTCAAATTTTCTCGCTAAGTTAATTGAGAGAAATTTTTAGCAATTTTAAGGAAACAACCCGGATGAAAAAATTATTACTTTTAGCAATTATCACATTTATATTCAACAGTTTGGCTTTCGGGCAAAAGGTGAACGTCAAAGATGTTTTCAAAGAAGCAGCACCGCTTTTGCAGATTACGGCATCGGAAAATGTGGATAAAGTTATTTCAAACACTTTTGAAGGCGAAAATCGAATCGCGTTTAAGGTTCCGGCAAATTTGGCGATTTCAACCGAAGGAACTTTGCGAGTCAACGGCGAAGCCAAGATTTTCCCGACCAAATCCGGCAGCAGTCTGTTTGCCATAACCTACACCGCCTGCACCAAAGACAATATGTGCGACAATCAGTTTCAACTCATTTTGATTGAAAACAATATGCCGCAACTCGTTACAGGTCTATATTTGGCAACAATTTACACGCCGAGCAATATGGTTATCGAACTTTTGAAGGCAAACAAAAGTTACAAAAAACCGATTCAATCCTACTACAAACCAAACGTCAACTTTGCGAATAATAAACTAAATTATGTGGTTGATTGTGCGGAAGGAATTTGCCAAGATTCGTTTGTCGTCAGATCGTTGAACTTTGATGGCGAACAATTTGTTGAAGCGAAGTAAAGTTAAGATTTAAGATTCAAGATTCAGGATTTAAGATTCAAGATTTAAGAAAAACGTTGAGTAATCGGCGTTTTTTTTTGACTTTAGACTTCGGAGTTTAGACTTTAGACTTTTGAATGATACGAAATTCTAAATTTTCTCGCTGTATAGATTGAGTGAGTTATTTTTAATTTTTACGGAGATTTCGAGTTATGAAAAAAACATTTATTTTATTGAGTTTAATAATTTTAACCTTGTCGGCAAACGCTTTTGCACAAAAAAAGAAACCTGCCAAACCGACAACAGCCAGGATGATGACCGCCAAGCAATTTTTTCTGGCATTGCCGAGTGATTATATTGTCGGCACACCAACTGAAAGAGGACGTTCCTTGGTATTTCCATCGTCTATCACCAAAGATTTTTTGACCTTTATGATTTCGGACGAAACTGTGCCGAAAGCGATGGCAGGAGATTTCAAACAACCGCAAGGGCTTGGAAATATGAGGATTTTTCGCGGAAAAACAAGCACGATTGTCGGTTTGCGTTATCAAATCGGCGACGGTGCAAACGAAAATCCGACAGTTGATTCGGTCAATATCACCACTTATCTGCTCGAATACAAAGGCGGAAAATGGACAAATATTACAGATTCGTTATTGCCCCAAGTTTCAGTTGATTACGCTTACAAAGTTTTGTCGGAAGATTTTCAGATGAAAGATGTCAAAAAAGATGATGTTTGGGTTGAATTTCAAATCAACGAATTACACAAGGGAATAATGACTGCTGCCCGGATTAAAGGAAACGAGTCAATCACAACCTTGAAATTCTTCAAATGGGATGGAGCAAAATTTGTTGAATCGGAAGAATAATTAGTAATTTAAGATTCAAGATTTAAGAAAGAACGTCGAGATAATCGGCGTTTTTTTGCTTTAAAGTCTGCGGAAGTCTGCGAGTTCTGCGGGAAATAAATTGTTTCTCTCGCAGAACTCGCAGAAACTCGCAGAAATTTGTGATACGAATTATCACAAATTCTCGCTGTATGTAAGTGAAGCAGTTATTTTGATTATTAAGGAGATTTCAAGTTATGAAAAAAACATTTATTTTATTGAGTTTGATAGTTTTAGCGTTTTCGGCAAATGCTTTTGCCCAACGCAAATCGGTTTCAGCGGCGGAAGTTACCGGAACCTTTAAATTAACCGGCGATGCAAACAGATCAAGCGAATTAAAAATTGAAGC
Organism: Pyrinomonadales bacterium; assembly: GCA_038251885.1. GTDB lineage: Bacteria > Acidobacteriota > Blastocatellia > Pyrinomonadales > Pyrinomonadaceae > JAHCHG01. The sequence goes on along the minus strand of JBBSAX010000011.1, from coordinate 33,247 downwards.
ACTCGCCAAAGGACATTTGCAAGTCGAATTTTTTACGGCATTGAAGCTCGGACATAACGGCGATGCACGCGGAAATACGGCAAATGCAAGCGGTCTCGCTCTTATTTCCGGCGATACGGCAACTTTTACGCCCACAGAGCAAGAACCCGACCAATGCAGTATCACGATTAAATTCGTCAAACTCGGGCAGATTAAAATCACCCAAGAAGGTTCGTGCGGATTTGTCAGCGATATGATTTCAACCGAAGGAACATACAAACGAACAAGTTCCGCAAAACCTAAATTTACGGAGGAATAATTATGAAAAATTTTATCGCAATTTTGTTATTAACTTTGGGCATCGGACTAACCGCCAATGCCCAAACATCGCAAACCGTCAAATTTCCGAAAGGCAAAACGACCGTCACGCTGAAAGGCACAATTACGGGTTACAAATATATTGATTACGTTTTTTCCGCTAAAAACAATCAATACTTTTCGGCAAAAATAACCGGGAAAAAAGTCCGAATGGTAATTTTTGAACCGGACGGCGAACCGATGCCCGATGCCGGCGGCATTACCGACATCACTTCAAAAATTGATGTTCCCGGGAAATATAAAATTCGTGTTCTGATGTTCCGCAACGAAGCCCGCCGCAAAAACGCAAAATCGGAGTTTACGCTTGTGCTGGAAGTCGCAAAGCAAAAGTAAAATTATGAAAAAATTACTACTTATCGGATTACTACTATTCCCGACAATCGCTTATTCGCAAACCGTCAACGAATTATTTATGAAAATTCCGTTTGATGTTTTGCCTGCAAGTCCCGAAAGTCGGACGAAAATGATTATTGAAACAAAGAGCGATTTGCTCAAATTTAGAATGTCCGAAGCGAGACGCGGCGAAGTTAAAATTTTCGCTCAAAAGAACGGCGAAACGCTGATTGGGATGGCAGTTGACGATTGCGAATCGAGCGATTTAAAGTTTTGGAAATTCAAAAACGGCAAATGGAAACTCGTTACAAAAGATGTTGTTAAACCAATCACGGCAAAAGATATACCCGCGATTTTGGCAGTTTCGCCAACAACTGTAACGAGTCTTAATCAAACACTCGGCATCGCCTATTTTTACAATTTTCATTCGGATTCAACCGATATCGAACTTTTCGCTCGCAAACCCGACAGTTGCGATGTCGCCGGAAAAGTTTATGACTACAAGTTTAACGGGAAAAAGTTTGAAATCGTCAAATAAAACGGGTAAAAGTTAAGCGATAAAGGCACACGAAAAAAAAGTGTGTCTTTTTTATTTTTTGATGATACGAATTTACAAAATATCTCGCTGTATAAAGTGAAGGCAGTTATTTACGAATTATTAAAACGAGGAAAATCAAGATGAAAAAAATTACTTTATTAGCAATGTTGGTTCTGACAATGGGTTTGACAGTTTTCGGGCAAGCAGCAAAATCTGCTCCGCAAAAAGAAATGACCGTGAAAGAATACTTTTTAGCGATTCCGAACGAGCATTTGAAAGCAGATGCCAAAAAGCGAGTGGCTTGGATTGAAAGCGAATCTACGGAAGACGGTTTTCTGTCCTTTAACATTCCGGTTAAAGAACTGACAGGCGAAGACGGCGAAGGAAAAGTTTGGGGAAACGCCCAAGTTTTCAAGAAAAAATCCGGCGGAGTACTTATCGGAATAGCAACCAATCTCTGTGAAGACGGAGCTTGTATGGGACAACTTTTGTTACTTGATTACAGCAACGGAAAATGGAGCGATGTCTCAAGCGACTTTGCACCCCAGCCCGACAACGACGAAGTTATCAAAATTTTACGGCTTGCACCTGCGTTTGAAGATAAGAAATCGCTTAAAGACGGCGAGGAAGTTCAACTCTATATCAGCTTTAGCGGTTCCGACAAAGTTATTAATTTTGCTGCCGGCGGCACTAACGGTGACGGCGGAGTGGTTGCGAAAATGTTCAAATGGAATGGAACCGCTTTTACAGAATTTGAGTACCAAGAAGGACCTGAATAAGGAGATTTCACGATGAAAAAACTATCAATTTTAGCAATTATAATCGGACTTTTTTTAACTCTCAGCGTTTCGGCACAAGTTAAATTACCGAAAGACGAAAAAGCGTTAACCAACGAACAAAAAATGTTGCCGTTTGCCATGTCAATGTCGCTTTCCATTCTTGGCGAAATGCACGATGACAGAAATTTGGAAGTCTTAACGATTTTTCAAAAACAAATGTCGTATTGGTCTAATGAACTGAAACCTGTCATCGAAATGGACAAAGACATTGCCGATTACAAACGAATGGACATCGCTTTGACCGCGACAAAAGCATTGCGGGCAAAATTAAACGAATCGGACAGATGGCAAATGTTAATTGGCGACCAATTCGGCACAATTTATGCAATGATCAGGAAAAACAAGATCGAAAGTAAAGAAATCAACGCTGATGATTTGAAATTTAACATTGAATTTATATCAGGTTTAGCCAATAAAGCTCCAACCGATATTCCTTGGAATGTTGTCGCAAAGTTTAAGGAATTCGGCAATCTAAAAGATAAACCGAATTTAACATCAGACAAAAATATAAAGAAGATTACCGAATCTGTGATTGGGATTCTCAACACAATTTCAAAATAAATAAGGAGAAAATTATCATGAAAAAGACAGTTATTTTATTAACATTAGCGTTAGTTTTTACAACCGCAACGCTGTTTGCAAACACAAACTTGTTTTCATACAACCCGGGCATTACTTCGGCAATGTTCAGCAGTTTCAAAATCTTGAACGATACCGATAATGATGTGCAAATTCACACGGGAAGCGGTTTCGTCGAATTAAACAAAGGTTCTTCAACCAGTTTGACGTGCGATGCGGGAAAAGAAATTCGTTCGGCAAATAAAGGAAAAAAAGGCGATGTAATTTTCACGGTTGACGATTCAATGTGCGGAAAAACGGTCAAACTTTCTAAGTATTTATAATAGAAGCGGCTACCCCCAATTTGCCGAAAAAGACAAGCCGTTGAGTTCGTCTTTTTCGGCAAATCTCTATGTTCGCAAACAAATTAAGCTATGAAAAAACTTACCTTACTATTCGCATTATTTTTGTTTCAAACAAATTTATTTTCACAAAACGCTCCGCCATTAGAAATAAAAGTCGGGGTTTATGTCATTGGTATCAGCAAAATTTCCACCCAAACCAGCAGTTACACAATGGATTTCTACCTCACATTAACCTGCAATCGGACTTGCGAAAAAGACAAAGATTATAAATTTGAAATAATTAACGGACGAATTACAAGCAATCGGTTGACAGACGAACAGCCCGATTATAAAGTTTACCGGCTCAATGCAGATCTAGTTTCAAACTTTGATTTCAAGTCGTATCCGTTTGAAAAACCACAACTTACGTTAATTATCGAAGATGAGGTTTTTGACAATTCAAAATTGGTTTATCTGGCGGATGCGGAAAAAACCGCGATTGATGCACAGATTCCGAATTTCGGTTGGGAAGCAAACAAGGTTGAAGAAAACGTGAGCGGACATTTTTATCCGAATTTTAAGCAAACATATTCAAATTACAAATTCTCAATCACTTTGGCGAGACCTTTTTGGGCTTCAATTTTCCGTATTTTACCTGCTTTCGCCATTATGTTTGCGTGTTTGATGGCGGTGGCAATGTCGCTTTCAATTTCCGACAAAGGTTTAACCCTGATTTCGTCGTCGCTGGTCGGTTCGGTTTTATTTCACACAAATTTGTCGGCGGGCGTTCCGCAAGTTTCATATCTGACCTTTGCCGACAGATTTATGCTGATAAATTATTTCGTCACCACACTCAGCCTTTTAACAGTCGGCTTGATTCTTTTAAAGCTCGGCAAAACCCCTGAACCGGTTGAAAACTTCCACCAAAAAGCTCGATACTTTTTGCCGATAGTCTGGCTGATTTTGCAGATTGGCAACGCGGTTATTTAATGTAATAACTGTTTGGATTAACTTTTACGAGTCATTGAAAATGACGATATATTTGTAGCCCGGAGTGCAACAATGATTCACGTTGTTGTTTCAACCGACGGCAAAACGTCGAAAACTTCTCCGGTGTTGCAGTTTTCGGCAGTTTCAGAAGACGGAAAAAGTGTTAAATACAACAAAACAATCCAATATCTTTTTCTGACGGAAGGAGCGAGCAAGGTCTTTGTCCCGTTTTTACTTCACGACACGGGTTGTCAGAAAATTAGAATGACGATGAAATTAGTCGAAAAATCAAAGCCGACCGTGGTTTATCAAACTGTTACAAAAACAATTCCGTTTGCTTGCGGCGAATAATTTTGATACGAAATTTGAAATTTTCTCGCTGTATCAATTGAAGCAGTTATTTTCAATGATACGAGGAACATAATGAAACAAATTATTTTACTGACGACACTATTTTTAACCTTTGGTCTGAGCGTTTTTGCTCAACCGAAAACCGTTACGGATTACTTTTTGGCAATGCCAGATACGGAAGATTTTCCGTATTATCGAAGTGCGGAAACTACCACAAAAGCGGCTTTAATCAAATTTCGCAAAAGTTTAATTGAGGTTGAAGACATCAAAAACGGCTATTTGAAACTTAAAGGGACGTGGAACGGTTATGCCGAAATCGCTTTGTTCAAAAAGACTGACGGAAGTTATCTGATTGCCAATTTGCGTGCCGATTGTGAAGAAGGTTGCGAAGGTTTTTTGAGCCTTTATTCTTATAAAAACGCCAAATGGACTGACGTTGGTTTCGACATTTTGCCGAGATATGGCGATATTGCGTCGGAATTTAATAAAAAACGTCCGAAAGGAGCAAAAGTAGTGAATGTTGCGGGCGACGATACGGAAGGTTTTAGTTTTACTTATGACTTGCCCAAAGTCGGAAAATCAATCAAAGTTTCGTGCAGTATGTGCATTCCGACACAAAAAGATCCGCTCGATAAATTTTATTTCGCCGAATATGAATGGAACGGAGCGAAATTTGTCAAAAAATAAAACGGTTATTGCAACAAAAACAAATTCTTTTTTATCACAGATAAAATACTGAAAAAAAAAGATATTTTGCGGATATTATTCTTTTTATCCTGCTTTTATCATCTTAAATCCGTGTGAATCTGTGGCAAAAAATCTTATTCGGAACTTATAGCTGAGACAATACAGAGAGATTAAAATTATGAAAATTATATTAAATTTATTTGTTTTAACGATAGCATTTGTCGGTTCGACATTTGCTCAACCGAAAACTGTGACGGATTACTTTTTGGCAATGCCGAATGATGTTTATTCAACAACAATCGAAGGAAACAAAGTTACGGGAAAGGCTGCACTCACCAAATTCCGCAAATCAATGATTAAAACCGAAGATATTAAAAACGGTTTTCTGCGAATCGAAGGAAGCTGGGAAGGTTGGGCGGAAATTGCTTTGTTCAAAAAAACCGACGGCAGTTATATTATCGCTCAAGCCGAAAACGGTTGCGGTCCGGCGTGCGACGGTTTTGTCAAATTTTGGACATACAACGCAGGGAAATGGACAGATATTACTAAATCCGTCTTTACCGAACCGACCGGAAAAGCCGCCGCAAAACAATTTAATGCGACCAAAGGTAAAGACGACGAAGCCGCCGATGCCGACGGATTACCGTTTTATTATTCATTACCGAGACAAGGCAAAATTATGCGAACCGTTTGCAACGAATGCAGCCAAGTGCAAGACGGCACCGATGATTTTACCATCTTTAAATATGAATGGAACGGTGCGAAGTTTGTGAAGAAATAGGATAACTTTTTGGCAACCTAAATCGGTAAAAAATCAATAGACATTATCGGAAATAAGAACCGCTAAATAAATTCACGGTTGGAGCGCGGTTGGAGCGCGCATATTTCCGATAATGTCTAATTGATCGTTAAGAGGCGTGTCTTTGATACCGCGAAAAATTTTTAGGAACGGCGGGCGAAGATGCCGCTAAACGATTTAGTATTTTTCTTTAACCGTTACAAGTTATTATTTTCACGTTCCAAAACCATAAGTCTTGAGTCCGGAGCTATTGATATCTATTTTCCGACTTAAGAGTTTGGACTGAATTACTTTGTCTCCCAAAAACTTCCTTTTCCTTCAACGTCAACGCTAATAAGCGTCTTCCCGTCAGTCGTAAATTTCAACTGTGTAATTTGCTTTTTCCCGGCTGTAAAGGCTAAAACTTGTCTTCCGCTTTCGATTTCCCAAAGCCGGATTACACCGACATCGCTCGAAGTAGCCAAACGCTTGCCATCGGGCGAAAAAGCAACGGCAAAAACTCCCGCACTCATTCCGCTTAATTCTTGTAAAAGTTTTCCGTCCGTAACCCGATAAATTTTGACAAAATCGTCGGCAGCCGCAGTCGCCAGCAATTGGCTATCCGCTGAAAAGACAACCATATACAAAGGTTTGACGGAAGATTTGAAAACAAATTTTTCTTCATAAGTTTCTGCGTCTAAAATCTTTACCGTTTTGTCGTTACTGCCTGTGGCGATAAATTTTCCATCGGGCGAAACGGTCATAGTTTTTGAAATAGTCGAATGTAGTTGATTCAAGTAAATTACTTTTCCCGTTTCCGTCTCAATCGCCTGAAAAAAGCCGTCCTCTTGCAGAGTGAAGATTTTATCTCCGTCAGACGAGAATTTTATTGCGTAGATTGACTGCGGATGAGTTTGAAAACGCTTTATTTTTTTGCCGTCAGTATAACTAAAAATAGAAATAAAACCTTCGCGCTCGCCAAAAGCAATTAATTTATCATCTGCCGAAATATCTGACGAAAAGCTGTTTATCTCGGTTTTCGCCGACCATTCTTTTTGTTTTTCGGAAAGATTCCAAGAAGTAATTTCTTGATTGAAATTACTCCAACCGATTAATTTTTGCGTATCGTTGGAAATCTGAAAAATAGTGCTTTTGGTCAAAAGTGAGTTTTCTTTGGCGACTTTGGCGGCGTTCCATAAATTGACGCTGAAATCAGCCGAAGATGTCGCCAGTTTTGTCCCGTCCGGCGAATAAACAATTTCGTGAACTCCGGCAAAATGTCCGCGTAATTCGTTGACGACCTCGCTCGTTTGCACATCAACGAATTTAACCGTTCTATCCCAGCTTGCCGTCGCTAAAATTTTACCGTCATTAGAAAATGCCAAGCCTTTAACCGTTACTTTATGCAATGGTAAAACCCTGATTAAGTTAAGATTATCAGCATCCAAAAAACAAACTTCGCCCGTCCAATTGCCAAATGCAATTGTTTTTTCCGGAGGTGAAAAAACTACTTTCCAAGCGTTGAGAACAATATTTTTTTCGTCAAAATCATTCAAATTTACCTGCTTCATCCGCCACGTTTTGGTATCCAGAACGGCTAATACCTCAAATCCGCCGATAACGAGTTTTCCGCCGGATTTAGAAAACTGCAAGTCTTGAATTTCTGTCCCTTTTTCCTTCGTTGCAAAATCAAATTTTTTCAATTCCGCACCCGTTTCTGCGTTCCAAATTCGCACCGTCCCATCTTGACTTCCGGTGGCAATAATTTTTCCGTCCGGTGAAACGTCAACCGCCCGAACTCGCTTTAAATGACCTTTCAGACTGAAAATTTCTGCCGCATTTTCCGTGTTATAAACAGCGACAATCGGATTGGCTTGCGAGCTACTTGAAACTGCAAGTCGTTTTCCGTCAGGGTAATACGAGCATTTCCAAGCACCTTTCTGTTCAGTAGTTTGAGCAACAATACTTTTATTTTCGACATCCCAAATGCGGGTAATATTATCGTTGCCGACGGTCGCCAAGAACTTGCTGTCAGGCGAAAATTCAGTATGCCAAATCTCGTCCGAATGAAGCAGTGAGCCGATTTTTGTTTCGGGATTGAGCAAATTTTTTAAGAAAAACCACTCAAATCCGCGCAAATCCTCTTCGCCGTTTTCGGGTTTGTATTTTTCCAGTAATTCATTGACCCGATTGAGATTAGTATTCTCATATTCGTTTGCTGCCAAAATCATTTCGGCGGAGTATGCGACGCGCCGATTTTCCTGCGCCTGTTTCGCTGTTTTGGAGGTTTGCCAAACCACCGTCGCAATCCATCCAAACGATAAAAGCAAAATTCCGGCGGCAACTGCCAGAGAAATTTTGTGGCGGCTGATGTATTTCCTCGCCCGGTAAATGGCTGTGTTTGGTCGCGCCGAAATCGGTAAGCCATTGAGATAATTGGAAATATCGTGCTGCAATTCGTTGGCTGATTGATAACGCCGGCGCGGATTTTTAGCCAGAGCTTTTAAAATGATTGCTTCTAATTCAGAATTCCGATTTTGGGTCGGAAAAACAATTTCTTCATTGGTAATACTCCGCAAAATTTCGTTGAGCGGTTTATCTTTGAAAGAGTGCGGACGTTTTTCGGTTAAAAGTTCATACAAAACCACACCGAGACTGTAAACATCCGAAGCCGTTGTAATTACGTCGCCGTTAATCTGTTCGGGTGATGCGTATTCGGGCGTAAAGGCGTTACCTTTGAAAGTCTGTTTGGTAGAGAAATCAGTCGTTTCATCTTGCAAAAGTTTGGCGATTCCAAAGTCGAGCAGTTTAATCTTTCCGTCTCGATTGACCAAAATATTATTTGGTTTTAAGTCACGATGGACGATTAAATTTCGGTGAGCAAAGGTAACGGCTTGGCAAACTTCGAGAAACAATAGCAAACGCCGATTGACAGATAAGTTTTCTTTCCGACAATGCTCGTCCAAAGGTAATCCGTCAACATACTCCATTACCAGAAAAGGAGTTCCGTCTTCGGTTGTGCCGCCGTCCAAAATTCGGGCGATATTTTCGTGTTCCAAACGGGCAAGAATTTGGCGTTCGCGGCGAAAATTATCTTTGTTGGCTTTCGTCGCAGAAAAGGTCGGGATAATTTTGATCGCAATTTCTTTAGAAAAATCGTCAATCCGTTTTGCGAGATAAACCACGCCGTTGCCACCTTTGCCAAGTAATTTTTCGAGTTGATACGAACCGATTTTTTTTCCCAACAACGAATCTTCGTTTTCAGAAAGTATTTCTTTAACTGATGTAAAGGTTGGAGTTTCGATAAAAGTTTCGCTTTTATCAATGGCAGAAATCAGCTTTTTGAGTTCGCGGTGAATTTCAGGAGCAAGATTTTTTTCATCAAAAAAATTTGCCTGTTCTGCGGGCGAAGCATCAAGATATTGGTCAAAAAGTGTGTCAATTTGTTGCCAAATTTCGGTATTCATCTTTCGATTGTAGATTTCGGATTAAAATTGCGTCTTCTTTCATAATTGTTGCGTGTTTCGCAGTTCTGATTAACTTACTAATTCGTTGTAAAGCCACGCTTTAGCCTTCAACCACTCGCGCTTAATCGTGATTTCGGAAACGCCTAACACTTCGCCAGTTTCTTCGGCTGAAAGTCCGCCAAAATAGCGAAGTTCAACAATTCGCGCCTTTCGTTCATCGAATTTTTCGAGACGTTCGAGGGCTTCGTGGAGTGCGACAATTGATTCATCTTTTTCGGGTGAAAAGAGCGCAACATCTTCTAAATCAACTTTTTCTGCACCACTTCCCCGTTTTTGATAATTTTTGGCGCGAGCATAATCAACTAACAAATTTCGCATCACCCGCGAGGCAACGGCAAAGAAGTGTGAACGATTTTGCCAATCTGTGCCGCTTTGGTCAACTAATTTTAGATACGCTTCGTTGATAATTTCGGTTGTTTGGAGCGTATGACCATTGTTTTCTTTGCTCCGATACCGCTTCGCAATAAGGCGTAATTCATTATAAACAAACGGTAAAACTTCATCTATGGCAGACGCATTTCCATTGCGCCAATTTTGTAAATATTGCGTAATTTCAGGAGAATTATTTGTCATTATTATTAAAGAATCTTCCATATTTTAGCATAAACTAACTTACCTTTGACGAAGATGAAACCAAATTTACTGTCCAAAAACTATTTTTTTCAAAAATTGATACGGATTTCAAAAAAATCTCGCTGAGTTAGGTGTAGGAGAAAATTTATGTTCAAAAAATTATTTGTAGTTAGTTTAATAAGTTCATTTCTGATGGCTTGCGGTGGAAACACGGCGACAACTTCAAATTCCAGCCTTAGCGCAAGCGGTGGAAATGCCGTAAATACAACAAATACGGCAAATACGAATATGGCTCCCTCCATTTCAAACACGGCAAACGTTAACAAACCTGCGGTTGACAAGTCACCAAACCGAATTGCTTTCGGCAAAAATCAAAATTGGGGAACAATCAATTTAACACTTGCCCCAAATGCCACGCAACAAATTGTTTTTAATGCCAAAGTCGGACAAATGATGGAAGTTGAATCATCATCAAAGGATGTGGCAATCAATTTGCGAAAAGGAAAAGCCCAAACTACCGAAGATTTTGGTTATTTGGAAGGTGAATTACAAAGTAGCGGTGATTTTGTGGTTGATATAAAAAACTCTTCAAAAAAAGAAGTAAAAACATCGGTCAAAATTACAATTCAAGATGGAAACCGCAAAACAGATGAAGGACAAGGTGCAGATGACGGCGATAGACCTGAACCGACCGGAACGAATTCTAACTCTGATAAAGAAGGAAACTAAAAGTATGCGTGAATTATTGATTTTGTTAGTTTTAAGTATTGCATTTGGTTTTACGGCAAATGCTCAAACAGCAACTATGTCAAGCGTTTATACAAATATGAGCGTTGACTGCAAAGCTGAAACAAAGGTTGAAGCCGACGAAGTTCCGTTAATTTGTAAAGCAGTCGGCGGATACAGATTGCGAATCGTTCCGGCAGGTGCGTGGGCGGAAAGCCTTGAAATTGTTGATAATAAAGGCGATCAAGTTGCTTCGTTAGGCACGCACGGTTACGGATTTTCATCGGTAAAAAATAAAAAACTCGAATGGCGAATGGCGAATGGTAAGCCGTTTGCGGTCATTTTGCGAGTTAATAAGTATAATTCCGAAAAAGCCAATGACGATGGCGATAGTCCATTTTTAGACAAATATAAAACGGGCGAAAAACTTATGGTTCGTGGTCTGACAGGTTATAGTCAAATTGATTTTGAAGTTGAGGGAAAAGACAAAAACGCCAATGTTAAGGCTCAAAAAATGGCGGACGAGAATTTTCAATAAAGGAGAGTTCTGAGTTCAAACTTTAGTTTGCGAACCATCAGCGGAGTAAAGTGGTTTGTTTTTAGATCAAAGTTATTAATACTGCTAAATCAAAGGCACGCTAAAGCGTGAACTCAGAACCCAAAAACTATGCGTAAACTATTTGTTTTATTAAGTTTAATAATTGCGTTCGCTTCATTTTCAAGCAACGCTTCGGCACAAACAAAAAAGCGAATCGGATTAGAAGAAGGTGCAGATTCGATGCAAGTGAAAGGTAAAATTTCAGGCAAACAATATGTTTTGTATGAAATTTGGGTCAATAAAGGCGATACTTGGAAAGTGAAGCTGAATTCGAGCAACGAATATATCGGCTACACCGTTAAGGATTCAGATAAAGATCGTTATGATTTTCTTGAACCCGCACCCGTAGAAGGTTATTATACGATCCGAGTGGAACTAAATTCGACAGGTGCAAAATCAAAAAAGATTGCAAATTTCACGCTTGATATTAAGTTTGAAATGGAAAAAGGTAAGCCCATCAGTGACTAAACAATCTGAAAAAACCGTGTGTTTTATTGAGTTTAGTTATCGGTTAAAACCCCGCGAACGGGAAAATTGTCTCACAAACATTGTGTCAAACCATTGATTCATTTAACTTTACTGAAATTCATAGTACCAAAACGTAGTCTTAAAATTCGATAATATTTGGGAAGTGAAAAATTAAGTAAAACTTAGTTAATCTGATATTTAGCTAAAAAGCTACAGAACATTTTTCCCCTCGCTCGAAAAATCCTTCAATCTCGGATTGGCGCACGAAGGCTTAAAGGATTATAAATCGGCGGCAAACGCATTTCGCAAAGCTGTCAAATTAGATACAACCGATGCCGATTCGCATTACGAACTCGGTTATTGTCTTTATAAAAGCGGCGATAAAAGCGGTGCATACAGCGAATATGAATTTCTACTAAGTATAAATTCAAAATTGGCGCAAAAACTTTATGATGTTGCGGAATTGGGAAAATATGATTACGAAATTCTTCCGCAAACTCACGTAACGGGTTCTGGAATCGGTTCGGGTTCAGGCGGCGGATATTAAGCAGAAGATTTGTGCAAAATGTCAGAACCGCCTGCCGTAGCGGGCGGTTGAACTTGATAACCTTAACTTAATTTTCAAAAATCTTTTATTTAGACATCAACCATCAGCTACCGCAGATGGTTCTGACCTATTATATAAAATATCTGTTCAAATAATTTCTCAAATTCTCTAATTCATTTGCCTTTGCAATAAAGCCGATATAATTATCAGGTCTTAAAAGAATTACGAAAGACTCGTTTGAACCGAATGTATCAGCTATATTCGGAAAGATCGGAAATTCGTGAAAATCAACGAATTCCGAAAATTCTGTTAATTCCTGCGAAAAATTCGGCAGTTTATTTTGTCCGTCGGAAAAAGATAAAAGATGAAATTTAGGCTGCTTTAATCTTTCGTAAATACTCATATTTTCATACAAAAAATAAGGCATTCGGTCACCGGCTTTGACGCGGAAAAAATCGTCGTTTTCGCTCAGAGAAGATTTGCGGTAATTGATGCCGATTTGCGATACGAGCGGGAAAATATAGTTTTGAACCGTTTTCAGATGCAGAGCGGCGTTGGCGATAAACGGGAAAATGTGCGTGCGGATAAATGCGACGATTGAATCTTCGCTTGCGCCGAAATCGAAAAGGCGATCCGTCGTTTTCAGAAGATGTTTAGCATTTTCGAGCCGTTCTTCGTTATAAGTTTCCAATAATCCGATGTTTGCCTTTCCGCGCAGAACTAAAGCTAATTTCCACGCTAAATTATACGCATCTTGAATTCCCGTGTTCATTCCCTGCGCTCCCGCCGGTGTGTGAACGTGCGCCGAATCTCCGGCGAGAAAACATCTGCCGCGCGAAAATTTTTCGACGCGACGCGAATGAACTTTGTAAACCGAAAACCAATTTACATCGTGAATATCCAGTTCAAATTCAGTATCTTTGATAATTTGTTTTTCGATTTCTTCGTAAAGAATTTCACCTTCGCGCCGGTCTTCATTTTCGGGAAACGTGCCGACAATACGGTAACGCTTTTCGCCCGGAAGCGGAAAAAATGCCGTAATTGTGCTTTGCGCGAGGCAAACCATCAGCGCGTCGTGCGAATATTCCCAATCAATTTGAACGTCAGCAACGTAAAAAAGACGTTCAAAAGTGCTGCCTTCAAACTGCAAATCGAGCGCGTGGCGCACAGGACTTTTTGAGCCGTCGCAGCCGACGAGAAATCTTGCTTCGACCGCTTCCGTCATTCCGTCAGCATTTTTTGTCGTCGCTTTTACGCCCGCTTCGTCTTGCGTAAAATTTTCAAGTTCAGTATTCCACAAAACGTCTTTACCGTTCGATTTCACAAATTCGTAAAGCAGATGCTCGTGCATACTTTGTTCGACGAGCAACAAAAACGGATACGGACTCATTTCTCCGCCGATGTTTGCCAAATTAACTTCGCCACGCACTTTTCCGCCTTCGGCAAGCCGAACTTTTTCCGCCAAAGTTCCCTGTTTTATTAAATTATCGGCAAGATTTATCTGCTCGTAAATCTCCAGCGTTCGCGCCTGAACGCCGATTGCCTTTGAATACGGCGTGATCTTTTCCTTTTTATCAACGATTACGAAATCAATTCCGTATCTGATTAACTGACACGCCAAAGAAAGTCCGGTCGGTCCCGCGCCGACGATTATTACATCTGTTTTCATATCAATTCCTTACGCTCAAATTTTATTCCGTGTTCAAAATAAATACTAATTGACCGGAGCGCAGGTTGCCAACCTGCGCTCCCGGCAAATTGATATTGTTCGGCGAATAGTGTTAAGTTTTCTTTACAAAAATCAAAACTTCGACATTTAATTTTATGAAACGACTTTTTCTCGCGTCATTTTTATTGCAATTCATCGTTTTTTCTGCATTTGCACAGGAAAAAAAACCGGAAGTAAAAAAGAAAACTTTTGCCGAAATCACGGAAAATCTGCAAAGAATCGAAGGCTTTCTGCCGCTTTATCTAAACAGTGAAGACGGCAAAATTTATCTGGAAATTTCGCGGTTTAATCGAGAATTTCTTTATCAAATTTCGCTGACAACCGGAGTCGGTTCAAATCCCATCGGTCTTGATCGCGGACAATTAGGCGATACGAAAGTTGTTTATTTTGAAAAAGCGGGTAACAAAATTCTGCTCGTTCAGCCAAATTATTCTTACCGTGCGATGAGCGAAAACGCCGCAGAACGCCGCGCAACGGAAGAATCTTTTGCAAAATCGGTGATCTGGGGATTTAAAACGGAAGCGAGCGAAGGCGGAAAGTTTTTGGTTGACGCAACCGCGTTTTTGATCCGCGACGCACATGGAGTTTCGGATCGTCTGAATCGGATGAAACAGGGAAATTTTTCGTTTGACGAAAGTCGAAGCGCACTTTATTTGCCGTATACTAAAGGTTTTCCAAAAAACACTGAAATCGAAGCGACCGTTACCCTTACGTCGAAAACTGAAACGGGAAGATTAATCAATCAAACCGCGCCTTCCGGCGATTCGGTTACGGTGCGCGAACGACATTCTTTTGTCGAATTGCCCGATAATAATTATAAACCGCGCGAATTCGATCCGCGCGTCGGCGTAAATTCGATCAGTTTTTACGATTACGCGACAAACATCAACGAAAATCTCGAAAAACGCTGGATCACGCGCCATCGTCTGGAAAAGAAAAATCCGAATGAAAAAATCAGCGAACCCGTCAAACCGATAATTTATTACGTTGACAACGGCGCACCTAAGGCGATTCAAGACGCTTTAATCGAAGGCGCGACTTGGTGGAACACGGCGTATGAAGCGGCGGGATTTAAAAACGCTTTTCAGGTAAAAGTTTTGCCGCCGGATGCCGATCCGATGGACGTTCGATATAACGTCATAAATTGGGTTCATCGCTCGACGCGCGGTTGGGCTTACGGTTCGAGTATTACCGATCCTCGAACGGGCGAAATTATCAAAGGCGACGTAACACTTGATTCACAAAGAGCGCGGCAAGATTTTCTGATCGGTTCGGGATTGGTTCCACAATATGCCAACGCTTCAAATGCGATGTGCGATTTCGCGGCGATGCCGGACGTTGATTATTTGCTCAAAGCTGATAAACAAGCCGATGCAAATTTGATGTCGCTCGCCAGAATTCGCCAACTTTCCGCGCACGAAGTCGGACACACGCTTGGTTTCGCGCACAATTTCGCCGCCAGCACTTACGGTCGCGCTTCGGTGATGGATTATCCCGCACCGCTGATCGAAATTAAAAACAATAAACTCAATTTTTCAAACGCTTACGCCGTCGGAATCGGTGAATATGATAAATTTGCGACAATTTACGCCTACGCCGATTTTCCCGATAGCGCAAATGAGAGCGCGGAACTCGAAAAGATTTTGGAAGACGGCGTAAAACGCGGAATGTTGTTCATTTCCGACAACGACACGCGCCCCGCAAGCGCGGCGCAACCGCTTTCAAATCTGTGGGATAACGGAAGCGATCCCGTCGCCGAACTTTGGCGCACAATGCAGGTTCGGCGTATTGGTTTAAACAATTTCGGTTTACAGAATATTGCGGAAGGAACGCCGCTTTCCGAACTAGAAAACGAATTTTTGCCGCTTTATCTTCATCATCGTTATCAATTAACGGCAGCAATAAAATCTATCGGCGGCGTTTATTATACTTACGCAGTAAAAATGGGAAATTCGGCAAACCCGAACAAAATCGCTGAAATTGTTCCCGCGCAAAAACAACGCGAGGCTTTGCAGACGGTTTTGGAAACAATCAAACCGGAAGAACTTGCTGTTCCCGAAAATATTTTGAAAATAATTCTACCGACGGCTTACGGCTATGATTCACAGCGTTCGGAAACTTTCCCAAAACGCACCGATCCGATTTTCGATCCAATCGGCGCGGCAGAAATTGCGGCTGATTTTACACTTAAAGGATTGCTCGAACCGAATCGCGCAGCGCGCCTGATCACCTTTAATTCACGAGATAAAAATAATCCACATTTCCGCGAAGTTGTTGATAATTTGATAAATTCGACGTGGAAAACTCCGGTTTCAAAAAATGATTATTACGCCGAAATACAAAGAACCGTGCAAAGTTCTCTAGCTAGAAATTTAATGAATCTCGCTTCAGACGAAAACGCGCAAACACAGGTTCGCGCCGTTGCAACGGAAGGTTTACATAAAATCGCCGCCGAATTAAAAAGTCGTTTGAGTCGCGGGATGGGAAATGAATTTAATCGCCCGATGCTCGAAAATATCGAAAAATTTTTAGAACGTCCAACATCGCCGCGCAAACAAACTGAACCTTTGCCGGAAACTCCGGGCGATCCGATTGGCTAGTTGCCGGGAGCGCAGGTTGCCAACCTGCATGAGCGCGATAGCGCGAAAAAGCCTTTACTTTATTTAAACTTGAATGTAATCGAACGCCGTTTCGCCGCTGGCGCGACGATGCAGGTTGGCAACCTGCGCTCCCGGCAAAAGAAGTTGATGAATAAATCTCCGAAAGGTTGGTATTATCGCGGATATTTACCGCACTTTGACGGCGGCGAAATTCCGCAATTTCTCACATATCGTTTAGCTGATTCACTGCCGCAAAATGTTTTGGAAAAATGGCGCATAGAATTGGAAAAAGATGAGATTAGCGATGCAGACTTTCGTCAAAGAATTGAAAAATATCTCGATCAAAGTTATGGTTCTTGTTTTCTAAGAGATAAAAGAATTGCCAAAATTGTCCGTGAAAATTTGTTATATTTTGACGAAAAAAAATACAAATTATATTCGTGGGTGATTATGCCGAATCATATACATCAGCTTTTAACACCAAAAGCCGAATTCTCTTTGTCCGAGATTGTTCATTCTTGTAAATCTTATACCGCAAATGAAGCAAACAAAGTTTTAGGAAGAAGCGGAAGATTTTGGTTTCAAGAGCCTTTTGATCGCTACATTCGTGATTACAAACATTTTGAAGACACGATTGATTATATTGAAAACAATCCCGTAAAAGCAGGTTTGTGTAAGGATTTTAAAGATTGGGAATTCTCAAGCGCATACAAAAGAAAAGAATAATCGCCGGGAGCGCAGGTTGCCAACCTGCATGAGCGCGATAGCGCGAAAAAGCCTTTGCAATCAACAAACTTTATTGTAATCAAACGCTTTTCCGCCGCTGGCGCGACGATGCAGGTTGGCAACCTGCGCTCCCGGCTTTTAATTTACTTTTTTGCCAGTTTTTCTTTTTCTAAATTAATTTTTAAGGAAAATCTTTTCAGCTTTTTCTTGTAAAATTCGTAACGTGCTTCGTAGTTGGCTGTTAGATTTTCGTCGGACAATTTAATATCGGAAATTTCGTAGGTTAAAACTTCCCTGTTTTCTTCCGCTTTAACTCGCTCTTTCGGTTCGCCTTTGAGGTCAATGACTTCGCCGGGACCGATCATATTTGGTTTTCCGGCATTTCTGATACCGACTATAAGATTCATCGCGGTTTGGCGAAAGCCGATAAAAATGCCGTTTTCGGTCATCATCAAACCGTGTTCTTTGTCTTGATAATGTCTTTTCGAATAGGTTTCGCCGACCGAAAAAACTTCGATTTCGGTAATGAAATACGGATCGTCAACCGATGCGACCGTCAGACGCATAACTTGCGTTCCCCATTCGTTGTAGAAAAAATAACTCGCTTTGCCGTCTTCTTGAACGCGCGGTGCGTGTCCGGGCAAGAGATATTTTTTCGCCGATTCACGATTGCCGAGTTCAATGCCGACGACGCTCATTTCAGGCTTTTGTTTCGATTCTTGGGCTTGTGCCGTAGAAAAGTTTACGACTTGAAGGAGTAAAAAAAATGCAGAAAAAACTGCTAAACGATAATACTTTTGATTTTGCATAATTTTGTTTGTTTGAATTTTAGGAATTCTCAACTGTCGTTAAGATAAACACAGTTTAACAGATTGGTTGAAGATAGTTCAATATTTTTGTTGGGGATTTTGATTAACCGCGAAATACGCGAAAAGACGCTAAAAATAAAATAAAACTGTTGGAATTGTTAATTATTTTTTTGCGTATTTCGCGTGTTTCTCGGTTAAATAGTTCTTTTCTAATTTGAAATCGCATTAAACAAAAGCGGAAAAGTTGCCAGAGATTGACCGCGATATTGCGGGCGGAAACCGAAAAGAACGATCTTGCCTTTGCCCATTTTGACGGAAATGAGCGCGGCTTTTCCCGCCAGTTTTTCCGCGCCTAAAGCCCAACCCGATAATAAAATATCTTCCGTTTTGTTCGGATAACGCGCGATTATTTCGACATTTGTATCTTCGCTTTCAGTAATTTCAAACGCGGGCGAATCTTCAAACCACGCGATTGATTGTTCGGGCATTCCCTTTGCAATCGGATGTTTCGTGTCAAGCGTCGTGCGAAGAATCGAGCCGGGAATGTAAAAATCCTTGTCGCTCAAACCCTTCGTAACGTCGCGGACGGGCAAATCGAATTGTTCGATGGCAAAATCCGAAGCGCGGTTCAGGAAAACCAGAGTTCCGCCCGCTTCCGTGAATTTCCGCAGATTTTCCACGCCTTCTTTGCCGATTCCGCCCGTGTATTCGTCGGGCATCGAGCCTTTCGGATAGCCGTTTAACATTTGATTCGGCGATTGGTCGGGGAAGATTATTGATTTGTATTTGTTGACTCTTTCAGAATTGATTTCTGCATTATTTATGGAAACATAATTCGTGCAAGGTTTTCGGTATTGATAATTCTCTTCAATTACCCAGCGTGTCCAGCCCTCATCCATTACCGGAATGTGTGAACGATAAGTTGCGCGGTAATCTATGGAATTGCAACGATTTCCGCTCCCGCTTCCGCTTCCGCTTCCACCCGTTTTAGGCGGTTCATTAAATTTAATTGGATTTGTAATCGCAACTAATTTTGTATCGGTTAAAAGCGCAAGATTGTGTGCTGTAACGTCATACGGCGGTATCGGCTGACCATTTTTATCTAGCGAATTAGGATACTTTTGCGGTTCAATCATTACTTTAGCAAAAGCCGAATAAGGCTGATTTATTAAAATTATTTTCGTATAATCTTCATATTCTTTGCCACCGTAAGAAAATTTTCCAACCTCTGTAAATTCTACTCCGGCTCTTTCCAAAATACTGTGAAACTTAGAACTGAATCGGCTATTTTTTTTATCAAGAATATAAGCAAATAATTCACCATCTTCGCGCGGTCTTGTCGCTTCTTTCCCAATCTCGTAAAATCTCGAAAGCCATTGCCCGCGATTTTCCGCCGCGTGTTTTAATAAACTGAATGCTCCGGCGGTCATATATTTTGTAATGTCGCCCATTCCCCATTTGCCGCCTTTCCAGACGGGCGCGAAGTTTTCGGATTCGGTTTTCGAGTCAAACCCGCGTCCTTTTCGCAAGTCTTCAAATTTAACTTCAATCGGCGAAGCGAGATTTGCCGAAGCGGTTTCCGACAAAATCCGCACGCCGCCGTGATAATGCGAATACGCCCGCGCCGGTGTCCAAGCGTCGTAGGTTGTGTTGGTCGTGATGCCTTCAAAACCTTTGCCGCGCAAATCCTTCGCCATAAAATTGCCAAGCTGTGTGTAGCCTTCGATCAATTCTTTCGGCACATTCGGTTCGACAGGCGGTTCATACGGCGGCAGAAAAAGCCGCGCACCGTTTGCGCCTTGCTGATGAATGTCGTGGACGATCTGCGGGTGAAATACGTTGTGAATTTTGTCCACCGTCAGCTGAGTTTCAACCTGCGTGAACGCATACCAATCGCGGTTGTTGTCGTGTCCGACATACTTCTGATAAAGCTCCGGCGGCGACGTGCCTTCAAACTTCGTCCCCAAAGTTTTGTCATACCAATTTTTCACAATATCAACACCGTCGGGATTGAGTGAAGGAACTAAAACGATGATCGTATTTTCCAAAATCTTCTTAGTTTCCGCGTCTTCAGCTTTCGCCAATTTTTCCGCGATCAACATCGAAGAAAGCGTCGAACCGACTTCGGTTGAATGAATTCCGCAAGTTATCAAAACGAAAGTTTTGCCCTGTTTGATTAATTCCTGCGCGGTTTTATCGTTGCGTTTAATAATGCGCGGATCGGCGAGCTTATCGTTGATGTCAATATATTTTTTGAGATTTTTGAGATTTTCCGGCGTGGAAATCGTCGCGTAAACAAAAGGTTTCCCTTCCGTTGTTTTGCCGATCTCTTGAAAATTCACACGATCAGATGCCGCGTCGAGTTTTTGAAAATAATCAACAATGCTCGCCCAACTTGCGAGTTTTTTATCTTCGCCGGGCGTAAATCCGATGACATCCTTCGGCGCGGGAATTTTTTGCGCGAAGGCTGAAAATGTTAAAAGCAAAATTAAACCGAAGAAATGCAGAAACGCAGAAATAGATTTGTTATTCATTAAATAGGAACTCCGTTTGGATTTTTGATAATTCTAAACTATTTGACGGTTTCGTCAAAAAGCCGGGAGCGCGGGCTGCCAGCCTGCATGAGCGCGATAGCGCGAAAAAGCCTTTGCTTGCAAAATTAACTTGATTCGATTTCAAACGCCGTTTCGCCGCTGGCGCGACGATGCAGGCTGGCAGCCTGCGCTCCCGGCTTTATCATTTTGCTTGCTTATTTAATTGATGCGATGTAAATTAAGCAAGATTCATTCAAAAGAACTCTTCCCCTTTAATTTCAAAAAATCTCGGAGGCTTGATTTTCGTTTATGAAAGACAATCCGTTTCTGGCAAATTTCCGACCGTATATTTCCGACCGCGTAAAAGATATGCGCGAGTTGACGATTCTGCCTTTGATCGTCGGTACAATCCTCGGCGTGGTTTTCGGCGCGTCGTCGCTTTATCTGGTTTTGAAAGTCGGTTTGACCGTTTCGGCTTCGATTCCGGTTGCCGTTATTTCGATCACGTTATTTCGTCTGCTTTCTAAAATCGGTGTGAAAGATGCGACGATTCTCGAACACAATATCGTACAGACAACGGGCAGCGCGGGCGAATCCATCGCGTTCGGTGTCGGCGTAACGATGCCGGCGATTATGATTCTCGGATTTGATTTGGACTTCGCGCACGTAACG
This sequence comes from Pyrinomonadales bacterium, assembly GCA_038251885.1. Lineage (GTDB taxonomy): Bacteria > Acidobacteriota > Blastocatellia > Pyrinomonadales > Pyrinomonadaceae > JAHCHG01. The sequence continues at coordinate 11,963 of JBBSAX010000011.1, read as the reverse complement.
CTCGTTGCAGTTCTCGGCGGACTTTTAGGAATTTTAATGATGATTCCGCTTCGGCGTGCGTTAATTCGCGATCAGCACGGAATTTTGAAATATCCCGAAGGCACGGCTTGCGCTCAAGTTTTGATCGCGGGTGCATCGGATGAATCAAAAAACGCTTCGGAAATCGCCCGAAAAGATGATTCGGCAACTGCGGTCAATGGCGGTTTAATTATCGCTGCCGGATTTGGAATAGGATTTATTTACAACTCGATAATGAAAGTTTTCAGCGGTTGGAAGGAATATCCGACCAAAGAATTCGGCGAACCTTTTCGCGGCGGTTCAGTTTCGCTGGAAAATAATCCCGCGCTTTTAGGTGTCGGCTACATCATCGGTCCGAAAATCTCTGGAATTATGTTCGCGGGCGGCGTTTTAGCTTACTTGGTTTTGATTCCGATGATCCGCTATTTCGGCGCGGGTTTAACCGAACCGCTTGCGCCTTCGACAAGCGTTCTGATCGCTGATATGGCAATCGAAGGCGCGAACAGCATTCAAAGCACATATATTTTATACATCGGCGCGGGCGCAGTTGCGGCGGGCGGAATCATCAGTCTGTTTCGCTCTCTGCCGATCATCTGGCACGGAATACGCGGAAGCATCGCCGATTTTCGCGGCAGAAAGGAAACCGCGGACAGCGGCGGAAATCCGCGCACCGAACAAGACCTTTCGATGAAATATGTGGTCATCGGAATTCTTGCTCTAATAATTGTTATTACATTCGTTCCGTGGCTGAAAATGAACATTTTAGGCGCGTTGCTGATTATCATTTTCGGATTTCTTTTTGTAACCGTTTCATCGCGTCTGACGGGCGAGATCGGTTCTTCGTCAAATCCCATTTCGGGAATGACGGTCGCCACGCTTCTTTTAACTTCGCTCGTCTTTTTGCTCGTCGGTTGGACTGCGCCCGATCCTTATTTCGTAACGGCACTTTCGGTCGGCGGCATCGTCTGCATCGCCGCTTCAAACGGCGGAACGACTTCGCAGGATTTAAAAACAGGCTTTTGGGTGGGCGGAACGCCATGGAAACAGCAGACCGCAATCTTGATCGGCGCACTCGTTTCGGCTTTGTTTTTAGGTCCGATTTTGATTCAATTAAATGATTCTTCGACCGTTTATACACAAGTCGCGTCCGAAAAATTTGCCGCGACATTTCAAGTTCCCGAACAGCAGCTTTTAAGATATAACGGACAATTGAAAGCCGAAAAAGTTCCCGGTTTTATCGGCACGACCGACACGGCAACCTATCGCGTCTGGCACAATACGGACGCGAAAATCGGCGAACCGGGAAGATATTTGGTCAATATGCAAGGCAAACCCGTTTATTTAGTTGATCCCGGAATCAACGGCACGGTCAGCCAACTGCAAACGGGCGTTGACGCAAGCGGAAATCCGGTTTATCAAGAAGTCGAAAAATATCGCGCTCCGAAAGCAACTTTGATGAGCTACATCATCAAAGGAATTCTGAGTCAGGAATTGCCCTGGGGTTTGGTTCTGCTCGGCGTGATGATCGCCGTAACCTTAGAATTCTGCGGCATTTCGTCGCTCGCTTTTGCGGTCGGTTTATATTTGCCGATTTCCGCAAGTGCGCCGATCTTCTTCGGCGGAATGGTTCGCTGGGGCGTTGATCTGTATTTACGGCGAAAACTTGCTGCCAAAGATTTAACGGAAGAAGAAATAATCGCCGAAACCGATAAAAGTCCGGGCGTTTTGCTCGCTTCGGGCTACATCGCGGGCGGTGCGCTCGCCGGAATTCTGCTGGCGGTCGCGTCGGTTTATTTCGCCGATACGGTCGGTTCGTTCTCGAAATGGTCGGAAGCAAATAATCCGTTCTACGCCGGACCGAATTCCGACTGGCTCGGAATGATTCCGTTTTTGATTATGTCGGTTTTCCTTTATTTTGTCGGCAGAGAGATTTTCTTCAGAGGTAAAAAAAATGATGTAATCTCTACGCCGCCGCAAAATTTAGAATAATTTTCTGGCAAATTAACTTTGCTGAAATGTGATAAAAAAACGCCTTCGTAAATTAAACCTACGAAGGCGTTTTTCGCTTATCTGACTTAAACAATTTCCCATATAAACCTCTAATAAAATAATAATTCCAGAAAAATGTAAAAACATTGCAAAAATAATTTTACAACTTTTAACAAAGTGCGATATAATCTTTCTCATCATAGATGAAATTATCTATGCTCTGCCGATTCTTAAACAATCTTCTTTCAAAATCTAAAGTCAAAATTTCGGAGAAAAGAATTAATGTTCGATAAAGTTTTTCAAATCAAAAAGTGTCTAAACGCTTTTATTTTAGCAGGTTTTTGTTCGGTTTTATTAATCAACGGTTGCGCGGTCGAAGCAGCGAAAGATCCGGTTGAATCGCTGAAAAAAGTTGAAAATCCGGTAGTTTTGAATGCACCGGAAAATAGCGAATTAAAAGCGAAAATCAAGATAGAGCCGAATTCGCCTGCCGATACGGTCCGTGTTTTTTATCAGAAAATGCGCGAAAGAAATTTTCGTGATGCTTTATTTCTAACAAATCTGCGTCCCGCAATTGAAAGTTTGAACGAAGCGGAACTCAAAGATTTGCAGATTGATTTTGATGCGCTTGCGACACAAATTCCGGCGGAAATTGCCATCAACGGTGAGATTGTTTCAAATGAAGAAGCAACGGTAACGGCAAAATTGCCCGATAATGAAACGGAAGAATTGAAATTGCAGGAAATAAAATTGCGGCGCGAAAACGGCGTTTGGGTAATTTTAACGCTTGATGAAGAAGCCGAAAAAGTCGTTAAAAAAGAAGGTAAGAATTATTTCTTTGCGCTGAAAATCGAAACTCATCAGGAAGAAGCCAAAGCGATGCTTGAAAGAATTTTCAAAGCGCAACTCGTTTATTCAGCTCAAAACGGCGGACTTTACGGTGATTTTGCGGCATTAATCCAAAGCGGATTTCTTCCCGATGACATAAAAACGGCAGACTCGACCGGATATAAATTCAATATCACACTGACTTTTGATAAAAAGAGCTATTATGCTTCGGCAGAACCTGCCGTTTATGGCAAAACGGGCAAGCTCTCTTATCTTTTAACAGTCGGCATGAACCAAAAATCTAGTATAAAGAGTGAAGATAATAAGGGAAAACCCGTTAAAAATTAGTAAAAATCGGAATATATTGAAAATAAGTGTTGAAATCTGCTGAAAAATAGGTTTATAATGCCGAAACGTATTGCAATACTTTGAATTAGCCGATTAACAAACCCAAATAAATGTTTCGAAAACTTTTTACACAATTAAACAAATCCGTGTCAAAGCAGGTAACTGCCACCCGCCGCGACTACGCCGTTCCGATCAAACTGACATTTGAACCCGATAGAAATACGGGAAAATTACGAATGCCGGTGAACAGTCTCTTTATCACCGGAGAAACAAAAGATTTAAGTCAGACCGGAATCGCTTTCATTGTTTCGGCAGTTCGTATTAATGAATATTATCTGGTCGGCGAAGGTCGGACGTTAAATGCCGAATTGGATTTGCCAACCGGAAAAGTGAAACTTCAAATCGTCGGTCAAAGATATGAACAGGTCGGCAAGCATATTTCGGTTTCTCAATATCTGATCGGCGCGAAAATTGTCTATATGACTGAAGAAAACCGCGAAGCCTACGAACACTTTCTGAATTATGGCAAGAAAATGAAAAAAGGCGCAGGAACTTTGCAATTAGGAATTGACGAAAGCTGAGAATTCAACGGTGAATGGTGAATTATGAATTGCTGATTAAGATACTTTGTTAGAGATAATATACACATTTATTAAAAGTTAAAGTTCAAAACTTTGTGGCGTGAGAATTTATTTTTCTTGCGCTTTTTGTTTTTTGGACGCTTTTCGTGGTTTAATTTTTGGAATGAAAAAGAAAATCGGAATCGGAATAATCGGAACGGGTTTCGCGCGAAAAGTGCAGATTCCGTGTTTTTTAGAATGCAAAGATGCGGAGATAATTTCCGTCACCAGCGGACATCTCGAAAATGCCGAAAGCACGGCGAATGAATTCGGCATCGCGCATTTTACGGATAATTGGCGCGAAACAGTCGAACGCGAAGATGTTGATTTAGTTTGCATCACGACTCCGCCGGACACGCATTATGAAATGACTTTGGCGGCAATCGAACTCGGCAAACATATTTTGTGCGAAAAACCGATGGCGATGAATGTCAAGGAAGCCGCAGAAATGACCGAAAAATCTAAAGAAAAAGGCGTTCTGGCATTGATTGATCACGAACTTCGCTTTCAAAACGGTCGGCAAAAAGCGTATAAAATGCTTCGGGACGGCGAAATCGGAAAAGTCCGCCACGCAAAATATAATTTTCGCAACGCATCACGCGGAAATCCCGATTTGCCTTTTACGTGGTGGTCAACCGAAAAACACGGCGGCGGCGCACTCGGCGCAATTGTTTCGCATATCATTGATTCATTCAACTGGTTTTTGGACACGGAAATCTCGCAGGTTTTTTGCCAGTTACAAACACACATCAAACAGCGAAATGACGAAAAAAACGGCGAAATACGCGAAGTTACAAGCGATGACGAATGTAATATGATTCTGCGGTTTGCCGAAAGCGATCTGACTGAAGATGCCACGGGATTGATTTCGACTTCACTCGTCGAATATCCGAATTATCAAAACATTATAGAATTTTTCGGCACGGAAGGCGCAATTCGCATTGATTTTCGGGGCGAAGTCGAAATCGCCAAAAAAGATGAAAAAGATTGGACACGGATTGAAACGGATTTAGGCAAATATGTCGAAGGAGTCGGCGACACCGGATTTTCGCGCGGATTTATGCAATTTGCGCCCGAAATTATTAGTGCAATTAAAGAAGGAAAAACTGAAATCAAACACGCCGCGACTTTTGAAGACGGCTTAAAAGTTCAAAAAGTTTTAGATGCGGCGCGTGAATCCGATAAAAATGGTTGCGCGGTAAAAGTTGGTTAAATTTTAGTTAAATAAAAAAAGATCGGAACGCGAACTTTAGTTCGCCAGTCATAGTATTTTGTTTGCTCGAAATAGTGCGCTCTAAACATCTTTTTCGATTTTTACTGGCGAACTTAAGTTCGCGTTCCGTTTTAACCTTTAAATTTCTTTTCCAATTTCTGCCAAACTTCAAAATATTCGTGTTGAAGTTCCGATGTTTCCATCGCAAACTTTGTCGGGCGAATGATATAGCGTGATTCAAACATAAACGCCATCGTGCCTTCTAATTTTTGCGGTTTTAATTCGGCGTTCGACGCTTTTTCAAACGCTTCCAAATCAGGTCCGTGTGCTGACATTTGATTGTGAAGCGAACCTCCGCCCGCGACGAAGCCTTCTTCTTTCGCGTCGTATTGACCGTAGCACAAGCCCATATATTCGCTCATAGTATTACGGTGAAACCACGGCGGACGAAATGTGTTTTCTTGAACCAGCCAGCGGTCGGGAAAAATCACGAAATCACAATTCGCCGTGCCGTGTTCCGACGAAGGCGAAGTTAAAACCGTGAAAATTGACGGATCGGGATGATCGAATGAAATGCTTCCAATCGTGTTAAATCTTCGCAAATCGTATTTGTAAGGCGCGTAGTTTCCGTGCCAGCCGACGACATCGAGCGGCGAATGAACTATTTGACAACTCCAGAGATTGCCGCCAAATTTCGCCACGAGTTCAAACTCGCCGTCAACGTCTTCAAACCACGCAACCGGCGTTTCAAAATCTCTTGCGTTTGCCAGACCGTTCGCGCCGATTGGTCCGAGATCGGGCAGACGGAATTGTGTGCCGTAATTTTCGCAAATGTAACCGCGAGCGTCGCCGTCCGGCAGTTCGACGCGGAATTTCAAACCTCTCGGCAAAACAGCAATTTCGCCTGATTTGATCTCGATTATTCCTAATTCGGTTAAAAATCTGACGCGATTTTTCTCCGCGACGACGAGCATTTCGCCATCTGCATTGTAGAAAAATCTATCGGTCATATCTTTGTTACAGGCAAAAATATGAATCGCAATTCCCGTCTGTGCAAACAAATCGCCGTTTCCCGCAATCGTCGTCAAACCGTCAATAAAATCCGTTTCGCTTTCGGGCATCGGCAAAGGATTCCAACGCAGTTGATTCGGCGTGGTTTCCAATTTATCAAACTTTGAAACGAGCAAATTATTATCAATCCGCGCAAACGGTTTATGCGTTACCGATGGGCGAATGCGATACGTCCAAGTCCGTTTATTAAACGAGCGCGGCGCAGTAAAAGCCGTCCCCGAAAACTGTTCCGCATAAAGTCCGAGCGGCGCAATCTGCGGCGAATTTCTGCCAATCGGTAACGCGCCTTCAACAGCTTCGGTTGCAAATTCATTGCCGAAACCTGTTTGATATTTAATTTCCATAAATCAATTTAGCCACGAACAAACACGAAAAGGACACAAAAATAAAACTAAAATTTAAAAACTGTTTTTAAGATAACCTTTAGATTGAATTTCCCGAAAATTCTTTCGTGAAATTTCGTGTTTGTTCGTGGCTTACAAAACTAATCTTTCGTGTTCTAACATTTCTTTGCCAAAATTCAAAAGAATCGCAAGTCTTAAACCTGTAGCTTTCAGATAATTCAGAGTTTGTGCTTTATGCGCTGAAATAATTTTATCCTGCGCTTTTAATTCCAGAATTATCGAATCTTCAACTAAAATATCAGCAATATAATCGCCGACAATTCGACCGTGAAAACTTACCTTTATTGGAAATTGTTGTTTCGCTTCAATTCTATTCTCTTCCAACAAAATCATTAACGCATTTTCATAAACTTTTTCAAGAAAACCAAATCCTAATTCTTTTCGCACCTGAATTGCTAAACCGACAATTTTATACGAAAGTTCCTTATAAATTATTTTCTCGTCCATTTGCTTTTTCTTTTTTCGTGTCTTTTTCGTGTTTGTTCGTGGCTAATTCTTACAAATTCCCGCGTTTTCGCTGTTCTTCCTCAATCGAAACGAACAACGCTTTGAAATTTCCTTTACCAAAGCCTTTACAGCCTTTTCTTTGGAGAATTTCGTAGAAAACGGTCGGGCGGTCTTCGACGGGTTTTGAGAATATCTGTAAGAGATAACCTTCGTCGTCGCGGTCAACGAGCAAGCCGAGTTCTTTGAGGTCTTCGATGTCCTCGTCAATCGCGCCGACTCGTTCGGGGATGTCGTCGTAATATGAATCGGGAACGCGCAGAAATTCCACGCCGTTTGCCTGTAATTTTTTGACCGTCGCGCCAATATCTTTACACAGAAGCGCGACGTGCTGTGCGCCTGCCGAGCCGTAAAAATCTATGTATTCCTGAATCTGCGATTTGCCGCCTTTGCCTTCTGCCGGTTCGTTGATCGGGAATTTGATGTTGTGTCCGCCGTCCGACATCACGATTGACATCAGCGACGAATATTCGGTCGAAATGTCTTTGTCGTCAAACGTGATGTAACGCTCAAATCCCATCACGTCGCGGTAAAAATCGCACCAGAAATTCATCTTGCCGAGTTCGACATTACCGACGATATGGTCAACTAAAACAATGCCGACATCTTCGCCCGCGACTTCCTGCGGGACGAATCCGGGCAGAAACACGCCGTTGTAATTGTGCAAACTGTCAGAATCATCTGCGGTAGCGGCGGGTTGAACGTCATTTCCATTCGCGCCGTTACCATTCGCACCCTTGCTTACGCGCGGGTTTCCGCCGTAGGAAAGAAACGAATGAATCGTGTCGCCGTAAGTGTGAATCGCCGCTTTGCGAACGCTGCCGTTTTCATCCTTCCAATCGTGCGGTTCGATATGCGCCGTCGCGCCGCGCTTGATCGCTTCGCTGAAAGCGTGGTCGGCATCTTCGACCATAAACGCAATATCGCGCACGCCGTCGCCGTGCTGTTTGATATGTTCCGCCGCATAATGTTCGGGCGTTAAGGGCGTGGTCAAAACGAAATTAACGCGATTCTGCCGCAAAACATAACTCGTCGTTTCCCGATTTCCCGTTTCCAAACCCGAATAAGCCGCCCGCGAAAACCCGAACGCCTTCCGATAATAAAACTCCGCCTGCTTCGCGTTGCCGACGTAAAACTCGACGTGATGTATTTTCTTCAAACCTAATGGATTTTTTTCGTCTGTCATATTTTTATTTATAATTTAATTGAAAGCTCAAGATGTCCGTCGAGTCCGATTTCGATGATTTTTTTCAGCGTCGAAAGCCGAACGTCTTTGATGTTATTCTCGATTTTTGAAATATATGCTTTGTTCGTGCCGCATTTTTCGGCGAGTTGTTCTTGCGTCAAACCTTTTTGCAGTCGTGCTTCTTGAATCATTACACCGAGTTTAAATTCCTCGTAACCTTTTTCAAATTTGTCGCGCTTCGCATTTCCTTTTTTGCCGTAATTGTCATCAATAAAAGCGTCAAGCGTTTTCAAGTTATTTTTTTTCTGCATAATATTCGTCCTTAATTTTCAAGGCTTTTTCGATTTTCTTTTTTGGAGTTTTTTGAGTTTTCTTTTGAAATGCGTTGAATAAAACAATTATTTTACCTTCATCAAAAATACAGAAAACCCGAAAAATATCACTGCCTTGTTTGATGCGAATTTCAAAAAGCTCGTCCGTTTCTGCCAAACTTTTCAGATACGTTTCAGGAACTCGCGGCAATTCTTCAATCAAGCGAAGCGTCCAGATAATTTTGTCTTTAACCTTTTGCTTTTGTTCGGCAAAGAAATCGTTGAAGTGATTTTTATAAAAAACAACCGCTCTGAACTTCTCGCTCATATCTCAAATTTATTGAAAGTTGTCCAAAAGTGCAACTTACACCTCAAACCGGAAAGAATCGCGATAATAAAACCCCGCCTGCTTCGCGTTGCCGACGTAAAACTCAACGTGATGTGTCTTTTTCAAATCTAATGGATTTTTTTCGTCTGTCATACTTGCCTCTTTATAAAATTTCTAATTTGAATTTGAATATGTAATTGTTCTTTGCATTGTTTTGATTAAGGTGTAAGGTTTATCACCGTCTCGGAAAGTCCATTCGTAAATGTTTTTCTTAATCCAATTGCCTTTATTATCATATTCGTATTCATACTTTCTCTTTTCGATTATTCTGCCGTTTGGCGAAAAAACTATTGACTCAACAACATTATTTTTGTCGTCATAATTCGTCGTCAGTTTGTTTTCCAAAATTTTATCTTCTTTATATGAATTTGATTCGATGATTCTGCATTTCTCATCTTTTGTCAGTATTATCCGACGGGCAAATTTTCCATCATAAAACTGCGAATAAACTTCCGGCGATTCATACCTGTACTCGGTTTTCATTATAACTTTCTTAGTTGTGGCGTTTTGAACGGCTTTCAATTCAAGACCTCCATTTGAGTTATAACCGAAAACATCTTCTGTTACCGCAGAGCCGTCTGGATTATAACCAGTCTTTTTGATTATTCGATTCTGAGCATCGTAGAAATAAACCGTTCTGCCATACATTTTTATTCTCGCATTGGTCAGATATGTTTCCTTTATTCTCCCTTTATCATCAAATTTAATAGTTGTTGTAATTTCTTGCGGCTCGTCGCTTTCAGGGTATTGTGCAAGAATTTTAATTTCTTTTATTTTGCCAACAAAAGACGAAGCATTTATATCTACTTCTTCGTCATTCAAAAAATCCATTTTTCGACAATCAGAAGAAATTTGTTGTGCTTGAGAAACTGTCACAAAAAGAAGCGATAAAATTATTAAGAATATTTTTTTCATATTGATTACAAACTAACTCTAAAATTATTTTCTTGCGCCCCAACAAAAGACGCGAACAAAACCGTCAGACAAATCAAAAGCAACATTGAACGCTGAATGTGTCGCATAAATTTTTATTCAATCTCCTCATCAACGTCGCGCGGTTCGGTTAAAAGTTTGATACCTTCGAGAATCTCGTCAACGCGGCGTTTGGAAAGAGTTCCAATTTTCTCGCGCAATTCTGATTTGTCGAGCGTCAGCATCTGTGAAACAACGACGACGCTCGGTTTCGGCAGATTTGCTTCATCTTTATAAAGTCGCACGTTTCCGGGCGCGTCGGCGCGATTAAGATTTGTCGTCAAAGCGCAAACCAAAACCGTATTTATATTGCCGCGATTGAACAAATTGTTTTGAATGACGACAAACGGGCGCGTAAATCCGGGCGCAGAACCGACAGGTTTTTTAGCGTCAACCCAAAATATGTCGCCTTGTCTTATTTCCATTCGTCCAAAGCCTCAAAAGATTTATTTCTCAATGCACGAAATTCTTCGCGTTCTTCCGCTGTCGGTTCATCTTTATAGGCTTCGTTAATAGCTTTGAGTAAATCATTATTTTTTTTGCGTTCGAGAAAATCTTCTAATGCCAAGGCAACAAGTTTATCGCTCGAAACACGCATCTGTTTTGCAGTTCTTTCAACTTTTTTAGCCAAAGATTTTGTAACTTTTACCGTTTCCATAAATTTAAAATACTACTTTTTGCCAAAACTTTCGATATATTTGCGCGTCTGTTCCTTCAATTCGGAGTAACTCGGAATCACGAAAAGAAGCGGCTGCATATCGGAATACTCGTAATCGGTGTTGATAACTTCTTCCAAATTAAACGGCTTTCTTTCGACATTATCGGAGAAGGCGTGTTTTAATTCGCCGAAACTTGAAAGAAGTCCCGCGCCGTAAGCCTTGATGTCGCCTTCGTGTTCGACCATTCCGAATTCGACCGTGAACCAGTAAAGTCTGCCTAATTCTTCGAGTTGTTCGTCAGTTGCGATTCTCGCGCCGTGTCCGATGAATTGTGAATAATCGGCAAAATTCTTGTTTGTGAACATCGGAATATGTCCCATCGCTTCGTGAACGATGTCGGGTTCGGGCGTGTAACCGGGACGCGAATGGTGGCGAATATACTGCGTCGAAAGCATCGTGCGCCACGAGAGCCAACTCAGAAAAGCGCGTGTGTCAACCAATCCTTCAATCGGCGCGAGGCGAAATCCGGTTGTTTCCTGCAAGCGTTTCGTCATTTCCGAAAGTTGCGGAATGCGGTCGTTGCTCATTCCCAAATCTTTTTTTGCCTTCAAATAAAAAGGCGACGCGTGTTTTTGGTGTAATTCTTCGAGTTCGCCTGCCACATATCGCCAGACGCTTTGTTCGTCTTCGTTGTAATCAACGTCCGTGATTTTTCCTGTTTCGCGGAATTTTTTAGAAAGACTCGCAATATAATCGCGCCGTTTTCGATATTCCATATCGGTCGCGCCCGGATGCTCGATTGGAAGTTCTTCGATATCTTCAAACGGCATATCAGTAAAATCGGGCAAATCTTCATCTTTTACCGGATAATTTGTCATATTCACAGGTTCGGTCGTTAAAGTTTGTTCACTAAACATTTGGAAATCTCCTTAAAATTGCAGCGGCGCATAATATAAAAAATATTTATAAACTAATAAATATTTTAACTGATTTGCTGATTTTTTTGAATAAGTATGATTAGTTTTTAATCGGTATATTCTTTATAATCAAAGGAAATTGTTGCTTTTGACTTTAAAATCTAAAATGATTGATGAAATTGACTGGAAAATACTTCTAGAACTGCAAAAAGATGCGCGGACGAGTTATGCCGAATTGAGCCGCAGAATCGGTCTGACAACTCCGGCAATTATTGAAAGAATTCGAAAGTTGGAAGATGCGAAAATCATCACGGGTTATCGTGTGGAAATTGACACGGCAAAAGTCGGTTTGCCGATTCTGGCGTTTGTCCGAATGAGCATTTCGGGCGTGGACTATTCGCACATTGTCGAAGTTGCGAAGGAATCAAAAGAGGTTTTGGAATGTCATCGCGGAACGGGCGGCGATTCGTTTATTTTAAAGGTCGCAGTCGCTTCAATCGAACATCTTCAAACGATTATTGATAAATTAACGCCA